>CANQDR010000013.1 GCA_947593615.1 uncultured Clostridia bacterium
AACCGCGAAAGTCCGATTAAATGCGGATTTTCGCGGTGATAAAACATAAGTATCTTACTTGAGGAAAAATTTTAGCGATTTTTCAGTTTATTTTATACATATAATCTTATTATGTGATATATTGTAACATAGAGTTCTTGTAATGTCAACAAAATATTATAGATATCAAAAAAGCGACATGATGTCGCTCACAATTCGGGAAGAAAGGTTCGACAAATTAAATATCTTATTTGCCGAGTATAACAAAGCAATTTTCTATACAGCAAAAAGGTCCAGCGAAAGCTGAACCTTTTTCGATATTCTACGGGGCATCCTCCTTACGGAGAATGCCCCTATATTTATTCTTATAAAATTATTCGTAAAGCGGATACTTCTTACAAATTTCCTCAACGCCTGCTCTTACCATTTCCTTGCTGTTTTCATAATCATTAAGCACAAGGGTAATGTACTCGGCAATTTTGTCCATATCTTCCTCGTTAAGTCCTCTTGTAGTAACAGCCGCAGTTCCTATTCTTACACCGCTTGTTACAAACGGAGAACGCGGTTCTCCCGGAATCGTATTCTTATTGACGGTTATATAACAGTCATCAAGACGGGCTTCAAGCTCCTTGCCCGTAACGTCTGTGTCACGAAGGTCAAGCAAAAGAACGTGATTGTCGGTACCGCCCGACACAAGCTTGTTGCCTCTCTTTAAAAGACCGTCGGCAAGAGCCTTGCAGTTTGATACGATCTTTGCGCCGTATTCTTTGAATTCGGGTTTCAAAGCCTCGCCGAAGCATACAGCCTTTGCGGCAATTGTGTGCATAAGAGGACCGCCCTGAGTACCCGGGAAAATAGCCTTGTCAATCTGCTTTGCAAACTCCTCACGGCAGAGAATAAGACCGCCGCGCGGACCTCTGAGGGTTTTGTGTGTTGTTGTAGTAACAAATTCGCAGTATGGCACGGGATTCGGATGAACACCTGCGGCAACAAGACCTGCAATATGCGCCATATCAACCATAAGATATGCTCCAACAGCGTCTGCAATTTCTCTGAGCTTTGCAAAATCAATAATTCTCGGATAAGCCGACGCACCTGCAACAATAAGCTTTGGCTTACATTCTTTTGCAATATCAAGAACCTTGTCATAGTCAATTCTGTGTGTTTCGGGATCCACACCGTAAGGAACAAAGTTAAAGTATTTACCTGAGATATTTACAGGTGAACCGTGTGTTAGGTGACCGCCCTCGTTTAAGTTCATACCCATTACCGTATCGCCCGGCTCAAGCATTGCAAAGTAAACTGCCGTGTTAGCCTGTGCTCCAGAATGAGGCTGAACATTTGCGTGCTCTGCACCGAAAAGCTCGCAGGCACGCTGACGTGCAATTTCCTCAACAACGTCAACACACTCACAGCCGCCGTAATAACGCTTTCCGGGATAGCCCTCTGCATACTTGTTTGTAAGCAGACTTCCCATAGCCGCCATTACCGCAGGAGAAACAATATTTTCACTTGCAATAAGCTCAAGGTTTCTGCGCTGTCTTTTAAGTTCGTCAGTCATAGCCTGTCCTACTGCAGGATCATAGTTGTTAAGATAGTCAAGTGATGGAATATTTGTTTTTTCACTCATGTAAAAAATCCCCTTATTTACTTAATTATATTTAATCAGCACGCCGAAGAAACAGTCAAAGCTTTTTCCTTTAGTGCGTACAAATCTTCAAGTGTAGAAATTCTTCCCGCTTCGTTTCTGAGTGAAGCGGCTCCTCTTATTCCTTTAAAATACCCGACAACAAGCTTTCTCGCCTGAAGAAGAGCCATATGTTCGCCCTTGTAATTGACCATCGCTTCTATGTGCTCAATCATTACGTCAAGCTTTTCTTCAAATGTCGGAAAAACAAGCTCAGTATCAGGATCATCTATATATGTATTAATCTGAGAAAACAGCCACGGATTTCCAAGCGTTGCCCTTCCCACCATAATGAGGTCACATTCGGTCTGTTCAAGAACCTGTTTCGCCTTTTCTGCGGAGTCAATGTCTCCGTTTGCAATTACGGGAATGCTTACCGCTCTTTTTACTTTTCTGATAATATCATAATCAACAGGCGGTTTATAGTACTGCATCCGAGTTCTGCCGTGAACGGTAACCGCGCTTGCGCCAGCCTGTTCGCATATTTTTGCAACCTCAACGGCATTAACGTTTTCATCATCCCAACCCTTGCGGATTTTTACCGTAACGGGCACATCACAGCTTTTTACTACTGCCCGAACGATCTCACCGCAAAGCTGCGGATCTCTCATCAATGCACTGCCGCTGCCGTTTGAGCTGATTTTTGGAGCGGGACAACCCATATTAATGTCAATTATATCCGGATGATTAAGCATTGCGTGCTCTGCCGCCTGAGCCATACACTCAGGATCATCTCCGAAAATCTGAATTCCGCACGGACGTTCATATTCGGAAATATCCATAAGCTCTTCGCTCTTTTTGCTGTTAAATGACAAAGCCTTTGAGCTTACCATTTCGCTGACGCAGTAGCCTGCGCCGAATTTTACGCAAAGTTCACGGTAAGCCCTGTCGCTCACTCCTGCCATAGGCGCAAGCAAAACACGGGAGCCGAGCTTGACATTGCCTATCATAAATTCGCTCATATCCTGTTACGTTTTACCTTTCTGCCGCTTACCTTTGTGCTGACAATAACCGACAACACAACAATAACGCCTATTGCAACGCAAATCCAAGACACAATTCCTGCGGTGTAATTCGTTGAATACTTCTTCTGACTTACCGTTTTTGCAACTGTAGGGGCAATAAATTCCGCAGTTGTATCCTGCTGCACAGGCTCGACATACTGCTGTTCCTGAGCAGTTGCCTCTGTTTCTTCCTGAACGGGGTCGGTTTCGGGCTCAACATACTCAGTTGTTTCCTCAACGTAGGGTTCTTCGGTTTCAGGTTCAACATAAGGGTCTGTAGCAGGCTCGGTTTCAGGCTCAACATAAGGCTCTGTAACGGGTTCGGTATATACATCCGTCTGAGGGGCAACATACTCGGTTACGTCATCGTCGATTCCGTCGCCGTCATAGTCAACCGCAAATGCAGTTATACCGCAAAACAAAACAGTAAATATTACAAGCGTAATACAAAGCACTCTTTTTATCATATTTTCGGACTTCATTTTAATACCCCATTATTAATTTTATCGGCGTATATATTTTGATTATATCAAACAGCAAGGTTTATTGCAAGCATTTTATTTTGGGATTATAAGTCGTAATATGCTTGACGTGCTATTAAAAAGCCTTACTTTTCAAATAAATTCATTTTTGTTATGTGTTGCTGTAAATAAAATCCGCAAAGGTATTATTCCTCTGCGGATCTATCAAAGTTTATATCTGTCAAGTATTTTCTAATATACACACTCAAAGCTCGTATTAAATTTTCATTAAGATTTAAGCGCTTCCAAAATTTCCTTTATGTCTGCATTAATGCAAACAGACCGGTTTTCAATTACCTTCGGGCACATTGCTTCGCCCAGATTTATACAGGCATATATAGCTTCAGGATTTTTTGCCGTCATCTGCCAAAAAGGATATTTTATAATTGCAGGTGTATTTGTTCCTACACCCAGTTCAAGGAATAAAATACGCAAATCCTTTCGGCTGCGGATAAAGTCGTCATAACGGGTTGCCGCGGCATACCAGCCGCTATCCTGCACAAATGTATCGTCACATCGCAAATTCATTGTCATAGGTGCACCGCAGACAGGACAATACGGAATTAACTCCGACGGAATCTTCATATTTTCCTGCTTGGCAATCATCTTACGGACAGTTTCTTCATTATCATAAGTTTTATCATGACAGGCTTTGGAGCACTGCCATAACCCGTAATCACCCTGTGTATAAAATAGACGTTTTTTATCAAACCCGGCCAGCTGAAATTGGTGGTCAACATTTGTGGTAATCACAAAATAGTCTTTATATTTTATAATTGACAGCAAATCAACATAAGGCTTTCCTGCCTCTGTATCATAGCGGTTAAAATAAATATGTCTGCTCCACCATGCCCAATATTCTTCAGGCGTGCCGAACGGATAAAATCCGCCTGAATACATATCAGTTATGCCGTATTTTATACGGAAATCAGAAAAGTGTTTTTCAAAACGCTCACCTGAATAGGTAAATCCTGCTGAAGCAGACAGCCCCGCTCCTGCTCCGATGACAACAGCATCAGCATTTTCTATTTCTTTTTTAAGTTTATCAATCTGCTGTGAGTAATTTTCGGTAAACGGTGTAATCCTTTTGCTTGAAAACATTGAATACCACCTCAATTTCGGTTTTTTTCTTTTCCCTGTATTCTTCTATTGTTTTTATTGCAATTTCTGCCGCCTTGTCATTTGGAAAATGAAACTCTCCCGTGGAAATACAGCAAAAAGCTATGCTTTTTATTTTATTTTTATCTGCCAATTCCATACAGGAATTATAACAGGAAGCAAGCAAATTGCAATCCTTTTCCGACAATTCACTTGTGATAATCGGTCCAACCGTATGCAGCACATATTGACACGGCAGATTAAAAGCGGGCGTAATTTTTGCCTTTCCTGTTTCTTCAGCGTGACCCTGATTTTCCATAAGCTTTGCGCATTCAAGCCTTAACTGAACACCGGCAAAGGTATGAATTGCATTATCAATACAACCGTGACAAGGGCAAAAACAACCCAGCATCTGACTATTTGCCGCATTTACAACAGCATCAATTTTCAGGGTTGTAATATCGCCTTGCCAAAGATAAATGCCTTCTTTTACAGGCTCTAAGTCCTCAAAATCAGTAATGCCTTTTTTTATTGTTTCTTCAGTCAGATATTCATTCTGAATTTTAATAAATTCTCTGTCTATCGGATTTGGCATACGCACATTAAACAAAGAACGCAGCAATTGTTTTTGCTCGTGAGAATTTGCAGGAATCTCCATTTTTCTGTATTGTTTATTCTCGCTAAGCAATTTTTCAATTAAATATATTCTTCTTTCCGACTGCGTCATAGTATTATTCCTTTCTGATAACAGAATTTTGAGGACAAATTTCAAAGCAGTTGCCGCAATGCAGGCAATTTTCCTGACGTATTTCAAAAGGTATTTTTGTTGTATCAATGCAATTCTGCGGACAGGCCGAAACACAATTGCAACAACCGATACATTTATCCGTAATACAATATTTATCTTGCTTTTTCAAAGGGGCGTTAAATGAAAACACTGCGCGTTCAATCGGCTTTTTAGAAAGGTCAAACCACTCTCCGCTGCCTTTATGAATTTTAAACACGCTTAATGCCTCACGCGACCTTTCCGTAGGATAAATTTCATACATATAGGGATTTCGTTCAAAAAGTATCGGCAACATATCAGCGCCAAGCTCCTGCACTTCTCCTCTGACTGAAACTGCTGTACGCGACATAGTATCTTTCCCCTTAATGCCCGTTAAGGCAAGAAATTTACGTTTCTTCAGCCTTTCATAAAAATTTTTGCCTTTTGCAGTAAGAAAATACAAACCGCCGTCATCATAATACATAATGTCAATGGCATTTGTTACGGGCAGACCGTCATCATCAACAGTAGAAATAATAACCGTGTGAATTTGATTTACAATAAAATCAAAATAATCTTCTAACTGCATAAAGTATACTCCTATATATTCTATATCTGTTGTAACATAAATTATTACAACAATAATATAACATAACATTGTTGTAATGTCAATAGTTACAACTAAAAATTTTTAAATTTAAATTATTTAAAATAAATATAAAAAGCAAGTCATACTCACTGACAACAGATATATGACTTGCTTTATCGGGTATATCAAATACTTTTCGGATATGCTCTGAATATTTTATTTTTCAATCTAATTAAATTTTTATTTTTCAATAAAACTCTGAGCGTCACGGATTACATCCGCCAAAGTGATTTTTTGCATTTCGTTTTCCATAGCTTTTTGTATTCGGCTAAGTTTATCATCCAAAGCATTATGAATGTTTTTCCCAACGGGGCATTGCATATTAGGATTTTCATGAAAGTGAAACAATTCTCCGTTGTCAACACATTCGACGGCATTATAAATATCAAGTAAAGTAATCTCATCAAGCGGTTTTGCAATAGCAGCACCGCCGCTTCCTCTTGTAATATTAACAAGTCCTGCCGACTTTAACTGCGACAATAGTCTTCTTATGACAACAGGATTAACATTTACACTGTCGGCTAAAAAATCACTCGTTATTTTATAATCATTTTGAAAAGTATCAATACACGCAAAAATATGTATTGCCATTGTAAATCTGCTCGAAATCTGCATTACAATTTCCCTCTTTTTTAACTTTTGGTATATTATACTTTGTCTTTGTTGTAATGTCAACGATTACATCAAAATTTACAAATGTATTATCATCACTGCATTTTATTTCAGCACTTCATAAAGCACGTTTCCAAGCAAACTTCCTGTATATTCCGCCTCATCAATTGAATTAGACTCTGTTCCCACCTCAATAAGCAGCGAGCCGTCGCATACATATTCATTATAGGCAAAATAATCAAAACTTATAGGCCGCGTCATACCGGGATACAGCTTTTCGGCAGTATGCTGGATTTTAAGCGCAAAATTTAGATTATTCATCCAATTATCAAAGCCGCGTTCTCCGTCAGTATCACAGCCCGACAAAATCATTATCTGAGCACCCTTTTTTCCGTTATATGAAAACACGGTTTTAGTCTTTCGCTCCTCCGTTCCGATAGCGTCGCGGTGTATGTCAAGCACAACCTTTATGTCCTTGTATTCGTTCATATCGCTTTCAACAGTCTGCACGCTTCTGTCATACGCGCCGTTATAGGTTGAGTCATGTACGGTTTTGTCGTGAATTGTTTTTATCCCCTTTTGATTCAGAACATTTGTTATTGCCTCTCCGACCGCCACAACATTAAAATCATTATTTTGCGTCCGAGAGTAAAAGCTGTCATAAAAATAATCCACATCCTCGTCAATATATGCCTCGCTTGTGTGGGTATGATAAATTAACACCTGAGGAGAATTTACATTTTTATTTACATTAAAAGTGAGCGACTCATTGAGTAATGATTCAAAATCAAGGCTGAGTCCGGTTTTATTTTTTATGTAGCATCCGTCAACCTCTGTTCCGTCTCCTGAAATATTTCTCTCTTCAATTTCATATTTGGTTTCGCCTTCGTGAGAAGCAAAAGAGTCATAATAGTCCGATTTATCACGCTTTTTTGGTAAAACCGCTGCGATCTCCTCAGAATGAGAAGCGCTTGTTTCGTCTGACGCGGTACTTTGTACAGACGGCTTTTGATTTTCTTCCTCTGTCTCAATTTTATATTTTCCGTCCGTAAGCGTAAACGCCGCCGCTGCAAGTGCCGCAGGATTTTGTGAACCGAAACATTCCGGCAGACGGCGGAATACACAAAATACAGCCGCTGAAAACAGAATAAATGAAATTGTTAATTTTACTGTTTTTAATAATTTTCCTTTACTTCTCAAAAAACCACCCGCTTCATACCATTTATATGCCGATGATTTTTTTGTATGAATAATTCGTCCATAACCGCATATATGCGGCTGCGGTATTTTATCACATAAGAGAAACAAGGTCGGGAAGGTCAAATTCATTTTGCAGCGCACCGTTTAAAGCGAACGCAATTAATCTTGAAGCACGCTCGGTAAGCAAATCTATTTCTCTTGGAATTACAACCATCTGACGGCCGTTCGGAGAAAGCAGTTTTCGCGTTTTTGAACTGCAATCACCTTTGAGCAAATCAATTGCAAGAGTCTGAGCGTCAACAACAGTCGGAACACCAATTGCTATTACGGGAACTCCTATAGTTTCCTTTGTGATTTTTGTTCTGTGATTACCCACTCCCGCGCCGGGCGATATTCCCGTATCGCTTATCTGAAGCGTACATCCCAGACGTTCGAGCTTGCGCGAAGCAAGTGCGTCAATTGCCACAACGGCATTGGGACGTATTCTCTTTACCACGCTCAAAATATATTCACCTGTTTCTATTCCTGTCTGACCTGTTACGCCTGTCTGCATTACGGCAACGGGGCGGAGTCTGTCAAGTCCCGTTGCTTTTGCAATTTCTCCTGTTATATGCCTTGTGGCAAGCACGCGCGAGCTTGTTTTAGGGCCGAGGGAATCGGGAGTTATTTCTACATTACCCAAACCAACTACAAGAACAAGGCCGTGTACGGGAAGCAAACGTCTGATTTCTTTGCCGATAGTAACAAGGCGTTGGTCTGTTTCGGTAAAATTATCAGTAAGTGACGGGAGCTCAATTGTAATGTACGTTCCTATTTCCTTGCCGAGCGCCTGTTTGGCTTTTTGATTTTTTACAGTAAGGCGTGATATTTCAAGTCCGTTTTCATGGTACGACCTGTACTCAACTCCTCCAACGTGTTCTCCTGCAATTTCTCTTGCTTCAACGGCAAGGTCTGTTCTGAGCTCCATTCTTCATTTCCTTCCTGATTTTTGTTATTTCCCTAATATTATTTATACCAATTCAATATATATTCATTTCTTTTTATATTGATTATACATAACTTTTACTTTAAAAATAAAACAGGCTGAAGCAATTGATTTACTTCAGCCTGTTTCCTTTATTATGAATTCAGTTTTATATTAATTAATCACCGAACGAAATTCCCATTTTTCTTGCCGTCATAACAACATCGCTGTCAACAGGCACAGCTTTCAGCTTGCCTGCAATTTCACTAAGAGGAACGGCAATAATCTTATTGTTCTCAAGAGCTACCATATTGCCGTAATTTTTGTCAATTATAAGCTGAGCGGCAGCTACTCCGAAACGTGTTGAAAGCACACGGTCATAAGGGTCGGGGCTTCCGCCTCTCTGGAAATGTCCCGGAACCGTAACTCTTGTCTCCTGTCCCGTAGCCTGCTCGATTTCATCGGCAATTTTATAAGAGATGGACGGATATTTCATTTCTGCAATTGCAGCTTTCTTTTGTTTTTTTGGCAATGCCGCAAGCTCCTTTGATATTGCACCTTCGGCAACCGCAAGTATAGAGAAGTTTTTGCCGCCTGCCGTGCGTGCCTTGATTGTTTTTATAACAGATTTAATATCATATGGAATTTCAGGGATCAAAATTATATCTGCACCGCCTGCAATTCCTGCATAAAGAGTAAGCCATCCGACCTTGTGTCCCATAACCTCAACAATAAACACACGTCCGTGTGATGTCGCTGTGGTATGAATGCAGTCAATAACATTTGTTGCAATATCAACAGCACTCTGGAATCCAAAAGTCTTGTCTGTTCCCCAAAGGTCATTGTCAATTGTCTTTGGAAGCGAGACAACATTCAGTCCCTCTTCCCTGAGAAGATTTGCAGTCTTCTGCGTGCCGTTGCCGCCGAGCACAACAAGGCAGTCAAGATTGAGTTTTTTGTAATTTTTCTTCATTGCGGCAACCTTGTCAACGCTGTTTTCGTCAACTACTCGCATAAGCTTGAACGGCTGTCTTGATGTTCCCAAAATCGTTCCGCCCATAGTAAGAATACCTGAAAAATTTTCAGGCTTCATTCTTCTGTACTCTCCGTAAATAAGACCGCGATATCCGTCTATTATACCTATTATTTCAACTCCGTCAGCGCCGTAATGATTATAAAGCGTTTTTGCGACCGCACGTATTGTCGAGTTAAGTCCTTGGCAATCTCCTCCGCTTGTTAATATTCCTACTCTTTTCATTCTTCTGTTTCACCTTTCCTAACAGGAACAACGGGTGTTCCCACCGTATTTACATAAGTCTCTTTCATAACCGCTTTTTGAGCTTTTAATGCAAGCTTTGAAAAATATTTCTGACAGTTCATACGTTTTTTTCCTCGCTTCTCAACAGGCGTATATACCATATTACTCTGCTGTCTGCGGGCATTTACCGTATCCTTAAACATTACATGCATAATTTCCTGAACGCGTTTTTTAATGTCAACATCCTCAACAGGAAAAACAAGCTCAACACGTCTGTCAAGATTTCTGGGCATCCAGTCGGCGCTGCCCATATAATACAGCGGATTTCCGTTGTTTTCAAATATAAAGATTCTGCTGTGCTCAAGCAGCTGACCTACGATCGACACAACCTTTATGTTTTCACTAAAGCCTTTTACCCCGGGCACAAGACAGCATATTCCTCTGACAATCAAGTTTATTTTTACTCCTGCATTTGACGCGTCATAGAGCATACTTATAATCTGGGGGTCAACAAGGGAATTGACCTTTGCCGTAATTCCCGACGGCAGTCCCAGTTTTGCATTTTCGGTTTCGTGCAAAATCATAGCCTCAAAAAATGTTCTCATTCCGTTTGGAGCAACAATAAATTTGTTATATTCCGGGGGGAACGAATAACCTGTTAGAACATTAAACAGCGATGAAGCGTCAACGCCGTATTCCTCTCGGCAGGTAAACATACCTATGTCGGTATAAAAGCGAGCCGTACTGTCGTTGTAGTTGCCCGTACCCATATGCAGGTAACGTCTTATTCCGTCATCATCACGTCTTACGACAAGGCAGATTTTACAATGGGTTTTCAGTCCTGTAAGTCCGTATATAACATGACAGCCTGCTTTTTCAAGCTTGTTTGCCCACTGAATATTGTTTTCTTCATCAAAACGTGCTTTAAGCTCAACAAGCACCGTAACCTGCTTGCCGTTTTCAGCAGCTTTAATAAGCGCCGCAACAATGGGTGAATTGCCGCTGACGCGGTACAAAGTCTGCTTAATCGCAAGAACCTTGGGGTCAACAGCCGCCTGTCTTACAAAATTGACTACAACGTCAAAGCTTTCGTACGGATGATGAACAAGTCTGTCCTTATCGCGGATGGCCTTGAAAATATCGTCATATCCGCAGAATTCTGCCGGCGGATTTACAGGAGTAATCGGTTCAAAGCAAAGGTTTTCACAGCCCTTGATGCGGGCAAACTTTGACAAAAACGTAAGGTCAAGCGGACCGTGCTGAACGTATATTTCATCTTCTGACACTTCAAGCGCGTCAATAAGAAATTTTCTGATTTCTTTGTTACACTTTTTGCTGAATTCAAGCCTTACAGGAACTCCTCTTTTTCTCATTCGTATAGACTTTTTGATTTCAGCCATAAGGTCTTCGGTATCTTCATCTATATCAAGGTCAGAGTCCCTTGTAATTCTGAAAGCATCGTACTGCTTTATATTATAAAGCTCAAAAAGCTCATTCAGATGAGAAGCTATGACTTTTTCAAGCAAAATGAACGCTCTGCCTTCACGCGACGGCAATTCAAGAAATCTCGGCAAAATCGACGGTACTTGAACCACAGCGAAAAACTCTTCGTTCTGAGCGTTGGTCAAACGTACTGCGATGTTAAGACTTTTGTTTGCAAGCAACGGAAAGGGTCTGCTTGTATCGACAGCCATAGGCGTAAGTACAGGGAACGCAACCTTTTTAAAATATTCATCTGTAAATTCTCTCTGGTCACCGTCAAGGGTATCAATCTCTTTGAATGTAATTCCGTTTGTGCGGAGAGTCGGAATTATTGAACGATTATAGCAGTTGTACTGCTTTTTAGCAAAATCGTGTATTTTTTCCGAAAGAAATCTCATAACCTCTTTCGGAGTGAGTCCCGAGGCGTCAGGTGTTTTTGTACCGTGATGAATTCTGTCAAGCACGCCTGCAACGCGAACCATAAAAAACTCGTCAAGATTGGAAGCCGTAATTGATAGAAAATTACATCTTTCCATAATGGGATTATCTTTTTTTACGGCTTCTTCAAGCACTCTTTTATTAAAGTCAATCCAGCTCAGTTCCCTGTTATTATAGGGCATATTCAGCCATTTCGACATCAGTTTTGCTTTTTCGGTTTTTTTCTTGTTTTCTGATACCGACATTTAATCACCGCCGAAATATTATTATAAACTAAAAATATATTTTTATATGTTTATTATATTCTTTGATGAATAATAATTCAAGCAGGAAATACATAAATTGGGTAAAACAGTATGAATTTTATATCAATTTTACCAAAAGCTTATTTTACAATATACTGCTGCAAACTCGTTGCATCCATAACAGTTATAATTCCGTCGCCGTCAAAGTCGCATAATTTTATTTGTTCGTCAGTAAAGTCTATCAATTCTGCAACATGTTTCTGAATCATAGTAGCATCCAATATGTTTAACTGACCGTCACAGTTAACGTCACCTATTGAGCATTCTGACGGATTTAACTTTGTCGGTTCTGTTGGCTTTGTTGCAGGCTGAGTATCAGGCTGTTTGGTTGTCGGTTGTGTAGCAGGCTGTTTGGTTGTCGGCTGTGTAACAGGTTTTGTTGTAGGAAGCTCGGAAATATATTTACAATATTCCAATGCAACCCAACCGCTTTTGCCTTTATATGTAGTATAACCCCAAGTATATCCTTCCGCTTCCTTAATATCATTAACCGTAAGTTTTACTCCGTCAGGAATAGATACAACTCTGCTGAAGCTTGTCCCTGCTCCGCTGCGCATATTTAGAGAATCATCTACATCTGTCTGATAAATTCCCGTTTTATATGTTGAGGACTGAGTTGCAGGCTGAGTTGAAGATGTGAAATCGCCTATATAAATATATCCCTGAAAGTTCCATTGACTTTCTCCTGCGTCAGGGTCAGACACATCTGCATATGTAAGATAGAAATTCAAATAGCCCCATCCTGAATTTGAAAACGTAATCTTATTATTTTTTATTTCTTCAACTACGGCAACATGACCTCCTCCGTTATAAGACCAGCACGCAATTGCACCAAGCTTAGGCGAAGAACCGTAATTGTAATATTTGCCGTTTTTATTGTAATCATACCATTCCTCCGCATTAAAATGGCAAAGGTTAGGCTCTTTCTTCAGTAATTCATATGCCCTGCCAAAAGCGTATGCCGTACAGTTTGGCATACCGTATCCGTATTTGTAAAATATATTTTTGTCGCTGTAATAATACTGATTCGATGATGACGGTGCAGTAAGTCTTGGAGAAAAATCTGTTGCTGCATTTACAAATAACGACATTGAGAACACCGTAGTAAAAAGTATGGCTGCTGTAATAAATACAGCAGGTATTTTTTTCAGTAAATTATTTTTCAAATTAAACACCCTTTTTCAATAGATTATTTTAGATTATTTTGTCTGATTAACGAACGCCTTATAAAAATAGATAAAACATCGTTAAAATTCAGCCTTCCCAAATATTACTGATTTGTAACAAATTATATTGTTATTGTAACATAATATGTAAGAAAAATCAAAGAGTATTTACACCGATAAAATACACCTACTGAAGATATATTTACAACAATATATACAATACGACAAAAAAACGCCGCTTTTTTCATAAAACGACGTCTTTTTCATTGCTGATTATTCTTTTTAATCAATATTATTAAATGCACATTTCAAAGATTTTTTCAATATCCTTCTGCTCAAGCGGTTTAAAGCCCTCAAGCACACTGCCTGCACAAGCCTTATTTGCCATAACCTCAAAGTAATCTTTCTTTATTCCGACTTCCGTAAATGTACTTTTAAGACCGAGAGTATTAAACAGAAAATCAGACAGCATTTCAATGCTCTTTTTAGCTACGGTCATTTCGTCAAGCGAAGAATCAATTCCGAATACATTTGTTCCGAACTGATAATATTTTGGCGCCGTAGTTTCATCAAGGCAATATTCCAGCCAGCGCGGAGTAAGAATTGCAAGACCCAAGCCGTGCGTTATATCATATATTGCAGAAAGCTCGTGTTCCATAGGATGACAGCTCCATTCCTGCTGTTTTCCGCCGTTCACAAAGCCGTTTATTGCCCATGATGAAGTCCACATAAGATTTGCACGTGCCTCATAGTTGTTTGGCTCTTTCATTGCAATTGGAGCATATTTTATGATGGTTTTCATCATACCCTCCATAAAGCAGTCAAGCATATAGAGATCTTGTTCCATATTGAAATACACTTCAATAATATGCGACATCATATCAGCCGCACCGCAGGCTGTCTGGTATGGACTCACGGTATAGGTCAGAGTAGGGTCAAGGAACGAGGCTTTGGGAAGCAACGGAGGAGCCATACGTCCGATTTTATCCTTTGTTTCAGGATTACTGATAACACCTCCGCAGTCCATCTCTGAACCTGTAGCAGAAAGCGTGAGTATAGTTACAATAGGAAGTGCTTTTTCAATCGGCGCCCACTCCGAAAAGAATTTCCAAGCATCAAAGTCAACACAAGCGCCTGCCGCCATATATTTTGTTGCGTCAAGAGTTGAACCGCCTCCGACTGCAAGCAAAACATCTATGTTTTCCTTTTTACAAATTTCTGCTCCTTTTCGTACCGAATCAATACGCGGATTGGGTTCAATTCCCGACAGCTCAAAAAGCTCAAGTCCCGCATTTTTGATTTCCGATACAACCTTGTCATAAAGTCCGATTTTCTTAATTGAGCCTCCGCCATAGGTAAGCAAAACGCGTTTTCCGTATTTTTTGAGCTCTTCACCCAGATGACTAAGCTGATTTTCGCCGAAATATACTTTTACAGGCACATCGTAAATAAAGCTGTTCATCTTTAGTAATTCTCCTTATTTTTATTCTAAATGCGATAATTATAACCATATTTTACCGCTTAATTTATAGTATTATACAGAGTTTACTTTAAGTCAAGAGTTTTTTGTAAATAATTTTTGTCTGAACGAAAAAATAGCCCTAAACATAGTATTTAAGACGATTTCGAGAATTCTCAGGATTGAGCATAAAAATGTTTTTGCAGATTAGGCAGCCTTGAAGCAATGAAAACATCTATTAAATCGACCTTGATCAAACCTTAAGCGGTGTGACAATGTCTCCGACCCGGCCAGGTGATAGCGACTGTCAAGAAGATGACACTTTCATCTTTTCCGGCATTTCTCTTAAGGGTTTGTATTCATACAAATAAAATTTCCTCGAAGCAATTAATTTACATTGAATAAAGATAGAAATAATGTTATAATATCGAATATTACTGCCGCGGAGTTGAAAAAATGAAAAGTAAAAATGGAATATTCCTCATATCGCTTGCTGTTTTTCTTGCCGTCTCCTCATTTTTTTACATATGGATAAACGGACAAACCTATCGTCTGCCGATGATTGTCAATGATAACAATGTAAGCGTCTCCTACGATAAAGAAGGAATAATAGAGTGCGTTGATATTTCTTCCGACGACAATGTGATTATATTCAAATCAATATCGCCGGGAAACACGGATATTAGAATAACATCTAATTACGGTGAGCTGTCAACAAATATAAGTGTTAATGCGTTGGGCATTATATTTAATGGCATAGACTTTAATGGTTCTGAGTGTATTGCCTTATCTGTAATGATTTTTCTTATAACGTTGGCGGTCGTAATGCTGATTTCTCTTAAAAAGCAAATTAAAATATCAATTTTTGCATACAAGAATATATCGTATCTCGGTGTTGCACTGTTCGCGATTTTTCTCTTTATTTATATGGCGCTGTTTAGCTTGGGATATAATTCCTTTTTGCTCTCTTTTTACAGCTTATCAAGCACTGTAGCTATGATTACAAGCTCATTCCAGATATTTGTTATAATATTCCTGCCGATGATCTTTATTCTCTCAATTGCAGTTTCCTTAAGTAATATCTCTCTTGTCCGTCACGAGGGTTTCAGACTCACAAACCTACTCGGTATAGCGTTCAGTGTCTGGCTGCTTATCGGAGCGTGTGTACTGTTGTTTTCAAACAATATTCTTGACGCGCTCTTTGCGCATAATAACAGCATTAACGGTATTCTAATGCGTGTTAAGGTTTTGATTAATGTTTTCTGCGGCGTCACTCTTTGTTATTTTGAAAGTCTGCTGTTCGGCTCTGTTATATGCGGCGTTAAGGCGGCGCGTCACGAGCCGAAATACGATAAGGATTATATAATAATCCTCGGCTGCGGAATTGCAAAGGACGGTTCTCTGCTGCCGCTGCTCAGAGGTAGAGTTGACAGAGCTATTGAGTTTTATAAAAATCAAGAGGAGAAAACCGGTAAGGCGGCGGTGTTTATCCCGTCCGGCGGACAGGGACCAGACGAGATAATATCAGAGTCAGAGGCAATGAGAAATTATCTTCTCTCAATGGGAATAGCCGAGGACGAGATAATAATGGAAAACAAGTCCACGACTACATATGAAAATATGTTATTTTCAAAGCAAATCATCGATTCGATAAATCCTGAAAGCAAGGTAGCGTTCTCAACCACAAATTATCATGTTTTCCGCAGCGGCATTTTAGCTGACAGCGTCGGACTTCAAGCTGATGGAATGGGCAGCAAGACAAAATGGTATTTCTGGCCAAATGCCTTTTTGAGAGAGCTTGTCGGCGTTATAGTTTCAAAAATCAAGATGAATGTTTTTATAGTATCGGCTATAGCCATTATAGCCATGTTACTGACTGTGGCGTTTCATACGTGGTAACTTACGAAATCAAAAATTAAGCATACAAACTGCCGTATCAAGCATAAAGCTTTGCGGCAGTCTTTTTGCGTCCTAATATAGGGCTTTTGAAATACGGCTTATCCTCATATTATAAACTTAGGCCAATATAAACGCGATTTAGACAAAAAAAGTGTGAAATATTAAAGTTGAAGCCGCTTAAAACTTAAGCATGGCTTTGGACTTATACATCATCCGACTATCGGCGGCGAGGACAGGAATATCAACATGGACGCGTTCAAATAAATTGCGGACGCCTTTCTTGAGGCGAGCGTAACATATTTTGACACCGCCTACCATTTATCATCTGCAAATATGCGAATCGGCGTTAGGAGAGGTGATCGTAGAGCGTATCCGAGGGAAGCTTTAAAGTCACCGAAAAGCTACCGATTTTCTATGTTCAGCGCACGTAAATGTATTATTCTAAAAACAAAAAATCAAACAAAAAATCCGAACATTTCACCTATCAGTAAAAAGTTCGGATTTTTTAAGTTTGGTGGGAGAAGGTGGATTCGAACCACCGAAGTCGATGACAACAGATTTACAGTCTGCCCCCTTTGGCCACTCGGGAATTCTCCCATATCAAATTTTCAAAAATCGAAGCCTACTGCCTAAACAGTAGGCTTCTTTGGAGCTGGTGGACGGACTTGAACCCCCGACCTGCTGATTACAAATCAGCTGCTCTACCAACTGAGCTACACCAGCGAATATCTGTAATTTTTGAGTGCCTTAATAATATATCATATTCAAAAAACTTTGTCAACACTTTTTTACTATTTTTTTAAATTTTTTTGTTTCTTAACTATCCTATGCTCTTGTATATTTTTAACCTTAAATAATAGTAATTATTTAATTTAATTATTAATCGATAAACAGAAATTTTCGGGTAACAATATTCCAGAGGTGTTGTTATGTACGCAAATGAATCAACCGTGAAAAAAGCTAAAACCGATACAGAAAAACCAGCCTATGAAGTAAAAAAAGGGTTCTCGTTTTATCAAAAACTGTTTTTTCTCTACTTTCTTAATCTCATTGACTGGGTATGTACCGAATCTCTTATAGCCAGCGGAAAATTTCATGAAGCAAATCCGATTATGCAGCCTGTTCTCGGCGAATTTTGGTCAACCGTACTGATTAAAGGAGCGCTTCCGTTAGCGCTTGTGATTGTCTGCGCAATAATCTACAGGTTTGCCGATACAGAAGAGGGATTTATAACAAATCTGCTTTTATATATCGGAATTATTGCCTATGCACTTGTAAACCTATGGCATATTTTTAATTTTGTATTGCTCTTTTTGTCAATTTAATGTAAAATAAAATAAAACTACTTTTGAAAGGAGTGTTCGTTTTGCCAGCATTGTCGGTACGCAATCTTACAATGACATTTATTGAGCGAAACCTTTTTACAGATGTTTCGTTTGACATTGAAGAAAAGGACAAGGTTGGTTTTATCGGCGCAAACGGAGTTGGCAAGACTACCCTCTTCAAAATATTAAACGGAGAAATCTCCCCTACCTCAGGTACTGTTGTATTTGAAAAGAATATCCGAATAGGATATATGGAGCAGCATGTATGCCGCAACCCGAGAATTGATATTTACAGCGAGCTTTTGTCAGTATTCGATTATCTTAAAAATATTGAAAGTGAAATTAATTCAGTTACCAATGCAATAGATACTCAAAACGGCAATCTTGAACAACTTGTTGAAAGACAGACCCATTTGATAGAAAAATATGAAATGCTCGGAGGGCTGACCTACAAAAGCCGCACCCGCTCGGCTCTGCTTGGTCTGGGATTTAAGGAATCCGAGTTTGAAATGCCTGTAGGCAATTTAAGCGGAGGTCAGCGCTCAAAGCTTTGCCTTGCAAAGCTGCTGCTTTCTCAGAGCAATATGCTTTTGCTTGACGAACCAACAAACCACCTTGACATTAACTCCGTAAACTGGCTTGAGGAATTCTTAAAGGATTTTAAAGACTCAATGATTATAATAAGCCATGACCGTTATTTTCTTGACAGAGTCACTAACAAAACAATTGAGCTTGAACACAATCGCACAATGTGCTATAAGGGTTCTTACACTGATTTCATTAAGAAAAAAGAAGCATATAATGAATCTTTAAAAAACAAGTATGAAAATGATATAAAAGAAATCAAACGCATTGAAAGTATAGTTGAACAACAAAAAAGATGGGGACGCGAACGTAATTTTATTACCGCAGGAAGTAAACAAAAGGAAGCCGACCGAATAAAATCTCAGCTTGTGGCTCCAGACAGTGAGCTTGAAACAATGCGAATGCACTTTAAGCCTAAATGCGAAAGCGGAAACGACGTTCTGATTTGCAGGGGACTTTCAAAATCATTTGACGGAAAACATCTTTTCAGCAACGTTGACATACATATAAGAAAAGGCGAACGGGTATTTATCCTTGGCGGTAACGGATGCGGAAAAACAACGCTTTTCAAAATACTCACAGGAAAATGTCCTCAGGACAAAGGTGAATATGATTACGGCGCAAACGTACTGACAGGATATTTTGACCAAATGCAGCAAAATCTTGATTTGAGCAAAACTGCAATTGACGAAGTATGGGACGAGTTCCCCAATATGACTCAAACTGAAGTGCGCAGTGCAATGGCTTCATTTCTGTTTAAAGGTGAAGATGTTTTCAAGCCCCTTTCCAAAATGAGCGGCGGTGAACGGGCAAGAGTATCTCTGTTAAAACTAATGCTTAAAGGAAGTAATTTTCTTTTGCTTGACGAGCCTACCAATCACCTTGACGCTTCATCTCGCGAAGAGCTTGAGAATACCCTGAATGATTACAGCGGTACTCTGCTTATAATAAGTCACGACCGTTATTTTATTAATAAACTTGCCGACAGAGTTCTTGTTCTTACTCAGGATGGCATAAAAGAATATTTGGGTAACTACGATTATTATGCCGAACATATAAAAGACGAAACAAGCGAAAAAGGCGCTCAGGTTTCAACTGCAAAGAGCGAAAAGCCTCTGAATGATTACTTTTTACAGAAACAAAGACAAAGCGAGGAACGAAAGCGTAAAACAAAGCTTAAGAAAGCAGAGGAAGAAATTGAACGCCTTGACGCTGAAATTGAAAAAACTCAGGCATTGCTTTCAAGTGACGATGTTGCCGCAGATTATGAAAAATTGATCGAACTTACTAACCTGCTTGAAAAACTACAGCAGGAACAGGAGGTACAGTACCAAATTTGGGAAGAATTTTCAGAATAAAATTTTAAATATTCACCGTGATCAGTCACGGTATATTTCCGCCCGTGGCGCAATTGGATAACGCAACAGATTCCGATTCTGAAGATTGGGGGTTCAAATCCCTTCGGGCGGGCCATAAAAAATGAGAAGTACAATCTTGTACTTCTCATTTTTTATTACCGCTAAGTATCCGAAGGGATTTGAAGGCGAGCGTTAATAAAACAGTCCTGCGGACTGTTTTTAGCGAACTGCGCAGATGATACTTTTAGCTTTGTACACGCCGCAACAAACGAGATTATACATTTCTAAAGATGAACATACTGAGGGCGGATATTATATTTCAAATTTTACAAAACTGTACTTCTCATTTTTTATTACCGCTAAGTATCCGAAGGGATTTGAAGGCGAGCGTTAAAAAAACAGTCCTGCGGACTGTTTTTAGCGAACTGCGCAGATGATACTTTTAGCTTTGTACACGCCGCTACAAACGAGATTATACATTTCTAAAGATGAACATACTGAGGGCGGATATTATATTTCAAATTTTACAAAACTGTACTTCTCATTTTTTATTACCGCTAAGTATCCGAAGGGATTTGAAGGCGAGCGTTAAAAAAACAGTCCTGCGGACTGTTTTTAGCGAACTGCGCAGATGATACTTTTAGCTTTGTACACGCCGCTACAAACGAGATTATACATTTCTAAAGATGAACATACTGAGGGCGGATATTATATTTCAAATTTTACAAAACTGTACTTCTCATTTTTTATTACCGCTAAGTATCCGAAGGGATTTAAGGCGAGCGTTAATAAAACAGTCCTACGGACTGTTTTTAGCGAACTGCGCAGATGATGCTTTTAGCTTTGTACACACCGTAACAAACGAGATTATACATTTCTAAAGACGAACATACTGAGGGCGGATATTATCTTGAAAATTTCGTAAAACTGTACTTCTCATTTTTTATTACCGCTAAGTATCCGAAGGGATTTGAAGGCGAGCGTTAATAAAACAGTCAGGAGTACGGATTAATGTGTCACCGCAGCTAAATTACATTCGAAGTTTTTCGAGACGCAATTATTTTTGTCTTTTTTGATTGTTCATTACGCCACAATAACACGTTGTATAAATTATACAACGTATTATTGACGTCCTCTTTTACATATGCTATAATATCAGTGAAATCATTTTATAGACTTCAAGTATATTATATGATATGATCTTACAGACTTTGATACAAAGACGAGGAATAATTGAAAAGTGCGCCTTTGCGGTGTAAAATGTGTGCCGGGTTAATAGTGATAGATTTGTTCGCGATTCTGTGGTACGATTTATTACGAGGTGGAACTATATCCATTCGGTTTATTTAGATTTTGAGGAGTAGAAAGACTATGAATTGGAACGAGCAGGCTGAAAGAATCATGATGGAGCGCTTTGGCAACGGCAAAGATAATATCATCCCTTTGGCGACTGTAGAGAACGGAGTTCCCTATGTGCGATATGTCAACGCATATTATGAGGAAAATTCCTTTTATATTATCACATATGCGCTCTCCAATAAAATGCGGCATATTCAAACAAACTCCGCGGTTGCAATTGCGGGCGACTGGTTTACGGCACACGCAAAAGGAGAAAGTTTGGGCTGGTTTTGTGATGAAAAGAATCGTCTCCTTGCTGAAAAATTGAAGAAGACCTTTGCAAGCTGGATCGACAGCGGGCATAATGATTTTTCGGACGAAAATACCATTATTCTGCGTCTGGAATTAACAGATGCGGTACTGCTTTCGCATGGCACGAGGTACGAACTGTAGTGGGGCATATTTTTAAGCAAAAATAAAGCAGTTTGTTTTTGATGCAGTAAAACCCCTGCTTGTATCAAATTCGCAAAGAACACAGATATGATCTTACAGACTTTGATACAAAGACGAGGAATAATTGAAAAGTGCGCCTTTGCGGTATAAGCTGCTGCTTGGGGTATAAGTTGTGCACTGGGAGAAAAGGAGGGATTTTTAAACTCCAAGTTGTTTAAATTAATCTTACGGGAAGGTAACACAATGAAAATAGAATTACAGTTGATGAAAATTGAGGAGAAGACTCTGCTTGTCAGGCTTATGGAATTATATAACTATGAGTTTACAGCTTACAATGATGCAGACATAAATGAATTTGGGTACTTTGGGTACGACCATATAGACGATTATTGGAACGAGGAAGGGCGGTATCCATATTTAATCCGTGTTGATGGGAAAATCGTAGGTTTTGCTTTGGTATGCCCATATTGCAGGTTTACCGAAGGAGAAAAAGCGCGGAGCATAGGTGAATTTTTTGTAATGTTGAAATACAGACATATGGGGATAGGTGAAAGAGTTGCCACAGAAATTTTCTCCCGCCATAAAGGGACTTGGGAAGTCTGTTATCTGAGAAGAAATACACCTGCAAAAGCATTCTGGGAAAAGGTGATCAATCATTATACCGACGGTCATTATGAAGTTTGCGGAGAAAATGACAGTGAAATGGGTGGCTTTACTTTTAAAAACTAACATAAAAAAGTATTTCTGTCTACCGTAAATATAGAAGTTCCCTGTCATCGATGTGTCAGTGAGGAGTTAGCATTTTGTGATTGTATCAAAATCGCAAATGATATAGAGGAGATTTTCAGAATGAAACGTGTACTTGTATCAGGTTTAATTAATATTGAAACAACGGCACAGGTGGATTCATTTCCTATTGAATATCAGCCAATAGATTACAAATTTTTTGGTGTGAGAAGCACACCGTCGGGTGTCGGCTTAAATTTAGCTTCTGCGCTCACTACTCTCGGCGACAGTGTGACCCTTCTTTCTGTTTGCGGAAATGACATATCGGGAAATATAATAAAGGAGAACCTGTCGCAGAGAAACATCAGTCCTGACTTTGTTCTTCCTATATTGAGGGAAACACCGCAATCCGTGGTTCTGTATGATAAAAACGGTAAACGCAGAATAATCTGCGATCTTAAAGACGCACAGGATATAAAGTACGATATGGACACATTCAAAGCTCAGGCGGAAAGCTGCGACTGTATCTGCCTTTGCAATATAAATTTCTCACGCAAAATGCTTTATCTCGCCCGCTCTATGGGCAAGCCAATTGTGACAGACGTACACGCTTTGTCGAATATAGATGATGAATACAACCGTGATTTTATGAATTGCTCCGATATCCTCTTTTTGAGCGACGAATACCTTAATAACACAAAAGAATTTGTAAAAGAAATAGAGAGACGCTTTGGCAATGAAATCATTGTTGTGGGCAGAGGTTCGCGTGGCGCACTTTTGTATACTAAGAGTGATGACAATTTTTATGAGGTTCCGGCTTTCAGAACACGCACGCCTGTAAATACGGTCGGCGCAGGTGACGCTCTGCTTTCTGCGTTTATACATTTTTATATCGGAGGAAATTCTCCTTACTATTCTCTCAGACTTGCCTGCGCCTTTGCTTCATATAAAATAGGTGACAAGAGTGCATCGGCAGGATTTTTAAGCGAAAGTGAACTTAAAGAGCTTTTGCCGAAATGCGAGCCGATATTGTAAATCAAAAAAGCCGCAAATATCATTTGTCTGTTTGAAGTATGAAAGGAACATATAATGGATAAAGAAAAAATAATCTCATGTCTTGTGAGTCTCGGGTTTTCAAAACTTGAGTCTGAAATATATATAGTACTTCTCGACGGTGCAAAGTCGGGTTATAATATAGCAAAAAAAATAAACATTTCAAGACCATCTGTGTACAACGCGCTTGAGCATATGTATGATAAAGGAATCGTTCTGCAACTCCACGACGGCAGTTCTGAATATATAGCCCAGCATCCTTCAGTCATCTTTAAACGACTCAGAGAGGAATATACAGAAAACACACATATTGCAGAAAAAGAATTGTCCGAATACGCAAACGACCGCTTTGAAGAACGCCTCGCAACGTTAAAGGGCTTTAAGACCATAATAGCTCGAGCAGAGGAAATGATAATAAACTCAAAGCACGATGTGTTTATAAATACAGGAATAGGTATTGCTCCGCTTAAAAACGCTATCAACGCGGCAGCTGAAAACAGCACATGTGTGACTGTCTTTTCGTTTTATGAGCTTGATGCCGAGGACATAAACTGCAATATTTTCTCACATGGTAGAGAGCAGGTAGACAATTGTTCGCGTCTTATGCTCTCCTGTGACGGCAGAGAAATACTTGTCGCCAACAAAAGCAGTGAGAACGGCGAATGGATTGCCTCTGTTACAAATAATCCACTTATGGTGGATATCATCACCGAGCATATTCACAACGACATTTACCTGCTCAGGCTGCGTGACCGCTTTGGTACGGAAATATATGATAAACTTAGAATAGGTTCAAGGTTTGAGTCTCTTGATAGATTAAAGAAATAGATTGGAACAATAAAAATTTTTATAGAACACCTTGCAATATACACTAATTACTTAGACTCTGAGAGAGATTTTTTACCGATTATTTCTGCGCACAGTGCGGTGAGCTTTTTCAGGTTAATTCGCTCACATAATTAACATACTAACTTTTTTTAATTTTACAATATTTATTGACACAAAAAGTTCTATATAGTACAATTCTATATAGAGGTGATGAGATCTTGATAAAAACAAACGGCGGATTTCTGATAACTCAGATTAAACAGATACAGGGACGGGTATTTGAAAAATTGCTTGTAAAGTACGGAATTGAAGAATTTAACAGCGCACAGGGCAGAATACTTTATGTTTTATGGCAGGAGGATAACCTTCCTATTATAGAGTTATCACACCGAACGGGACTTGCCAAAACAACGCTTACAAGTATGCTTGACCGACTTGAGGCTAAAGGTTTATTATATCGTACAATTGATAAAAAAAACAGACGGCAAATACGGATTGTGTTATCTGATATGGCAAAATCGCTTGAAAATAAATATAACGCAGTTTCGGATGAGATGTCCGAAATTTTTTACCGTGGTTTCTCTGATGAAGAAATCAACGAGTTAGAATCCAAATTAAATCTGATTTTAAAAAATTTAAATGAAAAAGGGGAAACATTATGACAAACAAAATGATAAGTGAAATTTCTTCCTTAGTTGAGAACGCAAAAACGGTATTCGTGTCATCTGTTGACGAAAACGGTTATCCGAATACAAAAGCAATGCTTTCTCTTCAGCGTGACGGACTTGGCGTTCACTATTTTTCAACAAATTTGTCTTCAAAAAGAGTATCACAATTTAAACAAAATCCCAAAGCGTGCATTTATTATTGTGATGAATCCGCATTTCAGGGCTTAATGCTTACAGGAAAAATTGAGGTTTGCACCGACTCATATCATAAAGAACTGCTATGGCGTGAGGGTTTTGAAATGTATTATCCAAAGGGAGTAACAGATGATGATTATTGCGTCTATAAGTTCATCGCTGAAAAAGGCAGATATTATCCCGGTTCAAGAGAAACATTTGATATAAATGAGCTTATTAAAGCCGAACTTATGATGATAATTGAAAAATTTGCAGAGAGCGGCTGGGATTTGATTTCGATTCCGTCAAAAGCATGGCTTGATAACAGGAAGAATACTTCCGAGCTGATTACTGCAATTGAGCAAGCTGACAAAGAGTGCGGAAGCTGCGGCTGTGAGTTTGACAATCTTTATAAAAAGGCTTTGATTTATCTAAAAAGTAACATTGAGATATTTTGCAAATAAACAAAACATCTGCCGTTTCATATTATAGAATGTTAATGTTTAAGGACAAACTTTTAAAAAGTTTGTCCTTTTCTGCTGTGTGTTTAATTTAAAATTAACATTTATAATATTATCCCTTTCAGTCAAATAAATTCAGGACATAGTACACCTATGTCCCTGAATAAAATTATTTTACTTTATTCCTCGCTGAGCAGGATTTCCTTGTCTTTTTGCAAATTATTCTGTGCTTCGTCGCTCAGTACAGGATACTGCGGCGCAATTTTTTTAAACACGTCAACTACTGCTTCAGACACAAGATACCGTGTGTACCACTTTTTATCGGCAGGCAGAATATACCACGGGCTGTTTTTGGTGGCAGTTGCGTTTATTGCGCTCTCATACGCCTCCATATATTCATCCCAATAGGCTCGTTCCTTGACATCCGAAGCTGAAAACTTCCAGTTTTTAATTTTTAAGTCAATTCTTTCGAGAAATCTCTTTTTTTGCTCCTCCTTTGAAACATTAAGAAAAAACTTTATTATTCTGTAACCGTTATTGTATTCATATTTTTCAAAATTTTTGATGTCCTCATATCTCTTTGAAATAACGTCTCCGTGCTTACATCTGTTCGGCATTTTTGCACTCTCATACAGTTTGTGAACCTTTACAACAAGAACATCCTCATAATATGAGCGGTTGAATATTGCCATCTTGCCTCTTACAGGAAAACATTTTATTGCTCGCCACAAAAAGCCGTGCGAGCTTTCCTCGCTGTTAGGTACCTTAAAGGAATAAACGTCAATTCCCTGAGGATTAAGACCGCTCATAACATTTTTTATCGTACTGTCTTTTCCTGCCGCATCCATAGCCTGAAAAATCAACACAAGCCCCTCTTTGCCCTCCGAGTAGAGCCTGTCCTGAAACTCTCCCATTTTCTTTAGGTTTGCCTGCGTTTTCTTAATTATTTTTTCCTTGCTGACACTGTCGTCGGGTTTGGTCGGAAAGCTTTTCAGCTTTATTTTCCTGTCACCTTTTACCGCAAAATCTCTTAAATCACTCATATTTTTCATCTCCTTATATCTTTTTTGCTAAAACTTGATAAGAATTTTAACAATCCTTAAAGCGTCTTTATCACATTCTTATTAGTTTCAGCATTAAAATCAATAAATTCTATATATTGCGGAAAATCGTTATTTTCGGAGCACACCGATATGACATAATCGGAAAAATGCCATGTCTTTAAATAGTAGTTTATCCCATTTTCCGAAAAAATATTTTTGCTGACATCAACGCTTTTTGCACTGCGGTGAAATCCCTCTCCAATGCATTTGAGCAGGCTTTCTTTTTTTGTCCATAAATCATAAAAAATGCCTGTCTTATCTGATGAGGATTTGATTTTTTCTGTTTCATTACTGCAAAAAACAATTTTTCCTATTTTTTCGGAATTAACAAATTTGATTTTTTCGATATCACAACCGACACTCCATTCAGACAGTGCAAATAATACATAATCTCCGCTGTGCGACAAATTAAAACAACTGCCGCTTTCAGCAAAGGGTTTTCCAAAAGGATTTGTCCTTATTATATCGTTATTTAAAAAACAATTTATCATAAGTCCGCCAGCTATACATCTCTTTTTGTCGTCAATATTTTTTAAACGTTTGACCTTTAATGCACGCTCTGCGCTGATTTGATTAACTCTTTCCAAACTTACATCCTTTATATCCGTAAGAAAAAGCTTCATTTCATCTCCGTCCAATTTATTCTTAAACAATATTCATATTTATAAATTGATGATGATATATTTATAATAAAAGTTTAGCTGTTACGATTTTAGTTTGGCAAGGCAGTTTTTACAAATGTGTTTTTCCTCGAATAAAATTAAATTTTCAACTGAATTACAAAAAATACATTTGCTTTCAGCTTTTTTAATGGTGATACACTCGTCATTTGCTTCAATATGCAAATAATCACCGGGATTAATGTTCAAATGCTTGCGTATATCTTTTGATATTACAATTCGGCCTGCTATGTCAATTTCTTTGAAATTTGTATAAATCATACCTTACACCCTAATTAATTTATTTTGTCTATATTTTAACATTTAATGGTATATTTGTCAATATTTACCGTAAAATATATAAATAATTTTTATATTTTTGCACATTTTGTTGTGTAAAAAACGTTTTTGTCGAAACAGGTGAAAAAATGCTGAACTATATTTGGAGCGGACTTGTCATAATAAGCATTACCTGCTCAATAATTTTCGGAAACACAAGTAATTTGTCGAAGGCATTAATCGACAGCGGAGCTTCCTCAATCGAACTTATTTTTACAATGGCAGGAATAATGTGCCTTTGGTCGGGAATTATGAAGATTGCTGTCGAAAGCGGGTTTACCTCCGCAATAGCAAAACTGTTTGCACCTCTTTTGCGTCCTTTGTTTCCAAGTCTTGATAAAAACAGCGCCGCTTTTAAAAGCATAACAATGAATATAAGCGCCAATCTTCTTGGACTCGGGAATGCCGCAACTCCGTTTGGTCTGAAGGCAATGGAGCAGCTGCATACGCTGAACAACAAAAGTGACACAGCAAGCAACGAAATGGTGATTTTTGTCGTAATGAACACCGCTTCTCTTCAGCTGCTTCCCACAACTCTTGCAACACTAAGACAAACCTACGGCAGCAGCGCGCCCTTTGAAATCATTGTTCCCGTATGGATAAGTTCAGCCTGTGCTCTTGCCGTTGCGCTTATTTTGGCATGCACTTTAAATTTAAAAAAATGAGATGATATTATGGAATTTGTTATGCCCGCATTTGCCTGTACGGTTGTAATTTTCGGACTTGTCAGGCGGGTGCCGGTTTTTGATGTATTTCTTAAAGGAGCAAAGGAGGGAATTCAGCTTTTATATTCAATCGCACCTACAATAATGGGTCTTGTATTTGCAATCGACTTACTCAGGGCAAGCGGAGCCGTTGATTCACTATGCAAACTAATAGAACCTGCCGCTGAATATCTGGGTTTTCCTAAGGAAATAGTCCCTATGGCACTTTTGCGCCCTATTTCAGGAGGGGGATCAACCGCTCTTCTTACCGCCCTTTATCAGGACTGCGGTCCTGACAGCTTTGCCGGCAGAGTAGCCTCTGTTCTTGCAGGCTCGAGTGAGACGACGTTTTATGCTATTGCAATGTACTACGGATGTATAAAAGTAAAAAAAATACGTCATACGCTTTTTGCCGCGCTAATGGCTGATTTTACGGCCGTAGTAGTCAGCATTATTACAGTAAGAATTTTTTTCGGTAATTAAAATCAACTTAAATAAGCTGACAAAGCAATTATGACCGTTATTTTATAAACATATAATATATATTTACAAATTCACCAAAATAAAAAATTTATTTTTATCTATTATACAATTGACATAAGTTTTATACTTTATGTAATTATAAATTGATATTATTTTATCAAACTCTTTTTTGTGGAAATCAAAAAATCATTTGTTTTTACATTAGTTCTGTAAAATTCTTGTAAATAACTCCCTGATTTAATTGAAGTTTTAACACTTTCAACATGATTTTCAACATCTTTTTGAAGCAAAAGAAATATACTGTTTGTATATCTTCGATTTGCGAAAAATAATTTTCATCAATAGTTCTTTAAAAAATATTTAAAAATGTAATTTTATAATTAGTATTATAACTGCTATAATTCCATAATTGAAAATGGTTGCATAAATATTATGATTGAGGTGTTTTTATGCAAAAAAAAATAATGAAATATGAAATCAGCGGAATTTTCTTTGTAATAATAATGTCGGTGTTTCTGCAAAATCTGTACTCTTTATGCGGGCGCGAGCTTATAGGTGTTATGTTCGGAGCTGTAAACGACAGTATATGGGAAACAGGCAAGACAATTATGTTTTCTTATCTTCTATGGAGTATGATTGAGCTTTTGTGTATTCATCCGCCTTTTAAAAAGTTTACGGTTGTAAAAATCTTTACGCTTTACTATCTCGGTTTGTCTTACATATTATTGTGTCTCATATTTTTGCTTTTCGGTTCAGGTTCACACTCGCTTCCTGAATTCACGGCGGCAGTCGTATGCATATCAACGGCGTCATTTTTATCTTTCAGACTTTTATTTTCAGAAAAGAAATTCGAAAAACTCTTTGCGCCTGCCTTTTTTATGTTTCTTCTCTTTACTGCAATATTTTGCAGCTTTACGCCTTTCCCTCCCAAAATATACATTTTTATGGACAGAACAACACATCTTTACGGAATAATACCCGAACATATCGACGCCGGCGCCGTTGCTCTCGACACTCTTTATCGGATTTAGATTATTTTTCGTAAAAGTATATCTTATTCTTGAAATTTATGTTATACTGATAATATATGTAATTTTTAATTGAGGAAAAAGAAATGAATGAAAAAAACAATGAAGCAAAATCCGATGTGATTTCGGGGCGCAATCCGGTAAGCGAGGCAATCAGAAGCAACAGAGCAATTGATAAGATTCTTGTAGCCAGAGGCGAAAAGAGCGGAGCCGTGGTCGGCATACTTGCAAAAGCGCGCGAAAAGCAAATTCCCGTCAAAGAGGTTGACCGCATAAAACTTGACCATATATGCGGTAATTCAAGTCATCAGGGGATTATCGCTTTTGCCGCTGTAAAGGAATACTCGTCGGTTGAGGATATTTTTAAATATGCCGAAAGTCAAAATGAAGCTCCGTTTATTATAGTTCTTGACGAAATTGAGGACCCCCACAATCTCGGTGCAATAATACGTACAGCCGAGTGTGCCGGAGTCCATGGCATTGTTGTTCCGAAACGAAGAAGTGCAGGCTTAAACTACACGGTAGGCAAAGCTTCTGCCGGAGCGATAGAATATATGAGAGTTGCACGTGTTACAAACATTTCAAATTTGCTTGATGAATTGAAATCACGCGGAGTATGGGTTTACGGTGCGGATATGAATGGCACTGACTATACAAAATGCGATTTTTCGGGTGCTTGCGCCATTGTAATCGGAAACGAAGGCAAGGGAATATCGCGCCTTGTAAGAGAAAAATGCGATGTTATAGTGTCACTGCCCATGAAGGGAAAAATCAATTCTCTTAATGCCTCCGTTGCCGCAGGAATACTAATGTACAGCGCAATGAAAAACAGATAAAGGATTATTTAAACAGCCGCATATGCGCATTATTTATTTGTACGGTTTAACCTTAATATCGTAATAAAATGAAGGAGTGTAAATTATGTCTGACAACGAGAAGGACATGCTCAGAGAGCTTGAAATTGAAAGCATACTTGAGGAAACACATTACCTTGCAGACCAGGAAAAGATGGAAAAAACTGCACAGAAATACCGTGTAAAGCCAAAAATGGATGAAATCTTCAGCAATACAGACAAAAAACGCCGTTTAAAAAACAACAGTCCGCTTGATGTAGATGATGTTGAAACAGCAGAAATTGTCGCTGATACAACAAACACTATTGTGGGAGAAAAAACTGCCGCAACGATGCAGGCATCTCTTATAATGGACGGAAGCAGTGAGAAGGTCATGACTCCCGAAGAAGCACAGGCGGAAGCTGAAAAAAAGGCAGAAGAAGAGCGTGCCAATGCTGAAAAGAAAGCAAAAGAAGCCGCCGAAAAAGCAGAAGCCGAAGAAAATAAAATTGTAACTCTCACTCCCGAATATGACGAGGATACACAATTTTCGGGAGAGGTGCTTGGCGAGGTTGACCAGTTCAGAGATGATGAAACCCAAATTCAGAGCATACATTCTATCGATATTGATTTACCTGACGAAGAACATAATGAAAACAAAACCCAAGAGGATGAGGAAAAAAGCAAATACGAAAAGCTTTTCGGAATAAAGAACAGCGCAGACGGACAGCCTCCCAAAAGGGTAGTAGCAAAAGTTCCTGTATATAAACCGGATGATTCGCGTGAAATACTTAATGTTAAAGCAGGCAGATTTTCCGAAGTTGTTGCTCAGGAATACGAGGAATATATCCGCTCAAAAAATCCTTCGGTAATTGCACACGTTATAAGATCCGAAGGCAAAACTGTTAAGGATGATGAGCAGAGTAAAAATGATGATACCCGTTCGGCTCAGGAAAAAATCATTTCGGCAATCGTCGGCTTTTTCTCTAAGGATGAATCCGATGACGATGATACGCCTAAGGAAAAGACAAAAACCGTAGAGGATTATACAGGCGAAGATGATGAAAAAAGTATTCTTTATGAGCTTAACCTAAATATCAAAAAGCTTTTTGTCCGCAGTCTGCTCACAGGAATCATAGCTCTTGTATCTGTAATACTTACGGTAGTAACAAGAATTTTTCCCGATGCCATCTGCTCGGCAGTTTCGTTTGCGCCTGCCGCATATGCAGTGCTCAATTTTCTGCTCATCGGGTTTTCACTGTTTATAAACCGCGTTGCAATGACAAGCGGTCTGACGCCTCTGTTAAAATTCAAGGGCAATTCAGATACCGCCGTTGCAGTGGGAGGAGTTGCCGCGCTAATACAAACAATAGTGTCATTCTTCTGTCTTGGCGATGTAACTGCATTTAATGTAAATTATTATACGGTAATTATTCTCATTGCATTTTTTGCAAATAATTTCGGCAAACTGTTAATGGTGCTGAGAGTAAAAGACAATTTTAAATTTGTATCTTCAAAAGGACAGAAATATGCCGCAAAAATCTACAATAACGAATCTGTCGCAAATCAAATGCTCAGCGGCACAGCCTCGGACAAAACTATTATCGCTTATCAGCACAAAACAGATTTCCCTGCAAATTTCCTTAAAATTTCCTATGCTCCAGACCCCAGTGAAGATCTTGCGTCAAAGCTTGCGCCCGTAACTTCTATTGCGGCGGTTATAATCACTCTTTTATACGGAATAACGAAAGTATCCTTTTCAGATGCAATAAACTGCTTCGCACTTATGACTGCAATTGCAATACCTATATCCACACTGCTTGCTGTCAATGTTCCCGTAAGAAAGCTATGCAAAACCCTGCTCTCTTTCGGAGCAATGCTTTCGGGGTATCCGTCTGTCAAGCAATTCTGTGACAGCACGGCAATTATGATTGACTCTAACGAGCTTTTCCCGACAGATTCAATCAAGCTTGAGGGAATCAAAACCTTTGAGGATTACGGAGTTGACGAATCACTTCTGTGCGGTATTGCAATATTAAAGGAAGCACAAAATCCGATTGCAAACGCATTTGACTCGGTTGTTGCAGAAACAAACGAAACGCTTCCCGAAGTTGAAAGCGTGCTTTATGAGGACGAGATGGGACTTGTTGGCTGGATAAACAGCGAGAGAATACTTGTTGGCTCACGCAATCTTATGGAAAAATACAATGTAGAAACTCCCAAAATCGATTACGAGGAAAACTACACCTCAAAAGGCAAGCAAATTACATATCTTTCGCGGGCAGGCAGACTGGTTGCCATGTTTGTAACAAGCTACAAAGCTGACGCAGAGCTCAAATCAGAAATGCAGCGCGCCGAAACAAACGGAATCAGCTTTTTAATCAGAACTACAGATTACAACATTACAAATGACCTTGTTGCAGAAAAGTATAATCTTTTCTACCGCAGTATAAAAGTTCTGCCTACCGGGCTCGGAAACGTGCTTAAAGAAGCCCAGTGCACACACGAAGAAAGCTCAAGGTCATATCTGATAACAGGAGGAAAAGCGTCGTCGCTTTCGCGCGCAGTATCAGGAAGCGTAAAAATAAAGCAAAACATTTCTCTTGCAGTGGTTATCCAGCTTATCTCAGTTATTCTGGGAATTTTGCTTTCGGCAACACTCGTTTTGTATGCAGGCGTGGGCGTTATGGGCTCGCTTGAAGTGCTGATTTACGCTTTGTTCTGGTCGTTCTCGGCAATATTTGCTCCTGCTTTGCAAAAGCCTTGATAATAACATTGCCGTGTTCTTGTATAAAATAAAATCTGCTCGAAAATCTTTTTTAATCTGCAAACAGAATCAGTATATAAGGAAAGGATGTTTCTAATGAAAATCGCTCCGTCACTTTTATCTTGTGACTTTTCAAAAATGGGTGAAGAAATTGTAAGAATGGATAAATCGGGCGCTGACTGGATGCATCTGGACATTATGGACGGACATTTCGTTCCCAACATCACTTTTGGCGCACCTGTAATTAAAGCCGTAAGAAAATACACGGACAAGCCCTTTGACGTACATCTTATGATAAGCGACCCTTTTAAATATGCAGATGATTTTGCAGATGCAGGAGCTGACATTATTACATTCCATATTGAATGTGACTCCGACATAAACAAAACAATTGAAAAAATAAGAAGCAGAGGCGTAAAACCGGGACTTGTCATTAAACCTAAAACACCTGCAAACGCGGTTTTTCCTTATCTTGATAAAATCGACCTTGTACTTGTAATGACAGTTGAACCCGGTTTCGGCGGTCAAAGCTTTATGACGGATATGCTGCCAAAGGTAACAAAGATTAAAAATGAGTGCAAAAAAAGAGGTATTGAAATTCCAGTTGAGGTTGACGGCGGCATTGGAGAAGCAACTATTGAGCTGGCAGCAAAAGCAGGCGTTGACATATGCGTTGCAGGTACTGCCGTATTCAGGGCAGACGACCCGGCAAAGGTTATCGCTAATTTACAGTCAATAACATAGCTTAAATTTTTTACAGCAAAAATAAATCCAAAAACAGCCGCTTAAAAGCGGCTGTTTTTGGATTTAGAAGTTTTGAAATTAACGTGAAAAACGTAGATGATAAATTTAAGTTTTCATTAACCTACTTTAGCTTCACCGGTGTCACCAAAGAAGTTAAATCTGAAAAGTTTGCTCTCGTCGTTCTTATTTTCGCAGATAATGCTTGCTTCAGCAATTTTACCACCCTCAATAAGCTTTGTCAAGCCAACGAGCTGGCAAAGTTTGCTGCGAAGATTTAATCTGTCTCCTTCATTTGTAACGAGATATACGTTGCCCTCGCAGGTATCCAGCACGGCGAGGAACGCAGTTACATCAATGTTGTGTAAGCTAAGAATTGGTGTCATAAATGTTTCCTCCTTCAATTCTTTAAATAATATAAAGTTTTTCGTGCGCCATTTACCATTTGGCAAATCATGATTATTTATCGACTTTGTTTTTTTAAATTCAATTTTACTCGAGTATTGTTAATTGGGAATTTGCCGATAGTCAAGCGGACTATTTACTTGACAATTATTATTATAATCAACTTTTCGGAAAAGTCAACAATTTTATTTCCAGAAATTTGTGTTATATCGCATTTAGACATCAATTATTACCAATTTATCTAATTATAATTTGTATAAATTGCCTAAATAATGCTTTAAAGGAAATTACAATTCGACATGTTTTTTATTATACTTTCGTCATAATCAACAACTTATTTCTATTTTAGCAAAAAACTGAGTATCGTTTTTACAAACTTAATTTTCGGTTATATTGAGATTTTATTATTTATGCGTTATAATAACATGGAAATCACCTGGAGGGATGGGTAAAATATGTTAAACGATTTTTATAAACAATTTAAAAGCGGTACCGATATAAGAGGCGTTGCAAGCGAAGGCGTTGAGGGACAAGCAGTAAATCTTACAGATGACGTTATTGCTTCAATGGCTGACGGATTCGTACTGTGGCTTTCGAAAAAAACAGGCAAATCACCTGACAAGCTTACAATATCTGTCGGACGTGACAGCAGAATATCGGGTCCTCATATTATGGATATTACAACAAAACAATTTACTAAAAGCGGTGCAAAAGTGCTTAATTGCGGTCTTGCCTCTACCCCGTCAATGTTTATGACAACCGTTGATTTAAACTGCGACGGAGCTTTGCAAATAACTGCGAGCCATCATCCTTTTAACAGAAACGGTCTGAAATTCTTCACCCGTGAGGGAGGACTGGAAGGCTCTGATATTGAAAAAATTCTTACATACGCTCAAAATGACGAGCATCCCGAAAAATCAGACAAAGGTACAGTCACAAAAGTTAATTATATGAGCGATTACGCAAAGGGTCTGCGCGAGAAAATTAAAAAGGAAGTTAATGCGGAGGATTACGACCATCCTCTCAAAGGCTTTAAAATTGTTGTTGACGCAGGAAACGGAGCAGGAGGATTTTATGCCGATAAGGTTCTTTCCGTTCTCGGAGCAGACACAAGCGGAAGCAGATACCTTGAGCCCGACGGATTGTTTCCAAACCACGTTCCCAATCCCGAAAACGCTGAGGCTATGGCGTCAATCTGTGAAGCTGTTAAGGACTCAGGCGCAGATTTGGGTGTTATTTTCGACACAGATGTTGACAGGGGCGGCGCAGTTGACTCAAAGGGCAACGAAATAAACCGTAACCGTCTTGTCGCCGTTGCCGCTGCAATTGCTCTTGAGGGAAATGAAGGCGGAACAATTGTTACCGACTCAATCACATCGAGCGGACTTAAAGATTTTATTGAAAAAACACTGGGCGGAAAACACTACCGTTACCGCAGAGGATACAAAAATGTAATAGACAAGGCTTTGGAGCTTAACAAAAAAGGAATTAACTGTCCGCTTGCAATTGAAACATCCGGACACGCCGCAATGCGTGAAAATTATTTTCTTGATGACGGAGCATATCTATGCACAAAGATTATAATTAAGGTGGCGCAGCTTCGAAAAGATGGCAAAGAGCTTGACGAACTTACTCTCGCGCTTAAAGAGCCTGTTGAAAGCAGAGAAATCCGCTTTAATATTACAGAAAAAGATTTCAGAGCCTGCGGCGAAAAGATTATATCAGACCTTACCGAATATGCCCAAAAGCAGAGCGGATGGCAGGTTGCCGACGATAACCGCGAAGGCATAAGGGTATCGTTTGATGAAAACAACGGCAACGGCTGGTTCTTGCTCAGACTTTCGGTTCACGACCCGATTATGCCTCTTAACATTGAAAGCGACAGCAAAGGCGGAGTCGACGTAATCTACAGCAAGCTGTATAAGTTTTTAAAAACAACAAAAGGTCTTGAGATTTAATTAAAACATCTTAAAAACTATAACTTCTATAAATTAGTTTATTATCAATTTTCAATAAAGCGGTAAGAGTATATAACCCTTACCGCTTTGTTGTTTTTTATTGGCAATAGTTCATTTTAGTTATCCGATATATTCAAGATTATCCGTATCAAGCTTTGATGTTCTCATTGCAGGCTTGCAAAGCGGAATTTTTTTGCCCGACTTAATAAAAAGAGGAACTTCATTCAGAGCCACCTCAATATAATGGACGCCCTTATTCATTTTTTCAGTTATCGCGCTTGTTCCGCTGAGCTTTACAAACGTCATATCTTCAGGCAAATAAACATATCTTCCGCTCACATTCTGCTCGTAAACAGGACAAATCATACATTCTTCACCAAGCATAAGCTGAGTTTCACATTCACGGGCAATTTTATCATCGGGATAATCAAACGAAAGAGGACGAAAAATAAGGTCATTCTCCTCACTTGCTTTGCAGAATGTTCTGTAAAGATAAGGAATAAGCCTGTAGCGAACCTCAATAATATCCCTAAAATCATCGCTGTCCTCAAAATTATAGCACTCCTGATTTCTTGTTCCGAGAGCCGCGTGATTGCGCATAAGCGGTGTAAATACTCCAAGTGCAAGGAACCTGAGCACAAGGTCACGTGTAGCATTTTCATTAAATCCGCCTAAATCAGCTCCGCAGTACAAAAATCCGCACATATTTGCAGACGGAAGCATTTTCAGATTGAGGAGAATATGCGACCACCACGAATGATTGTCGCCAAACCAGATACCGCTTGAGCGGTGGGCACCGATATATGACGCACGCGAAAACATGAGTATTTTGCCTTCGCCGAACTCTTTTGAAAAGTATTCTCCTGCCGCTTTTGTCATGTTTGCACCGTAAATATTATGTACACGGTCATGGCAAATCTGTTTTCCGTCAATCGTATGATAAATGCTCGAATAATCTTCTTCGTTGTTAGAAAGCCTCATAAAAGTGTCTTTCAATTCAAAAAATTTTGAAAGATCAAGGTTTTCGTCCTGTAAAGAGTTCGCTTTTTTTATTGCCTTTTCAAGACCTTTTACTGAGTAGAAAATTGCAGGCTCATTCATATCGTTCCAGAAGCCGTCAATACCGGCGTCGGTCAGCACCTTGTATTTTGAGCCGAACCAATCCCTCACATCCTTGCGCAGAAAATCGGGAAATCCTACGATTCCGGGCCACACTCCGCCCTCAAAATCGCTTCCGTCACTGTTCTTGCAGAAATAGCCCTTATCTCTGCCCTCCTCATAAACGCTGTAACCATCCTCTTTCTTAACGCCTGCGTCTATAATCGGAATAAGATGTATTCCCTGCTCCCTTTTTTTACTCACATATTCCGCAAAGTCGGGAAATTTATTTTCGTCAACAGTAAAGTCCTTGTAACGCTCCATATAGTCTATGTCCAAATACACGCAGTCAAGCGGAATATTTGCCTTGTCATACCCTTCTATTACACTGTCAACGGTTTTTGCGTCGGGATAGCTCCAGCGGCTCTGCTGATAACCGAATGCCCATAAAGGCGGAACATAGCTTTTTCCTATTGCACGCCGAAACTCCTTTACAATTTCAATAGGCTTTGAGTTATCTATAACATAAATATCAAAATCAGTGCCGTCAATGGCTATAACTGTCTTGTTCTTTAACGTATATCCTATATCCCAGCGTATTCTTGCCGGAAAATCTATAAAAATACCAAATGTTTTTGAGCCTGACAGCATAATAAAATTATGCGCCGCATAAAGGGATGATTTTGTTTCAGTATGAAACGGGTCATCGCTGCAAAAGCTCTCGTATACCCAGCCTCTTTTATTTATTCCTCTGGGAGACTCTCCCAATCCGTAAACTATGTCAGTATCTTCCATATCAAATTCAAATATAAATTTGTCGTTTTCAATTTGGTATTTAAACGGAAATCTTTTTATATCAACAGAGTCATATTTTTCTATAACCGCTTCTGTGCATATGGGTGTGCCGCAGGTGAATTTATTAATCATAATATCGCTCCTTTGTCAAATTAATTATATTATATAGATTATAAACACAGAATAAAATATAAATTTTTCCTTGCCGTTATCATTTGTTGCTTATAAATACAACTTGATAAAATATCCAAAAGGCGCTGCCGACACATCTTAATCAGCAACGCCTTAGATATATATTATTATATTATAGACACAATAAGGTCATACAGCGGAACAAGCGCAATTGGCAGAAAAATCGCGGGAACCATATTCATAACCTTTAGCTTTGTTATTCCGAGTATATTAAGCGCAAGCCCTATAATAATTATGTAGCCGACACAATTCATTTCATTTACAACCGCGTCAGTCAGAACAGGCGCAACCCATGTTGCAAGAATGGTGATAAGTCCCTGATAAGCAAGAACAAAAGCCGCTGAAAACAAAACTCCTATACCAAGCGTGCTGGCAAAAATTATGCTTGAACAAAAATCCATTGCCGACTTTGTAAACAGCACCGAGCAGTCGCCGTCAAGACCCGCCTGCAAAGAACCGACAATAGTCATTGCTCCCACGCAGAACAAAAGCGATGACGATACAAAACCCTGTGCTACCGTAGAATTTTCCTCACCCTTGCTCACCTTGTGCTCAATAAATTTTCCGACATTGTTAATTCTCTTGTCAAGGTCAAAAAGCTCTCCTATTATCGTACCCAAAATCATTGCTATTACTGCTAAAAGTGTATTTTCGCCGCAAAGACTGCCAGAAATACCTATAAATGCCGTAATAAGTCCGAGCGCCTTAAATACCGAGTCACTCATTCTTTCAGGAATACCTTTTTTACAGGCAAGTCCTATTGCTCCTCCTGCAAGCACCGTTGCCGTATTTACAAAAGTTCCGATTAACCCAAACATATTAGCCTTCCTACTATATTATAATACTTAAATTTTCTAAAAAAATTATACATTATTTTAGAAAAACATTCAACCTATTTGCAAAATAAGTTTTATGCAGTTGAATTTATAAATTCGATATGATAGAATATTAATGTATATTATAAAATTTTTTACTTAGCAGATTATAACAAGCCTTTGAAAGGGGTTATCGTATATGTGTGGTATTTGCGGATTTACGGGACAAATTGCAGACAGAGATGATGTCATCAGAAATATGACTGAGGTCATCACTCACAGAGGTCCTGACTCTGACGGATTTTATACTAATGAATATATTTCAATGGGTTTCCGCCGCCTTTCTATTATTGACCTTGACGCAGGACACCAGCCTATTTACAATGAGGACAAATCATTGGTTCTCACCTTTAACGGCGAAATATATAACTACAAGGAATTAAGAAAGGTTCTTATTCAGAAAGGACACAAATTCTATACCGATACCGACAGCGAAGTGCTCGTTCACGGCTTTGAGGAATGGCAGGAGGATCTGCTGACGAAACTCAGAGGTATGTTTGGATTTGCAATCTACAACACAAAGGATAACTCAATTTTCATAGCGCGCGACTTTTTTGGAATTAAGCCTATGCACTATACTAAAATCGGTGACGATTTTGTTTATGCAAGCGAAATAAAAAGTATTCTTGAGCATCCCAATTTTGTCAAGAAGTTCAACACAAGGGCGCTTGACACTTATCTATCTTTCCAGTACGCAGTACCTCCCGAAACATTCTTTGAGGGTGTATACTGTCTTATGCCCGGACATTATCTGTGGTATCGCGACGGAGAAATTGAAACCACGCGTTATTGGGAACCAAAATTTACTCCGAACGAAGAAATAAGCGAAGAACAGGCTGTAAATGAAATTGAAAAGGTATTTGAAAATTCAGTAAACGCTCATAAAATTGCCGATGTTGAGGTTGGATGTTTTCTTTCAAGCGGTGTTGACTCAAGCTATGTTTCAACGTATTTTGCAGACCAGAAAACATTTACGGTAGGTTTTGATTTCGGTGAAAAGTATAATGAAATAAGCTGGGCAAAAGATCTGAGCGAAAAAATCGGCGTTGAACACCACACGCATTTGATTTCAAGTGAAGAATTCTGGGACGCAGTCCCGACCGTTCAGTATCATATGGATCAGCCCCTTGCCGACCCGTCCTGTATTGCACTTTACTTTGTATCACGTCTTGCAAGCCAGTATGTAAAGGTTGTGCTTTCGGGAGAGGGTGCCGACGAGCTGTTCGGAGGCTACACTTGCTACAACGACCCGAGAGTATTTAAAATATATCAAACCATTGTTCCTCATTGCATACGCAAGGCTGTCAGAGCCTTATGCAGAAAGCTTCCCGACATCAAGGGCAGAGATTACTTTATTCGTGCCTGCGACCCCCTTGAGGAGCGTTATATCGGCAATGCGTTTATGTATGATTTAAAGCAGAAAAAGGCTCTGCTTAAAGACCCTTCAATTGCAACTCGTCCGCAGGACTATGCAAGAAAATATTATTACCGCTGCAGAAAATATGACGACGTAACAAAAATGCAGTATCTTGACATAAATATGTGGATGGTCGGCGACATTCTTCTTAAAGCCGACAGAATGAGTATGGCAAACTCGCTTGAGCTGAGAGTTCCGTTCCTTGACAAAGAAGTGTTTAAGGTGGCTTCTTCTCTGCCTACCCGTCTGCGCTGCAATAAATCAAACACAAAGTATGCTATGCGCAAGGCGGCTGTCCGTCATATGCCTGAGGCTACAGCAGAAAAAGAAAAACTTGGTTTCCCTGTTCCCACCAGAGTATGGCTCAGGGATGAAAAATATTATAACGTGGTTAAAAAGAAATTTAAGGGCAAAACTGCCGAGAAATTCTTTAATACCGACACTCTTGTTGCTTGGCTTGACGAGCATTTCAGCGGCAAGGAAGATAACAGCCGCAGAGTCTGGACTGTTTATGTATTCCTTGTATGGTACGATATTTATTTTGACGATGATTCAAATAAAGTTGAAAAGCCCATAAATCATCTTGACGAGCTTAAAGCTATTGCAGAGGCAAGACGCGACAAGCAGATCGACGCTCCCGGCGAGGTTATAATGGCCGCGGCAGAAGCAGTTGATGAAAATTATGACGCTCCCGATTTCGGTGCTGACACAAGTCAAAATTCAGATAACACTATCGATACTGAGCAAACCGAAGAAACATATCATGACGACGGAAGCGAGCCTGCTATAGTAGAAACTGAGGAAGAGCCTGTACAGCAAGATGAGCAAAAGCAGGAGGAGTATGTGAATATTTCAAATCCGGAGGATAATGAAATATATGACGCTCCGCGCAAGCCTCAAACTCCGCAGGAGCAGGTTCAAATGGCTATAGAGGGCATTGAAAAACGCTCAAAATACCTTGATGAACCGAATGTAATTTCTGACGAAGCCGTTGACAGTATTTTGAGTTCAATTCATTTATACGATGATGAAACCGACAAAACAGAAGAATAATTTTTAACTTATAATTTAAGGGTAACCTTTGGTTACCCTTAAATACTATAGCTCTTGTTATATTTGAGTTACTTCTCACACTCTCTTAATAATTTGTTTAATATCTTTTGCTCTAAAAAATAATATCGGGTGAATTTATGGTTTATTTATTTAAAAAACTTAAAATTGCGTATATAGTTACCATATCTGTTATTTTAATTCTTTTTATAATTAACTATTCTTACATACTTATACAAAATCAATTAAACTATCAATTTATAATATTTATTTATATATTGGCGGCGTGGATTTCTATGTTTGTTTTTTCACTTGTTGCAAACATAAAACACAATCAGTTATGTATGATACTGAATAAAGACTGCGACCCTGTTAAATTTATAAACGCATATTTTCCCTTAACACAAAAATATGCGCCCTATAAGGTAAAAGCGCTTACACTTCTTAACTTAACCTCTGGATACATAAATTCAGGTGACTTTATTCAGGCAAAGAATGTTCTTAACAGCATTGATGTTCAAAGAATAAACTTTGCAGAAACAGTGCAGTATTATAATTTGTGGACTGTAATATTTATTGACGAAGGCAGAATAAAAGATGCCGAAAATTCTCTTAATTATACAAGCCAATATATTCGCAATAAAAAATTAAATAAAAGGCTGTCTCATTTTCTCCTTGAACAATACAACACAAATGCCGCAAGAATAAATATTGCAAATAATCATTTTATCGGAGCGGAAGAGACTCTGAACAATCTTTTTAATTCTGCGGAATGTCAACTTAATAAGGTTAGACTAAAGTATTACTTAGCAATGCTTTATAATAAACAAAACAGGAATAACGAAGCAGTTTCAGCTCTACAGTACGTTGCTGAAAACGGCGGCACATTATATATTGCATTAAAAGCAAGGGAATAACTTTACGGCATTAATACAACTTAACAATAGAAAATATAAGTTTTTTGCCGTCAAATTGTTATTTATACAGACATAATTAAAAAACTACGCCAAGGCACAGAATATTTTGCAATATTTTGTATTCATCCTCAAAATCCGAAAGCGGCAGAGGATTTTCTCCAAGTCCCATTTCAATGGTGAGCGCAGGTCTTTTAAATTCTTCTATAAACCAATCCTTAAATCCGCCGCCCGTTGCAATTTCATCGGGGTTAGATATATTATAACCGCTGACCTGAGAAAAAACGGATGCAAGCCTGAAACTCAGCATCGGAGTATTCTTTCCGAATGCACAGTAAATTTCCCTACCCTGACTGTGAAGAGCAATTGCTCTTTCAAAATTGATATTTCTGCAAAGCCTTGTAAGCATTTTTGTTTCCGGCTCGCTTTCAGGAAAATTTCCGCCGAAACGCGTTGGCGACGGTCCGTTTATATTCAGGCTTATTTCACGTTTTTTAAGCTCACACCAACCTGCATTAAAATTGTGGTTTATATCGACTCCCCTTGCATTTGCCTGCCATTTGCAGGTGTTGTCCGATACTTCTTCAACAAGCGATCTGTATCTCATTGCAGCGCCGCTGCCGTGCAGAGCGATTTCAACACCGTCGGGATTTACACACGGAATAATTGTCAATCCCCTTATTTTCAGAAAATCCCCTATGTTATATCCACCTGTCGATGTATCATTTTTCATAGAGAAAGCACATTCATCAAAAAATTTGAGAAGGGCAAGAATTGTAAGATATTCCGAACCATGAAAACCGCCGCAGTACAGCACGCGGTTTTTGGTGTTGCCTATATGCAGAACATCAATATATCTGCCGCAAACGCTTTTCCCTTCAAAGGAATGTTTTATAAAACCGTATTTTTCATATATGCTGTTTATAATATCTTTTCTTGTTTTGCAGTCGGGAAAAACATTGTAATTTATCATATCAACCCTTATCCTTTCTTTTAAATCTGTAATACGGAGGCAATTTTATGAAACTTACGGAAAAAACTCTGTCAAGCAAAAATATATTTAAAGGCAAAATTCTTGATATTACGCTTGATGACGTTGAGCTTCCCGACGGAAAAAAATCAAAGCGCGAGGTCGTTAATCACCCCGGAGGTGTGGCTGTCGCCGCTCTTGACGAGGAGAATAATCTTATTTTTGTAAAACAATTTCGTTATCCGTATAAGGAGGTTGTACTTGAACTGCCTGCCGGAAAGCTTGAAAAGGGTTCAACTCCGCTTGAAAACGGTAAGCGCGAGCTTTTTGAAGAAACAGGTGCCGAGGGATATTCATATATATCGCTGGGGCAGGTTTATCCGTCGCCGGGTTACACCTCAGAAGTGATTCACCTGTATGCCTGCAAAATAAAAACTATGAGTGAAAACCGTCTTGATGACGGCGAGTTTCTTAATATAGAAAAAATTCCGCTTGATACAGCCGTTGAAATGGTTTTAAACAATCGTATTCCCGACGCAAAAACACAAATTGCCGTGCTTAAAACGGCAATATTGTTTGGTAAAAATCAGTTTAAAAGCTAAACTTTCTAAAATATGAGGTACGGATAATTTTTATGCAAACTTTCTTTGAAATATTACCTGAAAAACAGAATACCGCTATTGCTTTAGGCTACTTTGACGGACTTCACAAAGGACACCGCAATGTAATTTTGCGTACAGTAAACGAAAAACAAAACGGATTTACCGCAGTATGCTTTACCTTTTTGCAAAGTCCGAAAAGTGTTTTGACAGGTAGCTCTGGATGTTGTTTAATGACAGCGGATGATAAAATAAAAACGCTTGATATGCTTGGAATTGACCACACATATCAGGCGGATTTCAGAAAAATTATGAATATGTCCGCAAGAGAATTTGTAAAAGAAATTCTTATTGACACCCTCAACGCCCAAAAACTGTTTTGCGGATTTAATTACCGCTTCGGAAAAAACGGCGAGGGCAATGTTGAAACACTTAAAAGTCTTTGCAGTGACTATAATATTGATGTCAGTGTTGTTCCTGCCGAAGAATGCGAAAATCAGATTATTTCATCTACCCTTATACGAAATCTCATAAAAGCGGGAGATATTAAGAAAGCCAATGAACTGCTTTGTAGTAAATTCGGGTTTTGCGCAGTAATTGAGCACGGAAGAAAACTCGGCAGAGAACTCGGAACTCCTACAATCAATCAGCCGCTTTGCAAAGAACTTGTCGTGCCGAAATTTGGCGTATACGCTTCTGCTGTTACACTTGAAAACGGCATAAAATACTGCGGAGTAACAAATATAGGTGTAAAACCGACCGTAGGAAGTCCTGCTCCGCTTTGTGAAACGTGGATGCCGGAATACCGAGGAGATGAAATCTATGGTCAATATGCCGACGTCAGGCTTCTTGACTTTATAAGACCGGAAAAGAAGTTTTCAGGAATTGACGAACTGAAAAACGCTATTATAGACAACAGCAAAACTGCAAAAGAGATTTTTGATTCCTCAATATGAATTTTATATGAATTTTATAAATTAAACATAAAGAAAAGCTGTAGTAAACGGTTCTGAATTGACCATTTATTACAGCTTTATTTATTTAATGCCGGATTATCTACTCTCATTAAAATATAATCTATTGAAACATTAAAATAATCAGCAATATTTATTAATGTTTCATAATCTGCCTGTCTTGCACCGTTTTCATAGCGGCTGATCGAATTTTGATTCATATTCAAGTCCAATGCCATTTTAAGCTGTGTAATTCCCTTTGACTTGCGCAGCTTTTTTATTCTTGTTTTTACTATCAACTTAGTAATCACTCCTAAAATAAGTATACCAAAATGGCATAATGCAGATATCCCGTTTTGGTATATCATCTGAATAAGAGGTGATGAAATTTTAGAAAAAAAGAGACATATTATTCTTGGACAGCGATGGTAATGTTTTATTTGACATTCCTAACGGCGGATTCATTAAACCGACCTATGGTAACGGAGACAGCAAATATGCTTTATGCCATTATATAGATGAGTAACAGGTTTAAATAGACGGATACAGTTTGAAGATTCAACAATTTACATTAAAGATGAAATATAATGGGATTGATTTTACTCCTATAAAATGAACTATATGGATAAAATTTTTAATTCATAAATATCAAATGAATCCTCTTACAGATAAACAAATCATATAACAATAAAAACGCTTGGATAAATACCAAGCGCTTTTTACATTATAAATTATTAATTTATTATTATTTTCCAAAACTCCTCCAGTCTGTCAAGCGAAAAAGCCGCATTTGCAGGACTGGTGGACGGCAGTTTAACCGCCTCTATACCTGTTTTGGGGAAAATATACTTTTTATAAAGATTAAACGGCGTTGCACCGTTAACAAAAATTCTGTCAACCTTGCTGTTTTGCAGAATTACAGAAATATCATTCGGCACAACATTACGTATTGAGCTGTCGCTTGAGCCTGTAACCGTGCAGGAATGAATAACATCCCACAATGCTAAATTGTGACTGAGAATAATTTGCTTTTTCTGCTCAATGCTCTGCGGAACTTCCTCATCAAATAACCTTGCAAGAAGCTTCCAAAATCTGTTTTGAGGATGTCCGTAAAAAAACCGTGATTCCCGAGATTTGGCAGACGGAAAACTGCCGAGAATAAGTCTCTTTGAATTTTCATCGTACAGCGGGGGAACAGGATGTACAAAATTTTGAGGTTCAGCCATTTCTCATTCCCTCTTTTATAATTTTCAAAGCGTTTTCCGCGTCAGCTTCAGTAAGCTGGGGAGTATCTGCGAGCGGATAATCTATACCGAGATTTTCATATTTTGCCTTGCCGAGCGTGTGATACGGCAGGGTTTCAATTTTTTCAATATTTTTAATTTTCTTTAAAAACCTGCCGAGATTTAAAAGCTCTTCTCGTTTGTCGGTAATTCCCGGTACAATAACATGCCTTATTCTAATTTTTACATTTTTATTGTCAATATATTCGGCAAATCTTAAAATATTTTTATTTGAGCGTGAAGTCAGTTTTTTGTGTTCATCATCATCAATATGCTTTATGTCAAGCATTACAAGGCCGCACACACTTAAAAGCACGTCAATTTTGCTCATCAGTTCTTTATTATCGGGGTCAAATACTATTCCCGACGTATCAAGGCAGGTATTAATACCGTTTTGCTTTGCAAGATCAAACAGCTCAATCAGAAAATCGAGTTGGAGCATGGGCTCGCCGCCCGTTGCGGTTATTCCGCCGGTTGTATAAAATGCCGCATTTCGTTTAAATTTTTCAATTATTTCTTCTGCGGTGTACTGCGTACCTTTATTTGCTATCCACGTATCGGGATTATGGCAGTAAAGGCAGCGCATGGGACAGCCCTGAAAAAACACTACAAAACGCACACCGGGTCCGTCAACCGTACCGAAAGATTCAAAAGAATGAATATATCCAAGCATAATCTTACTCCATAGTTTTATATTATACAATAAGGGACATACAATGTATGTCCCTGCAATTTTAAAGTGCTGAATGGAATGTCCTTGAAATCACCTCGTCCTGTTGCTCCTTTGTCAGCTTAATAAAGTTTACGGCATAGCCAGAAACTCGAATTGTAAGCTGAGGATAAAGCTCCGGATGTTTCTGAGCGTCAAGAAGAAGCTCTTTGTCAAACACATTTACGTTAAGATGATAGCCGCCCTGTATTGTGTAACCGTCAAGCAGAGCAACAAGATTATGATTGCGCTGTTCCGCGGTTTTTCCGAGAGCAGACGGAACAATGGTAAACGTATTTGAAATACCGTCCTGAGAATCCATAAACGGAATTTTTGCAACTGAAGCAAGAGAAGCAACCGCTCCGTTGCTGTCTCTACCGTGCATAGGATTCGCTCCGGGAGCAAACGGCTCTCCGATTTTTCTTCCGTCGGGAGTAGAACCTGTGTTCTTGCCGTAGGTTACATTTGATGTAATGGTAAGAATTGAGGTTGTTGGAATTCCTCCGCGATAGGTATGATTCTGACGCAGGTAACTGATAAAGGTATGAAGCACCTCTTTTGCAATCTCGTCAACTCTGTCATCATCATTTCCGTATTTTGGGAAGTCGCCCTCAGTAATGTAATCGGTAACTATTCCCTTTTCATTTCTTACGACCTTAACCTTTGCATACTTGATTGCAGAAAGCGAATCGGCAACAACCGAGAAGCCTGCAATACCTGTTGCAAACCAACGCGTAACGTGTTTATCGTGGAGAGCCATCTGCAAACGCTCATAGCTGTACTTGTCGTGCATATAGTGAATGATGTTAAGTGCGTTTACATAAACCTGTGCCAGCCACTTCATCATATCCTTGTATTTGCACATAACCTCGTCATAGTCAAGGTACTCACCCTCAACCGGACGGTATTTAGGTCCTACCTGAACACCCGTAATCTCGTCAACACCGCCGTTGATAGCATAGAGCAGACATTTTGCCAAGTTTGCACGTGCGCCGAAAAACTGCATTTCCTTTCCTATTTTCATTGAAGATACACAACAGGCTATGCCGTAATCATCCCCGTGAAGCGGTCGCATGAGGTCATCGTTTTCATATTGAATTGCGTGATGCTTTATGGAAATTTCCGCACAGTAACTCTTAAAATTTTCAGGAAGCTGTGAAGACCACAATATTGTAAGGTTTGGCTCCGGAGCCGCGCCGATATTGTTGAGCGTGTTAAGATAGCGGAATGACATTTTTGTTACAAGCGGTCGTCCGTCCGTACCGACTCCGCCTATTGACTCTGTTACCCATGTGGGGTCGCCTGCAAATATTGCATTATACTCGGGAGTACGTGCAAAACATACCATTCTCAGCTTCATAATGAAATGGTCGACAATTTCCTGTACTTCCTTTTCGGTAATTGTACCCTCTGCAAGGTCACGATATGCATAAATGTCGAGGAAGGTAGAAGTTCTTCCAAGACTCATTGCGGCACCGTTCTGCTCCTTAACCGCTGCAAGGTATGCAAAATAAACTGCCTGAACAGCCTCTTTAAAATTAGATGCAGGCTTAGAAATGTCACAGCCGTAAATCTCGGCAAGCTTTTTTAACATCTCCAAAGCTCTTATCTGCTCTGAAAGCTCCTCTCGCTCACGGATAACATCTGAATACATAATAATTCTTGTTGTATCTTTCTGATGCTGCTTATCCTCAATAAGGCGGTCAACACCGTAAAGCGCCGCGCGGCGATAGTCACCGATAATTCTGCCTCTGCCGTAAGCGTCGGGCAAACCTGTTATTATGTGATTTGAACGGCATCTTCTCATTTCGGGAGTATATGCGTCAAAAACACCTGCATTATGTGTTTTTCTGTGTTCTGTAAAGAATTCTGTAACCTCCGGATCGACCTCATAGCCGTTTTCTTTGCAGGCTTTAACTGCCATTCTTATGCCGCCGTAAGGCTGAAGCGAACGCTTGAGCGGCTTGTCCGTCTGCAAGCCGACGATCTGTTCCTTGTCTTTATCAATATATGCAGCACCATGCGAAGTAATTGTTGATATGATTTTTGTATCCATATCAAGCACTCCGCCTGCTTCAACTTCCTGTTTTTTAAGTTCGCTTACTTTCTCCCACAAATCAAGTGTATTTTGTGTAGGTCCTTCAAGAAAATCTCCTTTGCCAAAATAGGGTGTGTAATTCTTTTGTATAAAATCTCTTACATTAATCTCATTTTCCCATACTCCGCTTATAAAATTTCTCCATTCGTGCTTCATAATCATACCTCCGTTAAATTTTATACAAATAAAAAAGCCGACTTGATCTGAGCTCTTCGCCCAGACGGTCGGCAATCAACTGTTATACTCCATGTGGTTAAATCCACTGTTCCGTCAGTCATATAACATCTTTAAAATAACATTTTTATTTTTACTTGTCAAGCCATTTAGAACAAATAAAAAAATTTTGTGTTTAGCAATAAATTTACTTAGAAAAATACATTTTTTTAAGCAATTTTTTGCCAGTGGCTGTTCTGAATATTCTGTCATATGAATTTTGTACTGCCTGTGCCCCTGCTCCGTCCTCATAAAGATTCACAAGGAAATCCGCCTCAACAAGAATCTGGTATGGAATAGAATCGATATTATTATATGTATGATGGCGTCCTACTATGTAACATACTTTTTCTATAAAATTTTTATCATACCCGAGGTTTGTTAAAATAATTTCTGCCTGCGCAGGACCCTCAAGCTCCTGATACCTGCCTGCACTTGAATTGTACTTTTGCTCGCTGATTTTTATTCCTATATCATGCACAATTGCAGTAACTTCAAGAAGATTTTGGCTGTCAGCATTAAGACCTTCTGCTTCTCCGATTGTTTTTGCAAATGTAAAAACTTTAAGAAAATGGTTTATTCTTTTTAAATCCGAGCCATAATATTCTATCATAGCTTCGATTACTTTTCCTGTTTTAATCATAGTATCACTCTTCCTTTTTGGGCAGTTTTCTAATGTATGCAAACGTCTTTTCTTCACCCTCGTCCCTGAGCATTACAAGCAGCTTTTCAAGAAGCTTCTCTGTGCATGGGTGCATTCTGTTCTTTCCTTTAATTCTCAGAAAATATTTATACGGGTCTGCATCAGTATAATTCTTTCCGTTATATATTTTGCTTGCCGCTACCCTGTCGCAAAACATTTCAATAACATATCTTACCGGCATTTCTACATTTTCAATAGACTTCGTTTTAGGGTTATAGTCATTCCAATATTCATAATGGTGACGGTTTCTGCCCTTGTGGTGCATCCACGCCCTTGAACTTCCATACAGCTCGCGTTCGCGCTCGTTGGGACTGCGGTCGCCCTGAAAAAATTTTGCGCCGGGTATAAACTCTGTCGGAGAATACTTTGATAAATCATGTCTTAATCCCTGCCATAAAATACCTGCCCGCGCGCAGTTTGCAATTACTTTGTGTCTGTGTCTTGTTATAGTAATAAAGTGCTTTATCGGATGTGCCATTATTAATCACCGCTAATATATTATCATATTTTTATCAAGTTTAAAATATGTAGGTTTGTCAATGATGTGTTACAAAATTAGAAAACTTGGCCGGTTGATAAAAAAGCATTGATATAGTCGGCA
>CANQDR010000014.1 GCA_947593615.1 uncultured Clostridia bacterium
GTTGGGTATGGGTGGTGGTACTCGTTCAGATACCGGGCAATCTGATTGAGGTTGCCGCCGATCTTCCCGTACTCGGCGGTCAGCTTCCCGACAGCGGCAAGCAGCTCGTCGTTGACCGGGGAGACGGTGATGATAGGTCGGACGGTGGCCTTGGTGATCGCCTGTCGTATAAACTCGGATTGGCTCATTTCATAAGCCGCAAGCCGCTCGGTGAAATCGGCGTATTCTTCCTCGGTTATACGGGTCTTGACTACCCGGCTGCGGTGCGGCGTGGCGTATCGTTTTCTCATGGTCGTAAAACCTCCCTTCACTATACAACGGACATTTTTTCGGCGTTTGAGGGGGTATCGCTTCAAAAAATTTTTTGGCGGTAAAAGTTCCTCTCACTATACAACGGACAGTTTTTTTGCTTTTGTCCACTCGTTTTGAAATAATCTTCCTACTTTTCAACGGACAGAAATCTCCCGTTTGGCGGGGTATGCATCTAAAAAATTTGATGCCCCTACTTTACAACGGACATTTTCTCGGCAAAACACACCCCTGTAGTCGTGAAAATTTTCCTCCTACTTTTCAACGGACATAAATTGCCCGAAACGCAGGTATCGGCAGAGGGAAATTATAGCTCCCACTTTACAACGGACAATTTGAGGCAGATTTTTAACATCCGGCGAGAGAAAATTTTCAAATGTCGTGCACATACCCTCTACTTTACAACGGACAAAATCTGTTCAAAAAACAGGGGTGAGCAGAAAAAATTTGCGGCGCAAGCCGCATAAGCAGGGTTTGGGGAAGGCACTCCCCAACAAGATTCCCACGGGCAAAATGAGCGCAGAAGCGAATTTTGGCACCGTGGTAGAATCTTGCTCTTAGCTTCCCACGCGCTCACTCCATACAGCCGTTTGATATTGCACCGATTGACAGGCAATAAAAATTGCCGCTGCCCAACATGGTGGGTAACGGCAAAGCCAATATGAAAATCTTACTGACACTTTTGAGGAAAAGTGAAAAAACGTCTTGATTTTATTCGCAATATCGAGTACAATATATGAGTAGAAATATGTCGTCAGGGGGCAAGAACAATGAAGTATCTGTCTATTCGTCAGACAGCGGAACGCTGGGGAATCTCCACCCGGCGGATACAGATTTTATGTGCGGAGGGACGTGTCCCCGGCGCGGTCAGGATCGATTATTCGTGGGCGATACCCGATGACGAGCCGAAGCCAAAGGACGCGAGAATCAAGAGCGGGAAGTATATAAAACGTCCTGCTGCTGACAGCGATAACAGCGAAAATACATGACATTTTCCACGGTACAAAATCGTTGCGCCCTAATCGGGCAAGGTCTTTCTAAATGATACAATTTGCTTTCCCTGCCTCAACATCATCCATCATTTGCTGAAAACTTCCGATGTTTTTTATCGGAAGCATAGGAGGTAAACGGTATGATATTACCCAAAAATCAAATGACAGAAGAAGATATTAAATTGCAATACATTACCCCTGCGATAACTGCCAAATGGAGTCGATCCAAAATTACTATGGAAACAAAGATTACAGACGGCAGAATCAATTTAAAGGGTAATATTGCCGTGCGTGAAAAGCCAAAGAAGGCAGATTATATCCTTTATTTGAATGCCAATAATCCCATTGCTATTATTGAGGCAAAAGACAATAATCATTCTGTTTCATACGGACTCCAGCAGGCAAAAACATATGCGCAGATGTTGGATATCCCATTTGCGTTTAGTTCGAATGGAGACGGCTTTGCAGAATACGATTTTCTTACGGGATCTGAACGAGAGTTTTCTATGGATGAGTTCCCGACAGAGGACGAACTCGCTGCAAGATATAAAGTCGAAGTCAATGGGGGCAAAGGATTATCTCCGAAAGAAGAGTCTATCCTTGCGCAGCCATACTATACCAGTTACAACACCTACGCCCCGAGATACTATCAGAGAATTGCCGTAAACCGCACCTTAGCCGCTATCACAAAAGGGGAAAAACGTTTGCTGCTCGTCATGGCTACCGGCACAGGAAAGACCTATACGGCTTTTCAAATCGTATATCGCTTGTTGAAATCGGGTTTAAAGAAAAAGGTGCTTTACCTTGCCGACAGAAATATTCTTGTTGATCAGTCCATTCAGCAGGATTTCGCTCCCCTTGAAAAGACTATACATAAGATTAACTTTGCGAAAGACGATCCCGTTACCATCACTTCTCACGAAGTCTATTTCTCCCTTTATCAGCAGCTCGCAGGTAACGAAGAAAATGAAGATGAAGAAAGCGGCGACGAGGCAGCTACCCGCTTCGCCAAACTCTTTCATAAAGACTTCTTTGACCTGATTATCGTTGATGAGTGTCACAGAGGTTCTGCAAAAAAGGACAGCAACTGGCGTAAAATATTGGAATACTTTTCTTCCGCAACGCAGATCGGTATGACCGCAACGCCGAAAGAAACAAAGTATATCTCTAACGTTGACTACTTTGGTGAGCCGGTTTATACATACAGCCTGAAAGAAGGCATTGAAGACGGATTCCTTGCGCCATTTAGAGTGATTAACATCAAAACAAATATAGGTGAAGGTTGGAGACCATTCGCCGGACAATGTGACAAGAACGGCGTACCGATTGAGGACAGGATATATACCAACAGCGATTTTGACTACAACATTATTCTTGAAGATAGAATTTATGAAGTTGCAAAGGAAATTACGGAATATTTAAAGAGTACCGGCAGAATGCAAAAAACGATTGTATTCTGTGCGAACGAAGACCACGCCGAGCGTATGAGAGCTGCCCTTAACAACCTCAATTCGGATATGTGCAGGAAGAACGCGGATTATGTTGTTCGCATTACCGGTTCGGATGTTTACGGCAAAAGTAAGCTTGATTACTTTATTTCCGTATCCTCTGAATATCCCGTAATCGCTACAACTTCAAAATTACTGTCCACAGGCGCAGACTGTAAGATGACAAAGCTGATTGTTCTTGATGAAATGATCAGCTCTATGACCGAATTCAAGCAGATTATCGGCAGAGGGACAAGGCTTCGTGAAAAGGACGGAAAGACACATTTTGTTGTGATGGATTTCCGCAATGTAACACGCCTTTTTGCTGATCCCGAATGGGATGGCCCGATTGAGATTGACCCTAACTATCCTCCAAAACCTGTTGAACCAAATTCTGAGCCTGTTGATCCGCCGCAGCCGCCGATTCCTCCAACTCCACCGAAAATGAAACCAATCATTACAGAGGACGGCTGCAATGTCGAGATTATTGGAAAAGCTGTATCCGTTTATGATGCAAATGGAAAGCTGCTTAGACAGGAAAGTATCGTTGACTATACGAAATCCAATATTGTTGGCAAATATGCCTCTCTTGATAATTTCATCCAAACGTGGACGGCTTCAGAGAAAAAAGAAGCTATTAAAGAACTTCTTATGGAGCAAGGCATTGATCTTGAGCAGATGAAACAGGATCAGGATATGAGCGAAGTGGATGATTTCGATTTCATTTGCCACGTAGCATATGATCAGAAACCGCTTACTCGCCGTGAGCGTGTGAACAATGTCAAAAAGCGTGATTTCTTGAGCAAATATAGCGGCGTAGCAAGAGAGGTGCTGGAAGCACTTCTGGATAAGTATATGAACATCGGTATTTACGAGATTGAAAAAACCGAAATCCTTCAACTTGATCCCTTAAAAAAATTCGGCAAACCATCAAAAATTGCCACATATTTTGGCGGTAAGGCTGGCTATCTCCGAGCCATAAAGGAATTGGAAGAAGAATTATATAAAGCAAGTTAAAATCAGGTGGTTTTATGGAACATAAGCACATTTGCGATCTGACACCAACAGAATTTGAAAGGTATTGTTATGACTTTTTAAATGGATATGCGCAAAATGAAGGATTGCAGGATTTTAAGATAACTCACAATAAGAAAATCAAAACTTCCGATGGTAAATATCAGATAGATGTTTATGCTGAGTTTACCGCTATGGGTTCACGGTTCAAAGTTTTGTGTGAATGTAAGAAATACAAAAACAGAGTGAACAGAGATAAGGTCGCCATCCTCCACCGCAAGCTTGAAAGCGTGGGTGCACAAAAAGGTATTTTGATTTCAACAAGCGACTTTCAAAGCGGAGCTGTTGAATATGGAAAAGTCCACGGGATTACTTTGATTAAAGCCGAAGATTATCATTTTGAATATCTTTCCCATTCCAGCGGTCAGCAGCAAAACGATGACAATGATCCGTTCCTCTACGCTGAAAAGCATATGCCTCCATACGTTGCATTTGATTGTACTGCTAATGCCGAGGAACCTCTTAAAATATATCCTACACGGGAAATGATTAAAGAGCTACTCATAGAGCAGGACCACAGGATCAAAGAGGTATTAGGGATTGATGCGCCGCTTGATTTTTCAGAAATATAAGAAAGCGCAGGTTAAATAATATGAGCAATCTATCAGGATTTGTAAAAAGACTTCGTGACATTATGCGCAATGATGCAGGTATCAATGGTGATGCCCAGCGTATTGAGCAGATCGCATGGATGCTCTTTTTAAAAGTATATGATGCAAAAGAACAGGATTGGGAATGGGACGACGACAACTATGTTTCCATCATTCCCGAAGAGTGTCGTTGGGCAAATTGGGCGGTGGATGACCGTTCCGGTTCTGCTATGACCGGGGATAGATTGCTTGAGTTTGTGAATAACACGTTGTTTCCAACGCTTAAGAATTTGCCTGTAACAGCATCCACACCCATCAAAAAGGCAATCGTGCAGACCACCTTTGCCGACGCCAACAACTATATGAAGGACGGTGTTCTACTCCGCCAAGTAATCAATGTCATCGACGAGCTTGACCTTTCCGACTACGAGGAAAGCCATGCTTTCGGTGATATTTACGAGTCCATCTTGAAAGAACTGCAAAGCGCAGGTAGTGCCGGTGAGTTTTATACCCCTCGTGCCGTAACCGACTTTATGGCACAGATGATTCAGCCCAAGATCGGCGAGAAAATGGCAGACTTTGCTTGCGGTACGGGCGGCTTTATCACAAGCTGGCTGAAAGAACTGGACAAGCAGGTTAAGACAACCGAAGATACAAAAGCATACGGCAATTCCATTTACGGTATCGAGAAAAAGCAGTTTCCTTATATGCTTTGTATCACCAATATGCTTCTGCACGACTTGGATGTTCCGCAGGTATTCCATGCAAACTCCTTGCTTCATGATGTATTGGACTATACCGAGAGCGATCAGTTTGATGTTATTCTGATGAATCCCCCTTACGGCGGCAGCGAGAAAGCGGAGGTAAAAAATCATTTTCCGTCCGACCTTGCAAGCTCTGAGACTGCTGATCTCTTTATGTCGGTGATTATGTATCGCTTAAAGAGAAATGGTCGTGCAGCCGTTATTCTGCCCGACGGTTTCCTGTTCGGCACGGATAACGCCAAGGTGAACATCAAAAAGAAATTGCTGTCCGAGTTTAACCTGCATACCATTGTGCGTATGCCGAGCAGCGTCTTTGCGCCTTATACTTCAATAACAACCAATATTCTGTTCTTTGACCGTACCAAACCCACCGAAGAAACTTGGTTCTACCGTCTCGATATGCCGGAGGGATATAAGCATTTCTCCAAAACCAAACCGATGAAAATGAAACATTTTAACCCTGTTCTTGAATGGTGGAACAACCGTCAGGAAATTACGGTTGACGGCTTTGATAAAGCAAAGAAATTTACCGTTCAACAGCTCACCGAAGAACTGGGCTACAATCTCGATCAATGCGGTTACCCTCACATTGAAGAAGAAATTCTTGACCCTATGGATCTGATCCAGCGTTATCAGGAGGAACGTGCATCTCTGAACGCGGAGATTGACCGTGTGCTGGCTGATATTACTGCCATTCTCGGAGGTGGCCAAGAATGACACCACAGGAATTAAAAAACAGCATTTTACAACTTGCAATTCAAGGCAAACTTGTCGAACAGCGCCCAGACGAGGGCACGGGCGAGGAGCTTTTCCGCAAGATTCAGGCGGAGAAGCAGGTTCTCATCAAGGCAGGGAAAATCAAAAAGGAAAAGCCCCTGCCCGAGATTTCTGACGACGAAAAGCCGTTTGATATTCCCGAGAGCTGGGCTTGGGTAAAATTCGGTGATATAGTTTACCATAATATGGGGAAAACTCCCTCAAGAACAGAATCACAATGGTGGGGAAAAGATATTCCGTGGGTATCTATATCGGACATGATAGAAAATGGACGAGTAGATAGCACAAAAGAAAGAATTGCAGAATCAGCTTTATCGGAAGTGTTTGGAAATAAAATATCCAAAGCAGGTACGCTTTTAATGAGCTTTAAATTAACTGTCGGTCGTGTATCTATCCTTGATATTGACGCAGTACATAATGAAGCTATCATTTCAATATATCCTTGCTATGATATTGATAATGCAACTCAAATGTATCTGTTTAAAATTTTGCCGTTTATTTCTCAATATGGCGAAAGCAAAAATGCCATTAAAGGTAAAACGCTCAACAGTACCAGTATAAATAATATGCTCGTCCCCCTCCCGCCCCTCGCCGAGCAGAAGCGCATTGTTGCCAAAATTGAGGAGCTGCTACCCTATATTGACCGCTACGCCGAGGCGTGGGACAGGCTCGAAGCCCTTAACAAGCGTTTTCCCGAGGATATAAAAAAGTCACTGCTGCAAATGGCGATTCAAGGCAAACTTGTCGAGCAACGCCCCGAAGAAGGCACCGGCGAGGAGCTTTACCGTAAGATTCAGGCGGAGAAGCAGACGCTCATAAAGGCAGGGAAAATCAAAAAGGAAAAGCCCCTGCCTGAAATTGCAGAGGACGAGATTCCGTTTGATATTCCAGAAAGCTGGATTTGGGTAAAAGTCGGAAATATGGCTGTTGTGCAATCCAGTAAAAGAGTATTCGAAAAAGATTATGTTCCTGAGGGAATTCCATTCTTTCGATCAAAGGAAATTGGAGACTTGTATCGAAATGAACCAATAAAGACAGAACTGTTTATTACAGAGGAACACTACAAAGCATTAGCCGAGGGATACGGTGTGCCACAAAAGGGAGATATTTTGATTACTTCGGTTGGAACAATAGGCAACACGTGGATTTGTGATGAGCGGAAATTCTATTATAAAGATGGCAATATAACACAAATCTGTGGAAGCCAGTTTTTTGACTCAAAATATGTAGAATATTTCCTGCACAGTCCTTGGTTTGAAAAACAAGCGTTGTCAACTGTTGCAGGTACAGCATATTCAGCACTAACAATCGTTAAGTCGAAAAACTTGATAATACCCCTCCCGCCCCTTGCCGAGCAGAAGCGCATTGTTGCAAAGTTAGAAGAAATCCTGCCGTTGTGTGAACGGCTGAAATGAGGTGAAAAAATGTCAGTATTTGATGATTTCGAAACGATTCTTGATTATGCTCATATGTGGAACTGGGCACCAGATTGGAATGTAGTCAAAGATATTTATTCGCGTATTCCGGAATCTTATTCCGTTCTGACGCCATTTGCCTATTCTTATCTTGAAGAGCTGATTCGTTCAACAACATCAGAGTATGGAGTCCCGTTTCTTGACCGAAATGGTAAGAAAAATAATTTCAAGGTTGGAACGGGATTGATAAAACTTGCCAAAGAGGAGAATGCGGATAAGCCGGAATATATCGCATTATTGGATAAGGCGAAAAAATACTTCCAGTATACATACGAAGATCCTACCGATGAAAATGGTCGTAACAAGGTAGTTCATGGTCATTTACATCCGCGTTTCTGGAGTCAAGAAGCGTTTGAGCAGCTAATTCATGATATAGCAGAATTGTCACCGTTTGCGGGGTTTTGATCAGCCTTAATTGATTGCGTGATTCCCTCGAACAGAAATGAAATAGAAAAGCAAAGACGGGAACTACTTAGAGACTTAAAAAGCAAGGAGAAAAGTTATGCCCAATATTGATGATCGCATTCGAAATATCGACAATGTAATCTGCCGTCATATCGCGAGCGCAGGCTTCTCTCCTCGCGGAGCCGTTTCTCAGGATATTTTGGCTCAACTGCGTAACTTCATTGAGCATATTATGCTGAAATTTTACGCGAATGGCGGAGATATTGAAAACACATATCCCAATATATGTGCTGCAATTGAATTCGTTCAAACACGCGGAGATCTGAAAGTGTTATATAAATTTCATGACTACCTTCAGATTGTAGCATCACACTATACACTCGATGAGGAAAATTCTGAAAGGTTGATGCTGAAGTATTATCAGAATCTACTTGAAGTTAAAAATTTGCTTCACGACAGATTCGGTATGGATGTCCTCTCAAATCTTGACGATTTTCCGCTCCATGTGGATGAGGTTCTGCAGGAGTATTATGAAAAGATTGCCGAAAAAATATGCCGGTATGATGTAAGAAATGCCGTAACTACAGATAAATACTACATTCAGAAAATCAAACCGTTTTTTGTCAATCATCAAGTATACTATGAAGTCACTTTCACGCCCGCAAATGATTTTGCGAGCAAATCAAATAGAGTAATTGCTTTCACCAGAATCAGAATTACAGATTACTACTCAGCAAGATTTTCTCTTTCCAACGATAGTATAGAAATATTAGGAAAGACCATGCCTGTTCTTGTTATTACAGGATGGGAAGTTGCAATAAGAGACTGCGAATATAAAAACTTCATATCAATTCTTTGCGGTCAGCAGAAAACGGTTAGCTATAAAGAGCAGCAGAATATCAGCCGATATCTTACAGCGACAGGTTTCAATCTTGCTGATTTAATGGATTTCCCGGACTCCGCATTTAATGAAGCAATGGCTATTATATGCGCTGATATTAGAAATCCAATCTTTGTGCCAGCATTAGAAGCGAGTAGGAATATTATCAGAAACCATAGTTCTGGAGAAAATATACTAAGGTATTTTCTTTATCAAATGAATAATAAGGTTATCAAGGCGCAGCGCCAATCAAATTCTAACGATAACCTATCTGATTTATATTTACAGAATGGATGCATACCGTTTGATACAATGCCCTTCATCAGTTCTCTGATTGGCCACAATCCTCGCTTAAGCGATTTGTTTGATTGCATACATGCCCAAGAAAGAAAGCATGAGCTTCTTGCCCGCTTTGTCCGCAACAACACGGAAATTAACGGCGAATTGTTTGCTACCGTCAGAGACATAGAGGGATTTGACAATATTGCGAGTTTGGCGCAGAAGTATAATGAAAAGCTGTGGTTTGGGCATAGAGAGCATGGTAAGCTGGTTATTGAAAATGGGCAGATTTTCATCAATGGTTACAAGGACGATACTTGTAAAATTATTAACAAGCTAAAACTCTTGTCATCTTCCGGCATCCAAAACTATTCAAATTCTGTCGATGCATGGCTTTATGGGCCGAATTCTGGAGTGGACTGTGAGGAGAAAAAAGCTGCTTTACGGCAGATGTATGAGAACTCGAGAGTTGCGCTCATATATGGTTCTGCTGGCACCGGAAAATCAACTTTGATTAATCATGTGGCACACTTTTTCGCTAACAAGAGGAAATTATTCCTTTGCCAAACAAATCCAGCAGTCGATAATCTAAAGCGCAGAGTTACGGCATCAAATTGCACATTCCTTACGATCTCTAAATTCTTATGGCGAGAAAATGTTCCAACAGAGTACGACTTATTGATTATTGACGAATCCAGTACAGTCAGTAATGATGACATGCGTAAAGTATTGGAAAAAGCGACCTTTCAGCTTCTTCTATTAGTTGGGGACACATACCAGATTAGCTCTATACGTTTTGGTAACTGGTTTAGTGTAGCACGCGCTTTTGTGCCCGAAACTTCTGTATTTGAGTTAACCGTTCCATATAGGAGCAATGATGATAATCTGAAATTGCTCTGGGCGCGGGTTAGGAATATGGATGATACCATTTTGGAGCTTATTGCGCGTCAGGAATACTCCATTACTTTGGACGCGTCAATTTTTGATAATGCAGAGGATGATGAAATAATTTTGTGTCTGAATTATGATGGGCTATACGGCATAAATAACATCAATCGCTTCTTGCAAGAAAGCAATCCTAATGAGACAGTTCAATGGGGTATCCAACAATATAAAATTGGTGACCCGGTTTTATTCAATGAATCCGACAGGTTTGCTCCCGTAATATACAACAACATGAAAGGAAAAATTGTCGGGATAGAAGTTTTTAACCCTGACGAAGCTGCTGGCTATATTCAGTTTGATGTTGAGCTAACTAAAGTTATAAACGGCATGGATGCCTGGATGTGCGATTTTGAATTATTGGGAAATTCGGAACGGGGGAATTCTGTAGTCCGCTTCAAAGTATACAAAACAAGAAGCACAGATGAAGATGATGAAGGAAGCTCAAGGGCTGTTGTACCGTTCCAAGTAGCTTATGCAGTATCAATACATAAGGCTCAGGGATTAGAATTCCGCTCAGTCAAGATTGTTATCACTGATGAGGTGGATGAGCTTATCACGCATAATATTTTTTACACGGCAATAACAAGAGCCCAAAGCAAGCTGCGAATTTACTGGACTCCAGAAGTGGAGAATAAAGTCCTCACCAGCATCCAGCCAAGAAATATAAATAAGGATGTCGGATTGTTAAGACGGTATATTCGATAATACTTGCGAGAGAGTAGCCTCTATGAAATAACCAGTCCGCTCATTTAACACCTTTGCACATTTCCCGTGCTGTCAGTAGAATATAATCAAACAAAACTATGGAGGTTTGATTATGGAACTGACTTACACGAAACACGGCGATTACTATCTTCCCGATCTGGATATACCGGCTAAAGAGAAAGTGCCGGCAAATAGGTACGGACGGATGCACGGTGACTACCTGAAGAAGAATAACTGGGTCGCGTACAATGAACTTCTTTTCTCAGGCAAACTGACCCGTTACCTGGAGGAGCTTGGCGAGCAGGCAGATAAAATGCTTGCGGGAGCTTTTATTGTTATGACTGTAAGCGTGGGTTGTTGGTGTGGTATCCTTAACTATGTGAAACTCCTCTCTCCCATTTTGAAACCGCTTTATCGGTAATATGTAATTGAGCAGCTAAATCTTTTTGTGTCAACTTCTGCTCTTTTCGCAATTCGGCAATAAATTGTCCTATTTTGATTTCGTTCATAGCATTGATTTCCTCCCTGAATATCTGGCTGATTACAATTGCATTATATATTGGTTTTATCCGAGCTGCAACCGACCAACGGTTTAATCTGGTACAGTAAACTAAGGGTAGAGTCTATCATAATTCTGCTTGTATCACTCGGTTGTCCGCTTGACATCTATAATTATGCGCCAAAAATGTGAAGAAATCTACCACAAGCAGCGATTCCTCGGTGAGAATCTTCCCGATTATACTGCCGACTTTATGACTTCTTGAACACCTGCCGAACAGAAAAAGCCGCCGTCGATTGACAGCGGCAATTCCCTGTTAAGTGGGTATCAGTTGTAAATCAAATCGTTGTAAACAACCTCTGCGGCTCGGTTTCGGATGCTGTTCACCCGACCGATCCACTCCATTTGGTCTTGCGCCTTGAGCGTTTCGGTCACACCCGCACGCTCCGCCATCTGTTTTACCAGCCGGAAAAACAGTTCCTCCGCCTGTCGGTCGATATCAGCAAGATACCTGTTCAGCTTACAGGCAGTAAGCAGATTGTAGTACAAGATGCGGTGATGCTCCTTCAAGTACCGTCTGCGTCGCTGCCCCCATATTCCAATAGGCCGTCCTTCCTCAGTGGGTAATGCAAGATCAGGCAGATTGTATGCGCCTTGCAGGGTGTAGCGGATGTCCGTCTTTTCGTTGGTGTTTTGTCTGTTCATCATGTAATCCTCCAATATGATTGTTATCCTACATTCCAATCATTCCGGCTGATTACAAAAGCCGAAGGGAGAGGACTTCCTTACGGAGCCTCTCCCTTTAGAGGTCAGCTTTTTTATTGGTAAGTAAATAAAATTTATTCTTCTTTGCTGTCAGCAGTTTCCTCTGTATTTTCAGATTCATCTGCAACAAAATCTGTATCATCAATTTCTTCAGATGTTTCTTCAACGGTTTCATCAGAATCGTTGTTTATAAGATCTGCTTCAACTCCGCCCTCAAGAACCTCGGGTGCAGAATCCTGAACATCGTCAGCGGCATCTTCATCTGCAACTTCAAATCCGCTGAGGAATGTATACGGCACACCGTAACCCAAAGCTACGCTGGCAAGAATTACTATTACGCTGAGTCCGCCGCTGTTTGATGCAAAAACATCATTAAACGGCATACCGGGTGCGAGAGATGCAATAATAATGTAGAGTGACGGAATTACGAGAATGATTAATGTTATAAGCGAAAAACGCTTTATAGCCTTGCCGTCACCTACGCGTGTTGCATAAAAAAGCAAAAGTCCGAATACCACAAAAAGAATGATGCTTACTACAGAGCTTGCAAAAACTGAAATTGTACTTGTGAATTGACTGAAGAAATGCGCGCATACAATAAACGCGATGATGAGAAATGCAGAGAAAAACAGATTTACGGTCTCTCTTTTATCAGGTTTTTTCAAATTCAGGACCTCCGAACATAATATTTAAGTTGATTTTATCAGTATAATGTGACAGTTTTGTGAAAATTTAACTTTTTTATCTATTAGTAAGTAGAAATTTATTCATTTTTGTATCATATTACCGATTTGCAGCCTTTGCCGCAAAACACGCCCAGCCGTTTTCAAGGTGTTCTTCAATGATGTCAAAATGCTTGCTTACCGATTTTTTGACTTCTTCGGCCCTTGTGTCAATAATTCCGCTCATAATATAAACGGCGCCGTCTTTCATAAAGTCCTTTATGCCCGCTGACAAAAACATAATTGCATCGGCAACAATGTTTGCAAGCACAATGTCGTACTTGCCCTCAACCTTTTCGGTAAAGCTTCCGCAGATTGCGGTGAATTTGTCGCTAACGGCGTTTATTTCGGCATTTTCCTTTGCGGTTCTTACAGCAGTTTCATCTATGTCAACGCCTACTGCCCTTTCTGCGCCGAGCAGCAGGGTGGCAATTCCGAGAATACCGCTTCCGCAGCCTACGTCAAGAACGCTGTCGCCTTTTTTAAGATATTTTTCGCACATTTCAAGGCAAAGCCGAGTGGTTTCGTGACTTCCTGTGCCAAAGGCAAGACCCGGGTCAATGTTGAGAACCTTTCTGCCGTCAGAGTCATAATCATCTCGCCAGCTCGGGCGGATCAATAGCTTTTTGCCCACGGGAATGGGATGAAAATACTGCTTCCAGTTGTTACGCCAGTCCTCTTCAGCGCAGTAGAGAAGTTTTATTGAATGTTCAATTTTTTCGGCATTATATCTCTCTGATAAAAACGCAACTGCCTCAGAGGGAGAAACATCAGGTTCAAGATAAATATGTACAAAAGCCTTGTTTCTGTCTTTTTTTAACAATTCCTCGTCTATGAGGTCAATATGAGCTATTTCCTCAACCTCGTGTTCAAGGTTGGCATAGTCCTCTATGTAAATACCGTATGGCACGACAACATTTGCTATATCGCTCGCTTTTTCAATATCGTGCGCATTAACGGTAATTTTAATTTCTGTCCAAAGTTCCATTGAAGCACCTTAATCGTTAAACATCTTTTTCAGTTTTTCAAAAAAGTTATTTCGCTGAGCGTAATTCTTATCGTTTGTAACATTTTCAAGCTGGTGAATGAGCTCTTTTTGCTTTGAATTCAGGTTTTTCGGAACTTCAACGTTCACCCTAACATACTGGTCGCCCTTGCCTCTGCCGTTTAGATGCTGAATACCCTTGCCCTTGAGCTTGAAAATATCTCCCGGCTGAGTACCCTCATGGACGAAGTATGTCACCTTGCCGTCAAGAGTGGGAACAACTACGTCTGCTCCGAGAGCCGCCTGAGCAAAAGTAATCGGCATATCGCACCACACATCGTCGCCTCTGCGTTCAAACACAGGGTGAGGACGTACATTTACATAAACGTGCAGATCTCCGGATGGACCGTTGTTATATCCTGCGTTTCCTCTGCCGCCAACATTTAAAATTTGCTGGTCCTTAATGCCGGCAGGTATAGTGACGTCAACTGTCTTGTTTTTGCGCTGTCTGCCCGAACCGCCGCATTTTCTGCATGGATTGTCAATGATTTTTCCCTTTCCGTGGCACGCGTCACAGGTTCGCTGGGTCTGTACAACGCCAAACGGAGTTCTCTGGTTTATTGTAACCTTTCCCGAACCGCCGCAGGCCGAACATGTTTTTGGCTTTGAGCCTGCCTGCGCGCCCGTGCCGTGGCATTCGCCGCATGAGGTCACGCAGTTGTAGCTGACGTTTTTCTTGCATCCCATAGCCGCTTCTTCAAAAGAAATGTGAATGCTTGCTTCAACGTCGCTTCCGCGCATAGGAGCGTTTGCGTTGTTTGAACGTCTGCCTCCGAACCCTCCGAAAAAGCTTGAGAATATGTCGTCAAGGTCAATGCCCTGACCAAACGGACTTCCACCGCCCGGACCGCCTGCACCGAAGTTCGGATCAACTCCTGCGTGACCGAACTGGTCGTAGCGCGCGCGTTTATCTTTGTCTGACAGAACCTCGTATGCCTCGTTTACTTCCTTGAACTTTTCCTCACACGCTTTGTCACCCGGATGTAGGTCTGGGTGATATTTTTTGGCACTTGTTCTGTATGCCTTTTTTATTTCATCGTCGCTCGCGCCCTTCTGAACGCCAAGCACCTCATAGTAATCTCTTTTATCTGCCATATTCTCACCCTTTTAGCTCGTGGATATAGGTCGTATTAATTATAATATATTTTGATTTTCGACCGTACATAATTATTGTTATAAAAAACTGCTGTAAAATTACACCGTAAAGGAGCTGCCATAAAAACAGCTCCTTCATACATAATATTATATATTAATTATTTGTTGTCGTCAACGTCCTTAAAATCTGCGTCGTAAACATTCGGGTCACCGCTGTTATTCGGCTGTGCGCCGCCCATATCCGGAGCGCCCGGCTGAGGATTTCCCTGAGGAGCTGCCTGCTGATAAAGCTTTGCGGAAATATCATAGAGAGTTTTCTGCAAGTCATCTTTCGCTGCTTTCATAAGGTCAGCGTCATTTTTTGAAATTGCCTCTTTAAGTGCGGAGATCTTTGTATTGAGATTGTTTTTATCATCATCTACAAGCTTGTCGCCGTTTTCGTTTACGAGCTTTTCTGCCTGATAAACCATATTCTCTGCTTCGTTCTTAGCGTCAACTTCTTCACGGCGCTTCTTATCCTCGGCAGCATACTGCTCGGCTTCCTTAACAGCCTTGTCAATGTCCTCTTTGCTCATATTTGTTGAAGAAGAAATTGTAATTTTCTGTTCCTTGCCAGTGCCTAAATCCTTTGCAGATACATTTACGATACCGTTTGCGTCAATGTCAAATGTAACTTCAATCTGCGGAACGCCGCGCATTGCAGGAGCAATGCCTGTAAGGGCAAATAATCCGAGCTGTTTGTTGTCGCGTGCAAATTCACGTTCACCCTGAAGCACGTTGATTTCAACCTGAGTCTGATTGTCGGCAGCCGTAGAGAATATCTGGCTTTTCTTTGTAGGAATGGTTGTGTTTCTGTCAATAATCTTTGTCATTACACCGCCCATAGTTTCAACGCCGAGTGAGAGAGGAGTAACGTCAAGAAGGAGAAGTCCGTCAACTTCGCCGCCGAGTACGCCTGCCTGAATAGCTGCACCTATAGCAACACATTCGTCGGGGTTGATTCCCTTGAACGGCTCTTTGCCTATAAGCTTTTTAACTGCATCCTGAACAGCAGGGATTCTTGAAGAACCTCCTACCATAAGAACCTTGTCAATCTGGCTTATCTGAAGACCTGAGTCTGAAAGAGCAGAGCGAACGGGTCCCATAGTAGCTTCAACGAGGTCTGATGTAAGCTCGTCAAACTTTGCTCTTGTGAGAGTTAAGTCAAGGTGCTTAGGACCTGTCTGGTCGGCTGTGATAAACGGAAGATTAATTGAAGATGTGGTAACGCCCGAAAGCTCGATTTTAGCTTTTTCAGCAGCCTCTTTTAATCTCTGCATAGCCATTTTGTCTGATGAAAGATCAACGCCTGTTTCGGTCTTGAATGATGAAACCATCCAGTCTATAATTCTCTTGTCGAAGTCGTCGCCGCCAAGACGGTTGTTACCAGCTGTTGCAAGAACCTCCTGAACGCCGTCGCCCATTTCAATGATAGATACGTCGAATGTGCCGCCGCCGAGGTCGTAAACCATAACTTTCTGGTCATTTTCTTTATCAACGCCATATGAAAGTGCAGCGGCAGTAGGCTCGTTGATAATTCTCTTAACGTCAAGACCTGCAATTTTGCCTGCGTCCTTTGTAGCCTGACGCTGAGCGTCGGTAAAGTATGCGGGAACCGTGATTACAGCCTGTGTAACCGTTTCGCCGAGATAAGCCTCTGCGTCAGCCTTGAGCTTCTGCAAAATCATTGCTGAAATTTCCTGAGGGGTGTAGCTTTTGCCGTCAATTGTAACCTTATGAGAAGAACCCATTTCTCTTTTGATTGAAGCAACTGTTCTTTCGGGATTGGTAATAGCCTGACGTTTTGCAACCTGTCCTACCATTCTTTCGCCGTCCTTGGAAAATGCAACAACGGACGGAGTTGTTCTTGCACCCTCTGCGTTTGCGATTACAACCGGCTCGCCGCCTTCAATAACTGCTACGCAGGAGTTTGTTGTACCTAAATCTATGCCTATTGTTTTTGCCATAATAATTTCCTCCAGTATTTTGTAAATGATAAATATTTATATATTAATCTGCTTTAACTGAAAATCAGTCGCAGTTTGCAACCTGTACCATTGCGTGGCGTATGATTTTATCGCCGATTTTGTATCCTGTCTGGAACACCTGAGCAATTGTGTTTTTGCCGAGCTCCTCGCTGTCAATCTTGGAAATTGCGTTGTGTATGTTCGGGTCAAACTCGTCACCTGTTTTTCCGTAGGACTCTATTTTGAGTTTTTCAAAGGATTTTGCAAGCTGATTTGATACAAGCTCAATTCCCTTTACAATCTCCGGGTCTGCGCCCGAAAGATTTTCAAGAGCCATTCTTATGCTGTCGGCTACGGGCAGAAGCTCTGTGACTGCCTTTGCCGTTGCGTCATCATATATTGTGAGCTTCTCGTTTGAGGTGCGTTTGCGGTAGTTATCATACTCAGCCGCAAGGCGCATATATTTGTCTTTCTGCGAAGCAAGCTCATCTTCGAGAGTCTTGATTTTTTCGGTGCTGTCGTCCTTTGGTTCTTCTGCTTTTTCGGCAGGCTGTGATTCAACCTCGGCGGTCTGCTCTTCCTTTACAGTAGTTTCTTCGGTGTTTTCGGTTTTTTTCTTTGACATCTTTATCCCCCTTTTAGAATTTGCTATATTTCAATAAGCTCGCTAATCATAGCACCCACACATTCGGACACACATTCGAGAATTGAAATTACTCTGCAATAATTCATTCTCAGCGGTCCGATCACCGCCAGAACTCCCGACGGATTTGAGTCAATGCTGTACCGTGTTGACACAACGGTGCTTGCGGCAAGCTCTATTCTGCTGTTTTCTCTGCCTATTGCAACAGACGTGTCAATCGGAAGATTTTCAAGCATTCTTGCAAGGTCATGTTCATTGTTCAAAAACTCAGCCACTCCGCGCGCCGCCGAAAAGCTTACATCAGCCATAAATAACAGCTTGGTATATCCGCTGTGGCACACACTGACATCTTTGGCTCTCTGCGAAGCGTCCTTAATTGCCATAAGAACGCCCGGCATAAACAGAGAAAGCTCTCCGAAATGTGCCGCCGCAGTCTGAATAAACGGCTGGTTTATTGACGAAAGCTTAATTCCTGCAAACGTATCGTTTAGCGCTTTGTCGAAGACATCGAGAATTTCGGGAGTAATAATAAACTCGCACCGAAAAATCTTTGTTTTTATAATTCCGTTTGACGTTATCACAACCGCCATTGCAGTGTGAGAACCCGTCTGTACAAAGCTGATTTTATGAATTCTGCTGTCCTCTCCGTTGGGAGTAGTCGCAACGGAAGCAAAATTTGTGAGCTGTGATATAATGTCCGAGGCGCTTTGAAGAATGCTTTCGGGAGAATCGGCGTTTTCATAAAGCACCGACCTAATGTATTCCTTTCCTCTTTGCGATACCGGCGTAACGTTCATAATGTTATCTATATAATAACGATAGCCCTGCTGAGTGGGAATACGTCCTGCCGAAGTGTGAGGCTGAATTAAAAATCCCCTGTTTGTCAGGTCGGCCATCTCATTTCGTACCGTCGCGGAAGATACATCAAGCCCCGATTCGCTTATCAGCGACTTTGAACCCACGGGTTCGCCCGTTTTAATATAGGTTTCAATAATTGCCGATAATATTTTTTGTTTTCTCGCAGCCAGCTCCATACCGTTCACCTCCTGTTTGGAGTCGGTTTTTGCTGTTTTAGCACTCTCAAGGTTAGAGTGCTAACCGCTTTATCCATAATATAATACCAAAGTCAGTAAAAGTCAAGGCTTTTTTGGAAAAATTTATATATTTTCATATTTTTAATTTTATATCAGCTTTTGCAATTGACATTTATATTTGTATTACCTTATAATAACTGTTATAATTATAAGGAATGATTATTATGAGCGATTTTTTACAAAACGCATACGTTTTTCTTTGGGCGGCTCTTGCTCTGCTTATGTTTTTTGCAGGAAGAAAACAAGGTCCTGTTGCTTATGTTCTGTCCATATTTTTTGTATTTATGACCGTATGGTACGCTCTGCGCGCGTTTGGCGGACTGCCGATGTTTGAAGGAACTCTGTCAATTGTGTTCAGATGCGTTTTAGGAGTATTCCTTGCTCTGCTTGTCTTGGTTTATCTGATTTCAAAACGAAGAAAATATAAAAATGACAGCACGGATGAAGAAAATTAATTTTTAAAATTTTTTAAAATAAAAAAACTCTGAATTTATAATTGCAAAATATTATGTTGCATTCAAAACAGATTTCTTTATATTGAATAAATTTTAAATCTAAACACAAGATATTGAGGTAGTCTTTTAATATTATTAGAATATGCGAAAATTCGCAGTTTTTTTTGAAAAACACTTGATTTTCAGGGGATTTTATGGTAACATAATACCTGTATGACCGATATTTTAAGGAGGTGGGACAATGCCAAACATTAAATCTGCAAAAAAGCGTGTTAAGGTTATCGCTACAAAAACAGCTCGTAACAAGGCTGCAAAATCAGCATTAAAAACAGCTATCAAGAAGGCTTATATCGCAGTTGATACTAACGCTGACAACAAAACAGAGGCAGTTCGTCTTGCTATTAAGAAAATTGACCAGGCAACAGCCAAGGGTATCCTTCACAAGAATACAGCAGCAAGAAGCAAATCTTCACTTGCTAAAAGACTCAACGCTTCAGCATAAGGTTAAATGAATTGAGTTAAACATATACTAAATTCTAACCAAACAGTTTAGTATTAAAAGCAGAGTTTTCTCTGCTTTTTTTGTTTTTATGTTGACTTTTTTATAAAAAATGTTAGAATATAACTATACAAACGGCAGATAATAATTCTTAATTACGATAACAAGATAAAATGCATGGAGGACATAATTATGAAAAATAAGAAATTTGCTTTAGTCATTGGTATTATTTCCGCTGTGGCAGCTCTTTCTGCCGCTTTAACCGCTTTCTTTATTGTTAAAGATAAGCAGAAAAAGGACGACGAGGAGCTTATGGAGTACCTCGACAGTTCAATTGAATAACTCAGAGCATAAAAGGCTGTTCCGTTGGGAACAGCCTTTTTTAGACAAAATATTATAAATGCCAAACACTGATAGAAATTGCAGCAGCTTATACTGCTATGTGATTTTAGCTGTGTTACGCCGCCACAAAATATAATAATAGATAATAATATAAAAATATAAATTTATTAATTAATACGCAATACGCATAATTTTGTTTTTTTCTTGCAAAAAAGCAGGTATGATATTATAATGTAAGATGTAATTTTATATGTAAAGGTCGGATATATAATGCCGTTTATAAGTTTAAAGACAAATGTAAAGCTTGATGACACAAAAAAGCAGTCGATTAAATCAAAAATATCAAAATCAATTTCCCTCATTCCGGGAAAAAGCGAAGCATATCTTATGTGCGCCGTAGAGGATAACGTTTCGATGATGTTTCGCGGCAACGACTCTCAGCCTGTGGCTTTTGTAGAGGTAAAGATTTTCGGAAGTTCGACAAAGGACGCATACGCCGCTCTTACTGCGGAGATTTGCAAAATTTTGCAGAGTGAAGCAGGGATTGACGGAAACTGCTGTTACGTAAAATTTGAAGAAGTTGAATACTGGGGTATGAACGGCTTTATGTTCTGATGTTAATTCAAATTCTATTGATATTTGAAATTCGTGCAATATTGGGTGAATTACAGAGGATGAATTAATTATGAAAAGCTATCGCAAAGAATTGTGGTTTAATGTACCGCAACGTCGAAAGATTGTCCGCATTACTGAAGAGGTTCAGAACGCAATTGACGAAAGCGGTATTAAAGAAGGCTTAGTGCTTGTAAACGCTATGAATATAACCGCTTCGGTATTCATTAATGATGACGAAAGCGGACTTCACGGCGACTATGAGCGCTGGCTTGAAAAGCTCGCGCCTGAAAAGCCGTATGATATGTACGCTCACAACGGTTTTGAGGATAATGCAGATGCTCATTTAAAAAGAACAATCATGGGCAGAGAAGTCGTGTGCGCCATAACTAACGGAAAGCTTGACTTCGGAACATGGGAACAGATTTTTTACTATGAGCTTGACGGTATGCGCCGCAAGCACGCACTTATAAAGATAATAGGGGAGTAGAGTTATGAGAATAGTAGTTCTTGCTGGAGGACTGAGCACCGAGCGCGATGTATCTGTTTCATCGGGTATTCTGGTTGCCGAAGCGCTCCGCGAAAAAGGTCATCAAGTGGTGCTTCTTGACGTTTTTTCAGGATATGAGGAGAATATTTGCGATATTGACGCACTTTTTAAACAGAATTTCAGCTTCACTGACAAAATAAATGTGGGAGAAACCATTTCCGATATAAGCGAGGTCAAGGAAAACCGCCTTGACAAGTCTGATAGATATATAGGAACAAATGTAATAGAAATTTGCGGCGAAGCAGACATTACCTTCCTTGCGCTTCACGGCGGCGAGGGCGAAAACGGTCAGCTCCAGGCTGCTTTTGATTTGCTGGGAATAAAATACACGGGTTCTGGATATTTCGGCTCTGCGCTTGCCATGAACAAGGGACTTACCAAAAGCGTGCTGATTCAGAATAAAATATGCACCCCGAAAGGCGAAATTTTCAAGAGCATAGAGGAAACATCAAACTGGAATATTTTTCCCTGCGTAGTAAAGCCCTGCTCGGGCGGCTCAAGCGTGGGAATTGCAAAGGCAGAAACAAAAGAAGAATTTGATGAGGCTGTAAAGGACGCTTTCAGATATGAAAACGAGATTGTTGTCGAGCAGTTCATACAGGGCAGAGAGTTTTCTGTGGGAATTCTCGGAGGTATCGCACTGCCCCCGATTGAGATTGCACCGAAGTCAGGATTTTATGACTACGTCGCAAAGTATCAGGCAGGCGCAACCGTTGAAACCTGTCCCGCCGATATTGACGAACAAACCGACAAAAATCTAAGAACTGCCGCCGTCAATACATATAACGCGCTTCACCTCGACAGCTACGCAAGAGTTGATTTTTTACTTGACAAAGACGGTAGGACATACTGCCTCGAAGCAAACACTCTTCCCGGTATGACCCCCACAAGTCTGCTTCCTCAGGAGGCAGCTGTTGAGGGATTGAGCTATGCCGATTTGTGCGAGAAAATAATTGAAATCTCTCTTGATAAATATAATACTAAACCCCAATAAAAAAACGGAGAAGCTATGAAGCATTTTACACTTGAAGAAATCGCCGTATCATGCGGAGGAAAATATGTTGGAAGCGAGTCCGAAAAACATACGGCTATAACATCTGTCGAGCGTGACAGCCGCCAGATAAAACAAGGCTCTCTTTTCCTTGCAATAAAGGGAGAGAGAGTTGACGGACACAGCTACATAAACAAATGCTTTGAAAACGGCGCAGTCTGCGCTGTTTGCGAGAAAGCTCCCGAAAACGCCTCAAAGCCGTATATTCTCGTGAATTCAACACTTGAAGCAGTTAAAAAAATCGCAAAAGCGTACCGCAGTAAGTTTGATATTCCCGTTGTCGGCGTGTCGGGAAGCGTTGGCAAAACCTCGACAAAAGAAATGCTCTATGCAGTGCTTTCTCAAAAGTACAAAACGCATAAAACTCAAGGCAATTTAAACAACGAACTCGGCGTTCCGCTCACCTTGCTGTCAATGCCCGAAGATACTCAGGCGGCTGTAATTGAAATGGGAATATCTGATTTCGGGGAAATGACGCGCCTTTCTGATATGGTGCGCCCCACAATCTGCGTTATTACAATAATCGGATGCTGCCATCTTGAAAATCTGGGCGATAGAAGCGGTGTGCTGAAAGCAAAAACAGAGATGTTTAAACATGCCTCTGAAAATGCAGACTATATACTCAACGGCGATGACGACAAACTGAACACAATCACGCAGGCAAACGGAAAAAAGCCGATATTTTTCGGAATTTCAGACAACAACGATTATTATGCGGAAAATATCCAAGACAACGGCGAGGGCGGCATAAGCTGTACTCTCTGTTTTAATAACACAAAACTTGACGTAACAATCCCTGCAATAGGCAGTTATATGGTCAGCAACGCCCTTGCGGCTGTTGCCGCAGGCAAACTGCTCGGATTAAGCGACGAACAACTTGTAAACGGAGTTAAATCCTACAAGACCGTCGGAAGCCGCGCGAATTTGATTAACACAGGCAAAATCAGAATAATCGATGACTGCTACAATGCAAATCCCACATCTGTAAAGGCTTCTATAGATACGCTTGCAAACTTTTCGGGAAGAAAGGTCGCAATACTCGGCGATATGAAAGAGCTGGGCACAGATGAATTAAAGCTTCACTATGAAACGGGTGAATATGCAAAATCCAAAGGAATCAATGTTGTAATTGCCGTCGGTCCGCTTGCTCAGGAGCTTGCAAAGGGCGCTGACGGAGAGTGGTTTGAAAGTGTTGAACAGGTCAGGTCTGCAATTCCCGCACTGATAAACGAGGGCGACACCGTACTTGTAAAGGCATCGCACTCAATGCAGTTTGAAAATATTGTATCACACTTGACTGAATTATACGGAAATGAAAATCATGCATGATAATAAACCTCCCAATATATAGGGAGGTTTTGTAATTTTATTACATCGTAACGTCAGATACTTAAGGAGGCGGTAACTGTGAATCCGACAAAAGGACTTTTTAAGCACAAGAATCCGTATGATGTTGAAGGAACGCAAGAATTGTTTATTGAAGCAATGCGTGAGAATGCCGTTTTTCAATACCATAACTGTGTCGATTACAGACGGATTCTTGACAGCACAGGATTTGTTCCCGAAAACATAACATGCTTTGCCGATCTTGTACGGCTTCCGTTTCTGCCTACTCTTTATTTAAAACACCATAAGCTTGAAAGTGTTTCAAGCCGAAAACAGCTTATCAAAGCTACCTCCTCTGGAACAAGCGGTTCAATGTCAAACATCGGTCTTGATTTTGTTTCCCTGAGAAGAGGTCTTGATATGGTCATCAGGGTAGGAAAATATCATAAATTATGGTCTCCCATGCCTGTAAATTATATAATTTTCGGATACCGACCAAGCCGTGATAATCAAACTGCGGTAAGCAAGACCGCATTCGGTTTTACTTGTTTTGCTCCTGCAGCAAGCAGAACATATGCGCTTGAAAAATCAAACGAAGGCTACAGGCTTTGTCTTGACAAGATTAAAAACGCTCTTAAAAAATGCGCTTCTTCAAAGATTCCTATGCGTACAATCGGATTCCCCGCATACACATACTTTCTGCTTAAAGAGCTTAAATCAGAAGGCGTTTATCTGAAAATGCCCGAGGGAAGCATGGTAACTCTAGGTGGAGGCTGGAAACAGTTTTATACTCAAAAAGTTGAAAAAGAGGATTTTTACCGCCTGGTATATGAAGTTCTGGGCATAAAAGAGGATAAGATAATTGAATTTTTCGGAGCGGTTGAGCACCCGATTTTATACACCCACTGCAAACACCATCATTTTCATATACCTGTTTACAGCAGGGTGATTATACGCGACCCCAACACATTTGAGCCTGTTCCGAACGGATATGCAGGGCTGATCAATCTGCTTACTCCTATGATACACAGTATGCCGCTGCTGAGCGTAATGACCGATGACATCGGAATTCTTCACGACGCTCCATGTCCCTGCGGAGAAAAATCGCCGTATCTTGAAATAATAGGAAGAGTCGGAATAAAGGACATTATAACCTGTGCGGCAGGTGCCGAGGATTATCTGAAGGAGAAAACAAAATGATATTGTATCGCGGAAAGATTTATGATGATACTGAACAAAGCAGAATAATAAGTCAACTAAGAACAGATTTATATAAGACATTTTCAGACGGAAAAGTTTTATCTGTGCAAACGGTAATTAACGCCTGTGATACGCTTGCAAAGCGTGTTATTAACGGCGACTTTGATGAAATAGTAAATCCCTATCTTGAAATGTTTGACATAAATGCTGAAGCTTTCAAAGCAATGGTTCAGCTTTTTTCAAAGGAAAGTCTTGAATACAAATGTGCAATAGAATTAAGTGATGATGAAAAAATAATTGCAGGAAAATTTGTCAGAAAAAGGTATCCGCTGGGTATTCTTCTGCACATTGCGGCAGGAAATGTAGACGCTCTGCCTGCATACAGCGTAATAGAAGGACTGCTTGCAGGCAATGTTAATATTCTTAAATTGCCTGCCGGCGATTCGGGATTATCAGTAAAGCTGTTATCGGAGCTTATTAAAACAGAGCCTGAACTTTCTGACTACATAAGTGTATTTGACGTGCCCTCAACGGAAACAGAAACACTTAAAACCCTTGCAGATTACAGCGACGGAGTAGTTGTTTGGGGCGGCGATGAGGCTGTTTCGGCAGCGAGAAAGCTTGCTGATGTTACAACAAAAATTATAAGCTGGGGACACAAGCTGTCATTTGCATATGCAGATTTAAACGCAACCGACGAACAGTTAAGAGAAACAGCTTATAATATTTGCTCTACAAACCAAATTCTCTGCTCGTCCTGTCAGGGCATCTTTGTTGATACCGACTCTAAGGAAGACCAATTAAAATTTGCAGAGCGATTTTTCAACATATTAAAAGAAGTTAATAAAAAAATCGGTTATGCCGATTTTGGTATGAGAGCAAAAAACGCAATAAATATTTACAATGAAAAACTTGAACAGCACCTTACTCACAATGTAATAATGACAGCGGACGGCGTAAGTGTTATATGCACCGACGACAGCAAACTCAGCCTTTCTTATCTTTACAGAAATGTCTGGATAAAACGACTTCCAAGTACAAAAATCATTGAAAATCTGAGACCGTACAAGGGACATTTGCAAACAGTAGGAGTACTCTGCCCGAATAATGAAAAAAGGGGAATTCTGTGCAATATATTTGCACAAGCAGGTCTTGTCAGAATAACTTCGGGTAAAAATATGTCGCGTACTGTTGCAGGCGAAGCTCATGACGGAGATTACGCCCTCAGGCAATACAGCCGAATTTTTGAAACCGAGCTTTTTTAATAAATCTTTATTCTTTATATGCTTTGGGCAGAGTAATTTTATATCTGCAAAAGGCAACTATCTGTATCTGATATATTCAATAAACCGCTTAACCGCAAGTGAGGCTGTTTTTCTATCACGCAAAGCAAGTCCTATGTCGCGGAATGCCGGTACGTCAAGCTTTTTTGCAACAATTTTATAAGGTACTCTTTTAAGGATTAATCGGGGCAGAATACTTATTCCAAGACCGCTCTCCACCATAGACATAATTGCATAATCGTCCCATGTTGTAAAACGCACTTTAGGTGTAAGATTACAGCGCTCGAATATCTCTGAGATTTCAGCCTTTGCGCCTTTTTCAAGCAACATAAAAGGTTCGCTGCAAAGGGCTTTGACGGCAACTTCTTCGCACTCTGCCAAAGGGTGGTTTTCAGGCAGTATTGCAAGAAGTGCGTCCCGCTCTAAAAATATGGTTTCAAATTCGCGATGTGTAGGCAGGCGCAGAAAACCGCAGTCAACTCTGCCGTCGGCTATCCATTCCTCAATTTCGGTATAGTCTCCGAGCAAAAGCTCATAGTCAATATTAGGATAGTCCTTTTGAAATTCTGCTATTATGTTCGGCAGCCAATGTGTTGCAACGCTTGAAAACGTGCCTATGCGGATAAGTCCCGATTGCAATCCGTTAAGCTCGTCAACCTGCATTTGAAGTTTTTGATATTCACCGCACAGTTTTTTTATATGTGGAAGCAGCTTTAATCCGTCGGAGGTTGGCTTTACCCCCAAACGACTGCGTTCAAGAAGCGATACCTTCCATTCTTTTTCCAAATCATTAATCATTCTGCTGATACCCGACTGAGAATAGCTGAGCATTTCAGCTGCTTTTGTAAAACTGCCGTATTCAACTGTTTTTATTAACGCCAAATATTTCTGAATGTTTGTATCCATAATTTTAATTATTTCACCCTTTATATTTGATTTTATCATAATAACCATTACAAATATTCGCTTTTGTAATTTATAATATTATGATATACTTTTAGCTGTAATAATTCAAGAGATTTGGAGATAAAACAATGCAAACGGCTAAAAAATATACTTCATATATCAAATATATATTTGCTCTGCTTTTGTTTGGTTCAAACGGAATTGTGGCAAGCTTTATTTCTTTGAACAGTTATGAAATTGTGTTTTTCCGTACTATGACGGGAAGCGCTCTTCTTGTTGCAGTTTTTCTGCTGTCAACAAGACAATTTACCTTTCAGAAGCATAAACGCGACACTTTATTTCTTTCAGTTTCGGGTGCAGCTATGGGCGCAAGCTGGATGTTTCTTTATGAAGCCTACAGTCAAATCGGAGTAAGTGTTGCCTCTCTGGCTTATTACTGCGGACCTGTAATTGTTATGGTGCTTTCTCCGTTTATTTTTCATGAGAAGCTGACAATTGTAAAGACCGTCGGTTTTCTGACGGTAATGCTTGGAATATTTCTTGTGAACGGTCAGGCTTTCGGCGAAAAACATAATGCGTGGGGGATCTTCTGCGGTGCAATGTCTGCCGTTATGTACGCCTTTATGGTTATATTCAACAAGAAAGCAACACGCATTACGGGACTTGAAAATTCAATGCTTCAGCTTTTTGTCAGCTTTCTTACCGTTTCCGTTTTTATGGGATTCAGACAGGGATTGAATGTTAATATAGAAATCAACGATATTATTCCTATACTAATTCTCGGTTTGCTCAACACGGGGACGGGATGTTATTTTTATTTTTCGTCAATCGGACATCTTCCGATACAGACAGTTGCAGTCTGCGGGTATCTTGAACCCTTATCTGCCGTTATTTTTTCGGTGCTGTTTCTCAGAGAAAATCTGCTCCCGTTACAGATAATCGGCGCTGTACTTATTATAGGAGGAGCGTTATTTAGTGAAATAATTTCTTCTACCAATAAAGGTTTTGCATAAATATATAAAAATTGTAAAAAGAACAGTAACAGGAATAAAAATCCAAAAAATGCTTGAAAAAAGTGTCTTTACGCCGTATAATGAATGTGTATGAGTATATATTGAGGCTCAACAATATCTTGAAAGGAGAAGTACACATGATTTATTCAAAAGAAGTAGAAAATATGTGCACTGTAGCAAAGGGACCAAAGCACGGTCCTGCGCCTATCCCCGAAGAGGGCAAATGGGTAAAATCTTACGAGATTAAAGACATTTCCGGTCTTTCACACGGAATTGGCTGGTGTGCTCCGCAGCAGGGTGCCTGCAAGCTCACACTTAATGTAAAAGGCGGCATTGTACAGGAAGCTCTGGTTGAAACGATCGGCTGCTCCGGTATGACACATTCAGCAGCAATGGCTGCCGAAATTCTCCCAAACAAGACGCTCCTTGAGTGCCTTAACACAGACCTTGTTTGCGACGCTATAAATACAGCCATGAAAAACATCTTTGAGCAGCTCGTATATGGCAGAAGCCAGACTGCTTTCTCGGAGGGCGGACTTCCGATAGGCGCAGGAATGGAAGATCTCGGCAAAGGTCTTCGTTCACAGGTTGGTACGATGTACAGCACTAACGCTAAGGGTGTTCGTTATATGGAAATGGCTGAGGGCTATGTTCTTAAAACAGCTCTTGACGAAAATAACGAAGTTATCGGCTATCAGTTTGTAAAGCTCGGCAAAATGCTCGAGGACATTCGTCACGGCGTTGAGCCAAATGAAGCATATAAAAATAACATCGGTCAGTACGGCCGCTTTGACGGAGCAGCTAAATACATTGACCCGCGTGAAGAATAATTCGGTAAGGAGGACACAAAAATGGCAGTAACATTTGAAAGTATGGAAAGAAGAATGCCTAAGATTGAGAAGTGCCTTGCCGAGTACGGTATTGCAAATCTTGAAGAGGCAAGACAGATTTGTAACGATAAGGGCTTTGACCCTTATGATATTGTTAAGGGCGTTCAGCCGATTGCATTTGAAAACGCAGGTTGGGCTTATACTCTTGGCTGTGCGGTTGCAATCAAAAAGGGTGTTAAAACTGCTGCTGACGCAGCTGAAGCAATCGGTATCGGTCTTGAGGCTTTCTGTATTCCCGGTTCTGTTGCAGAGCAGAGAAACGTAGGCCGCGGCCACGGCAATCTCGGCGCAATGCTTTTAAGAGATGAAACAAAGTGCTTTGCATTCCTTGCAGGTCACGAAAGCTTTGCCGCTGCCGAGGGTGCAATCGGAATTGCACGTAACGCTAACAAGGCAAGAAAAGAACCTCTCAGAGTTATTCTTAACGGTCTTGGCAAAGACGCTGCATATATCATCTCAAGAATCAACGGCTTTACATATGTAAAAACCGAGTTCGATTATTTTACATCAGAGCTTAAAATCGTTGAAGAAAGAGCTTTCTCGGGCGGCGAAAGAGCTGCTGTTCGCTGCTACGGTGCAGACGACGTTCGTGAGGGCGTTGCAATTATGCAGAAAGAAAACGTAGGCGTTTCAATTACAGGTAACTCAACTAACCCGACGCGTTTCCAGCATCTTGTTGCAGGTACATACAAGAAATGGGCTAACGAAAACGGCGTAGGCTACTTCTCTGTTGCTTCGGGCGGCGGTACAGGACGTACGCTTCATCCCGACAATATGGGGGCAGGTCCTGCTTCATACGGTCTTACAGACTCAATGGGCAGAATGCACGGCGACGCTCAGTTTGCAGGTTCTTCTTCAGTACCGGCTCACGTTGAGATGATGGGTCTTATCGGTATGGGTAACAACCCAATGGTAGGCGCTACGGTTGCCTGCGCAGTTGCAGTTTATGAAGGTATGAAATAAGCCATATTTAATAAGTTTAACTTCTCTAAATTAAAAATCAATATCTAAAAAAGTTAGACACATTATTTTAGGGTTTTGCCCTTGTAATGTGTCTAATATTTTTATATCTTAATAACTGCTTGTGAGGTATTTGTTATGCACAAATTGACAATGATTAGAGGTGATACCATTACATTTGCCGAGGGCTGTGACAAGTATATTGACTATTGCAAACAGCCTAATCTAAAGCAATGCAAATTTATTGATTATCAATGTTGGGTAATGACTAATTTTTTATTTTGTACAGGGATAAGACAAAGAAGCCTAATGTATATTAAAATTAAAGATATTGATTTTGATAATGACGTTGTATATGTGAATGTCACGAAAAATAGAAAGCCTTTAATCATTCCGCTTAATAAAACTATGATTAACATATTGAAAGAATTTCTTAAATATAGGCAACATAAAAGCAATGATGATTATTTATTCTGTAATGTTTATGGGCAACAGCTCGTTAAAAGTACCTGTTATCATCAATTATATGATTACAATAAACGTCGAGGGGTACAAACAACCGGCATACATAGATATAGACATACATTTGCCAAACAATGGATATTAAACGGTGGTAATGTTGTAACCTTGCAAAAGATATTAGGACATAGCAGTTTAGCAATTACACAAAACTATATCAACTTATTGGTTATTGATGCAGTCAAAGAAGTTAACGAAATTAACTTAATCGACAAATTTAGCAACAGACCAAACCATAGAATAAAAATGAAAAAATAAGGACGGTAAATAAAATGATTAAATTTATAAAAAAAGAAGATAATAAACAATATTATGCAAGATTTAAAGAAACAAAAGAGGAAATCATAGCATTTCCGACACAAGAGCAGCGAGACGATTGGGTCAACTTCAAAGATGAATTTAGTCTTGCCACTAAAAACAATGCCGAGATAACAACATTTCAGAGGATGCCTTTGACACAAAGACAAGCAATTTACATAATCAAAATGCTCAACTTGACTGAAACAACAGTAGATGATTCACCAGGCTGCAACATTAAAATTTTTTATAGAACATAGAACAAAGATATAACGTTAATAATAGCTTACTTTAATAAAGTTTCATATCAATAAAATCAAAAAGCAAGAAGGCGTTATCTGAGAAACAGAAAGCCGGGAGATAAATAAAAATTATTTATAAAACTAAGATTTTATTACTTTTGTTAAAAAACTATTGACTTTTACTGATTTTCAGTGTATTATAAATAATGATAGCGTTATATCTGTGAATTAAACAACCGCAGAACGCTGATAGTACATTATTGTTGGACATTAGAGCAAGCTGAGATAGTTATCAGTCGGCAGTTGCAAGTCCCCATAGGTGATAACAAAAGAAAGTTGTTAAAGTGATGACCGTGCTGAGGCAGCCATTAATCGGCAGACGGTAGCTTGTAGGTAATGGCGTATAGATTTAATCGGATTAATTTAGAATCAACAATAATTAAAGACTATCCACAATAGGCTTAGAATATCTAAGTTTGTTATGGGTAGTCTTTTTTTATTTTCTAAAAAAGTGAGGTGACAACCATATTTAAAGTATTTAATCAAAGGCTTGCAGGGTTCTTAATGTTAAAAGGCTTCAAGCTATTAGAAGTAGAGCCAAACAGAAATTTTAAAGATTTTAATATCTTCGCATTTGAAAAATCAAATAAACTTGATAAAGCTATTGGGCAATATCAAGAAATCAAAAAATTTTTAATCTAATTTAAAGGAGAACAACAAAATGACGAAATCAAAAAATATTTGCTTATTAGAAGAAATGAAAAAACAAAACTTAAACCCTAATGAATGGGTTATATTACAAGAAGCCACGGATAAAACCATATATTCAAAAAGACAAATAAAAAAGTTGGCAGAAAAAGGGAACGAACGCATAGGTACAATAAAGATAGGAAACACAGTGTTATATAATATTAAAGATATTTTACAGTATGAAGCAAATCATCAGGAAAAGCCGATATTAAGCCCTGTATGGGATGAATTAACATTTTTACCAGGTGAGCATTTCTATCCCTTAATTGGTTATGACCATAGATATTTTATTAGCAATGAGCAAAGGGTTATTGATGAGACTATTGGACAGATATTAACTCCGCAACCACAAATAGATAGAGAGGGTAAACAAACGGGTTATTTACAAGTTACTTTAATAAAAAACAGGAAACCAAAAAAAGAAAAAATTCATAGGCTTGTCGGAAAAACACAATGTCCAAATGCGTTTAATCATGATATATTTCATCATATTAATAATACTAAATATAATGGTTTATATGACAATAGGGCAAGTAATATATTGCCGGTTATAAACAAAGATATACACGATAAATTACACAATCTGATGGACAAAGATAAAAGGGCATATAAAGAAATGGTGGCAAAAATAAAAAAAGAAAATAAACAAAAGGTTTATAAAATACCAAATTTAGATTTTAAAAATGATGAACATTTTAATTACTGGATGCTAATCAATGCAGCAGGATACAAGGAATATAAAAAAAATGGTAATGTTCCGCTTGATTGTATTCTAATGCAAATAGCGGAGGTTAAAAAATGAATAGTAAATTAAATCAATTTCTTGATAAACATATTAAACCATCAAACAATACTAATATAGTTGATGCATTCCCTATCCGTTGCGGAATAGGGAAATCAACATATATTAAGTACAGATTGTATAAAGCATTATCTACAGATGAAAAGTTAATCGTTGTGACTGACCAAATAGACCGCCTCAAAGAATATGTCTTAGTCGATGAGCTAGCTGAATACATAAAGAGAAACCAAAGCAAATTAACTTTGATTACTTCCGATAATATAGGAACAGAACTAAGAACTTTACATTTAAAAAACATAGTGTTGATGACTACACAAAGATATTTCAATCTAACTGTTGATGAGATTCGGGAATTAACCAAAAACAGAAAAATAATTATTTTTGATGAAAAACCTTATTTTAATGAGCAAATTAAAATCAATATAAAAACATTTAATAATATTGATACAGCTTTACATATTGCGTTAGATAACACTGTAGAACAAACTAATAAAGATTGGTTAATTACACAATGGGAATTATTAAGAGTCAAATTTCAGAATATTATTAAAGAATATGAACAATTAAATACTAAAGGCAAATTAAAATTGTGGCATTATCAAGCCAATGAAACCATATCAGAGAATGACGAGCAATTTATAAAATTAGTAAATAAATATAAATTAAATTTGCAGAAATACGATATAGCAAGCTACAAGAATATTTTAGCTATAATCCAAATGGTCTATAACGGTGCAACATTCACCAGTTGCAAGATTAAATCAAAATCACAAGAACAAAAATATGAAAATTATTTTACTGTCCTTATAGATAACAAAGATAAAATTATTGCATCAGGTGCAAAAGTATATGTTCTAGACGGTACGGCTGATATATCGCCCGATTATAATGTATCATATGTTAATTTGATTGACTGCTCTAAATTCCTGCTTCCATTAGATAAGCTAACAATAAATTGTGTTAATGTATCAACAAGTAGACTCAGGTTTGATAAATCAGATAGAAATAAATATATTAACTGTATTGTAGATTACATAAAAAGTTTACCACTAAATATTGATACGATATTTACATACCAAAGGATAGAACCAATACTACAAAAGCATTTTGATACTGTTAATCATTTTGGTAATATTAAAGGCAAAAACGACTATAGAAATATGACTGATATTGCGCAAGTAGGTTTAAACAGATATTCAGATTTATCATACCAACTACAAGCCGGATATATCGCATTAGAAAAATACAATGGTAAAAAAGCAACCATTGTAGCAGGCAAATCAAAAATTGATAATGTAATGTATAATACTATACTTGCAGATGTTGAGCAAAATTTATATCGTACTAAAATCAGAAATGCCGATAATACCGATATGGTTACTTATACAATGCTTTTTAATACTAATCAATATAAACACCTCATAGAGCTGTTGAAAACTCGATACGGTGCATATGGGGCTACTATAAACATTATTGATACACCTTCAGAATTTAAGTTATTGAAAGCGGAGGAGCGACAGACTAAAAAAGAAACCAGTATACAAAAATTTATCAGTTGGAAAAAGAATCAGCCTGAAGGTAGAGAATTTAGAAAAGCAAATATAACAAAAGAATGCAGTATGACCGATTCACAGTATAAAGAACTTATAAAATCAAAAGTATTAGATTATTACAAAACGGATAAAAAAGGAATTTACATTGTGAAAAAGTAATGATGGTGGGTTTTTTCTATAATAATCTATATAGAGAATCCCCACCATCAGCATCTAATTAAATAAACCATAAACAATAGTGTTGGTTTATTTAATTACATAATATCCTCTTTTAATAAGCAGAATAGGCTTATCAAATAAAAGCTATGTAATACAATAATAAAATTGATAAATCAAGAGTTGTCTTTACCGATATGCCACATACGATTGTTTTCGGTGGGATGTATTAGATACCATTATTCGAGGATTTATTGTCTCAATTTTTCGGAGTCGGAGAAAAATATTCTTATTGACAAAGAAAAAAAACATAATAAAAACACCCTATTTTAAGCAAAGGGGGACAAATGTACAACTACAAGAGTAAATTATTATACAGTGCAAAAAATCGCAACAAGCGAAAAGATGGCAGGTTAAGATACTACATATGTCGTGAATTTGACGGTGAAAATCTTTTCGTTGAAAAAATTAAAAGTCCACCTGCCGATATGGCTATTTCAAATTCTGGCAGAGAGCGATTTCAGTGGTATGTCCACAATTTGGATATACTCGCAGAAAAATATAACATCATAATGATTAAAAATGAAACCTGAAACCAAAAAGATAAAGAGTTAGACCGGCATCACCGAGAAAAAATTATAAAAGAAGCAAGAAAAATTGCATATGATTTTAAACGGTGGGGATTTCGGCTCGATATATTTCCGCTGCATCCACATACTGGATGGGGAAAAATGACACCTGAACAAGTATATCAGCCTGAAATATACGACTTGTGTTTAAACGATGAATGTGTTGCAAAAGATTTGGATATTATCAATTTGCAAAAAGCTCATCTTGCCGCAAAGCGATATAGGCACAACCACGGCATAAAAAAATTAAGAGAAAATATAAAGGATGTATTAAATGATAAATAAAGACAAAATCAAATACAATGAACCAATCTACTATATGCCCACATATGGCGGAGTAATTAAAATAACCATAATAAAGGCAATCAATGATACTATGATGTTGGTTAAACCCATTTCAAAGAAAAAGGATTTTAAGGCATTTAGAACGCCAATAGAGCATATTTTCAATAAACCCGAACACGCCCAGCGTGGATGCCGTGAGTGGGAACATTATATGCGACATAGAAAAAAAGACGAAAAGAAGTAAATAAAACAGTAATTTTATAGTCAGCCTTCGGGCTGGCTTTTTTATTATATCGAAACAAAGACTAACTATAAAAAGTCAATAGGAAATTACAAAGAAGTTGAGCGAATTGATGACGGAGTAAAAAGGGTATAGCAAACAAAGCATCTGAAAATACGAGGAAGTGATATATATGAGCGATTTTAAGGCAAGAATTACCGCAAAACTTGATTCTTCAAAATTTGAGCAGCAAATAAATAAGCTTCAAAACAAAAAATTTAATGTAAATGTTGATACAACAAGCGCTTTGCAAAGATTAACTGCATTAAGGCGTGAGCTGGACGAAATTATCAATACCGCAAATAATATCCGTGTAAATCTTGCAAACGGGAATAACACAAATAACTCATTTACCAATGTTGTAAATCAGGGTACATATGCTTACCGCCAATTACTTGATATACAGCGCAGAATTGGCAACATTTTAATCAAACTTAACGGTTTAGATACAACAAAAAATACAAATCAAATATCAGTATTGTCACGGCAACTAAACCAATTAAGGGCTGATTATCAAGCGTTACAGCGGATTTTTAATGTTCATTTGAATACAGACCAAATGGGCAAAATACAGATAGTCATTGAAGATACAGAGCTAAAACTTCAAGAACTGAATGCCAAAATGCAAGACACAAGAAATAATCTGGCTAACAGCATAAATGTTCAATTAAATAACGGTCAATTCAAGTCTGAAATATCAGATATAAGCGTTCAAATTTCTAAACTTTCAGATGAATATGCTAATATAAATTCTCTATCAGCGGAGCTAAATAATAACTTGCGAGCAATGGAGAACTCCCGAACTCCTGAACAACTCACAACCGCATATCAGGATTACGAGAACACATTAAAGCGTATAAAAAACGAGTTAAGAGAAGTTGAAAATCAAGAGAAAATTGTAAATAATACAGCGACACTTCAACAGCAAAAGAACAATTTTTCTTTGGAAATGGATCTGTGGTTGAAGAAAAATTCCGCTGCCGCAAAGGAATTTGGAACAAGGCTTCAGGAGTTGCAAGCGGAACTAAAAACTTGTGATGCAACAAGATTGAACGGTATTAAGGCTGAATTTAAGGCGATAACCAAAGAGGCTACAATAGCCGGCAAATCCACATTATCTTTTAGCGATAAATTATCAGCACAAATTAAAAGGTTAAGTGCCTATTTTAGTGCAACAATGCTGTTTATGGAGTCTGCAAGAGCAATCAGAGCAATGTATGACAATGTGCTTGATGTTGATACAGCTATGACCGAACTTTATCGTGTTACTGATTTGACTAATAGCCAATACGATAAATTATATCAGGATATGATTAGCGGTGCAAAAGCCTATGCTACAACTCTTGATACTATCATCAACTCAACTGCTCAATGGGTAAGATTAGGCTTTGATGCAGATACAGCGGAACAATTAGCCGAAATATCGACTATGTACCAAAATGTAACCGACCTTGATGAAAGTACAGCTAATGAAAACCTTGTAACAGCTTATAAAGGGTTTGAAAAACAACTCCTTGAATTAAACAACAATGACTCTGCTGCCGCTATTGAGATGATAACGGATATTTATGATAAGCTCGGTAACGAATTTGCTGAATCCGCTGCTGATGTTGGAGATGGTTTGTCAAAGTCTGCCTCTGTATTGTCACAAGGCGGTGCATCAATTCAAGAAGCCGCTGGTATGTTTACCGGTATTCAGGAAGTACTCCAAAATAGCTCAACATCCGGTACTGCCTTAAAGATTTTGACTTTGCGTATAAGAGGTATGAAAGGCGAGCTTGCAGAATTAGGCGAAGAAGTTGATGATAATATTGATTCAATTTCAAAAATTCAAACGCAGATTTTGAATCTAACCCACGGCAAGGTTAATATTTTCGATGATGAAGGTAACTTTAGAAATATTTATGACATTATGGCTGATATTTCTAAAATATATAGTGAATTAACTGATACGGACAGAGCTTCTTTGCTTGAAATCATTGCAGGTAAAAACAGAGCAAATGCAGTTCAGGCTCTGATTGATAACTGGGGTAATGTTGAAAAAGCAACCGAAGCAGCTTATAACTCTGCCGGCACAGCATATTCCGAAAATGAAAAATATCTTAATTCATTAAAAGGTCATATTGCGCAACTCAAGACAACGTGGCAATCTCTTTCAAACGATGTATTGGATTCCGAATTTGTGAAAGGTTTAGTGGATGAAGTTGCAAATGTATTGAATACGACCGATGACATTGTAAAGACCGTTGGTACACTCCCTACTTTATTAGCCGGCATTGCCGCTGCACTATCATTGATAAAAAATAAAGGCATATTTACCGTTGATGATGCAAACAAAATCCAGTTGTTGGGAACTAATCTTGCAGGAGCAAAAACAAGAATCTCTGAATTGTCGCTTGCAATGCAGAGATACAATAATGTTTCTTCCAAATCTGCAAGTTTTCAAGCATCGTATAATCAATCTTTGCAAAATAGCAAATCATCAATGGCGCAGTATTTGCGCAGCTTGAACGGTGCTAATGCTTCATTATCCGGCTATGGGGCTTATTTGCTTAAAGCAAAAGTTGCGACCATTGCTTTAAGAGTTGCATCCGCTGCATTAAATACAGTTGCAACAATGGGTATCAGCTGGGCTATTTCTGCTTTAATTTCTAAAATCGGAGAATTGATTAACGCAGAAGAAACAGCATACAATCAAGCGAAAGAAGTTGCCGAAGCATCAAGAGAAAAGGTTGAAAACATATCTAATGAGCAAAATTCTTTATCTGAACTAATAGAAAAATACAAAGAATTATCTAAAGCCGATATGACTGACTCAACTAATAGAGCAGAAATAAAAGATATTCAAGATGAAATAACTAAATTAGTTGGTGCGCAAGCTAACAGCCTTGACCTTGTAAACGGCAAACTTGATGAAGAACTCGCAAAATTAAAGGATATACAATCAACACAATTACAGACTAACATGCCAACTTTTGAAAAAGCCTATGTAGATGCTGCCGATGAATCAGCCAAAAAGACATTTCATAAAGGAAATATAGTTTCAGACTGGAATGATGATAATAATGTAATAACCTTTGATTATTGGGGCGATGATGAAAACAGAGATAAAGCCGCTGAAATCATTGATAAGGTTTGGAAAGAAAAAGGTTATGGCAGTGCTTTTGTTGATTACCAAGAATATATATTAGGTTTTGGTGACACTTTTACAAAACTTATGTTCAATGCGGATTTAACTTTGCAGGACAAAATCAATGCTATCAATGATGCTATTGATGCATTGGAAAATACAGACGGCTTTGATTATAATAATAACCAGACCTGGAAAAAGTTAATTGAAATCCAAGATGCTCTGGTAGGCGGAGAAGGCGTATTTACAAAGCAGGTTGAAGCTGCAAAAACATTGCTTAATGAACTTACAATGTCAGAGGTTGCAAACAATAACGCTGATATTGATTCGCTTGAAGATTACGAGAAATACAGACAAGAAATTATTAATAACATTACCAATAATAAAACGATTTCGCAAGCAATAAAGGATAAAGCGTTAAGCAGCGATGCTATCGAAACAGAGGTAGATAATTATTTAGGCACACTTGATGATTTTTCCGATTATTACAATGAGTGGTATGATAAATTTGGTTCAGATACAGTAAAAGAAATTAATGAAATTAAGAAAAAATATCAGCAAGCCATAAAAAGTGATGCTAATAATGTTACTGAACCCGACAATTCATTTATTGATGTTTTTAGTGGTGATGTTCCTCAAATCTCCCCGCCTAATCTTACGGACGAAGCTAAAAAACAAGTTGATGAATTTAACAATTGGATAGATGGTTTATCAGACAATGATAAAGAAATTGTTTATAATCTTTATTGTGACACTGATACGGCTCAATATTCGTTAGCGGAATGGCAAAAAGCATTAGAAGATTATAAAGCAACAGTTGATACTGTTAATAAGTCTGAGGGTGCTTTTGAAAAACTATTATCCCAAAAGGGAACTGACAATACTCCGTCCTTTTCCGAAAATATAGATAGTTATATTGAAAACATCAATACACTAAAACAAGCATTGAGCGATTATCAAAAGGGTGATTTTTCAAACGAGTCGCTTATTAGTTTAATTAAAGACTTCCCTGCTTTGGCTAATCAGACTGATAATTTAGATACAGCCATTATTGACTTAATGAATGGTTTAAATAATGATATGATGGCTGATTTTGATGAGCAGTTTGGCAAGTTAGACACAACCGAAGATATTGAGTCACTAAAAGCACTTAGAAGAGCTGTATTATCTTTAAATACAAACAATGATATTAATCGATTCTCTGTTTCTGTAGAGGACGCTACTTCCAGATTTGACAAAGCTATTTCTGCGTTTGATACAATTAAATCAGCTATAAATGATTACAATGAAAACGGATATCTAACAATTTCTAATCTTAAATCATTGCTAAGCCTTGATGATGCATACTTATTAGCTTTGACCAATGAACAAGGTGCATTAGACTTAACTACTGACAAATATAAGGAATTAGTTAAGGCTCAGGCATTACAAATGAAAGCCGCTTTATTACAGGAAGCTATAGACACGGCTAATTCCATTGACACCAAAGCAAAAGCGCTCGAATATCTGGACGGATGTCAGAAAGAAGCCGCAAAATCTACACTCTCTTTAGCCGATGCAAAATGGGAAGAAGCATTAGCCACAGCCAAAGCAAGAGATTTAGCACAAGGTACTGGTGATATGTATCAACAAGTTGTTTTTGCAATGCAAGATATTTATAGTCGCCAATGTGCCTTAATTGATAGTTATGTAGATAGTGCTTTTTCAGTCGGTGAACTTTCAACGGCAACCGACAAATATAAAGATAGTTTAGAAGCAGAGAAAAAAGCTCTTGAAAGCAGTAAACAAGCTCTTGAAGATAAAAAATCTGCACTTGAAGATACTAAAAACGGTTACGAAGATGCTTTAAATTCTGTTAAAGATTTAATTGATTGGACAGAAAAATATATTAAGCAAACTAAAGAGGATGAAATTAGTTCCTTAGAAGATAAAAAGCAAAGTATTGATGACCTTATTGAATCTCAAAAAGAATTATTACAGGCTGAGAAAGACGAGTATAATTGGAATAAAGAAATTGCTGAAAAGCAAAATGCCGTAGCCGCAGACGCGCTTTCAGCATCTATCGCAAGTCTGGACAACAGCAGTGCGGGTAAAAAAGCATATAAGGAAGCAAATGATGCATTGATAGAAAGCAGAAGCGATATGCAAGATACCTTATATGAACATGAAATTGATGTCCGTATAGATGCTTTAGAGCAAATGAAAGAGAAATCTGATGAATATTACGACAGCCAAATAGAATCTATAAATAACTTTTTAAATGATGAAGTAGCTTTATATCGTGCCGCTTGCAGTATGATTGATAATGACAACGGCACATTATATGGTAATCTGTTAAATTATGCTCGAATATACACGACAACAACCGAAGCAGAATTCAATCATATGTGGTATTCGGCGCAAACCGCTATGCAAAATTATAATATCGCAAATCTTGATACATTTAGTTTGCTCAACAACTTACAATCACGTATATATGAAGTAGATGGAGCAATTGATACTATATCTGAGAGTATTGCTTCGTATGAAAGTAAGATTAGCGGGGTTCAGTCCAAATTAGACGATTTGAGTAACTCTGCGCAAAATGCGGTTTCGCAAATTGCTCTTGCAATGGATTCAGAAAATAAATGGCGCGAAGAGCATAATAAAGCGAAATGGTATTATAATTGGCAAGGTACGAAATACGAATCATCAATGACAGACCGCAACAACGCAATACAGGATATTCTTAGCCAAATTGAACACCAGTTTGGTGGCAGATTTCCCGCCAGTGCAGCAAGTATATATGGAACGATTAAGCATTACGCAAAAGGAACTAAATCAGCTAAAGGCGGTATATCAAAAGTCGGTGAAAATGGTGCGGAGTACCGAATTTTGAATCAAGGTGACGGTATTGTTACAGCTAAAGCTACTGAAAATCTTGAAAAGATTGGTTCTAATCCGGATGATTTTGTTCGAGATGTTATTCTGCCAAAAGTTCAAGATGAATTATATATAGTTACAAATAGCCCCGGCGGATATATCTCATCTGATTATATTAAGTCCTTTCCTGTGCAACATAGTATTCCGAGTGCAAGTGATGTTGAGGAACTGACAAATGAGGTTATTAAAAATTTGTCATCTCAAAATATAAATAATGAATCAACAATTTCACCTGTTACCAACATAAATATTCAAGGTGATGCTACACAGTCAACAGTTCGTGCATTACAAAACGAAGCAGATAAAATTGTAAAACGAGCAACCGAAAATGTAATGAACATTGCGTTGAGGAATAAGAATATAATATAAAAAAACGGGCGAATGTTAATGCGACAATATATCCCCCTATATAATTGTATAATATATGGGGGATATTGGCGCAACTTTTACACTATGTCTTTTGTGCTTTCACATTATATATTTGAAGGAAGCTTATAATACCAAGAAAAGAGGTAAAAAATTTTGCAGAATATCAAGAGAGTAATTACTATGTTAAAAAAATCTTTTACAATGCCGATAACGGGAGTTTATTCGTTATGTAAATCGAGGATATTAGAGAAAGATCGGTTAAAGGGGCGTCCTGCAAGGTCTATGTTGTCATTAACTATTATTGTAAGACCTTAACTACCTAAAATTGAGGGTTTACCTTGTAAAATCCACTAAAAAACGTGTTTTCGGTCGGTGGTTTAAAAATTATGGTGAGAGTGAATAATATTACAGAAATAATACATATTTTGCGCTTTTAAAGAATGTAAGGAGCTAATATTAAAATGAAAAAAGATTATATAAATTCAATCGTATACAATAAATACTCAGATGGTAAAATTATTTACTATGTTGTTAAAGCATTTGACGGTCAGACGCTAAGAGTTGAACAGTTAAAAACACAACCTAAAGATGATATTGGAGAAGCTATCAGCCTTCAGGAATTTTATAACAACGATAGGGTGAATATCGTCTACTATAGTTACGGACAATATGATGTTTCGGTCGGTGGCTAAAAAAATTAATGAGAGTAGACAACATCACCTTAATGTATTTATATGATAAACTCTTTGCATCAAGATGTAATATACCCCCTCCGATTTTAGTATTATTTTAAAGGGTATATTAAAATAATGCTTGACAAGGTATATTTTGAGTGATATAATAATATCAATTTAAAGGAATGATAATATTTACACTAAGGAGAGATAAAATGCCTAATTATGGTTACGCCCGTATTTCAAAACCTTCACAAAGTATTGAACGTCAAGTAAGGAACATAAAAAAATTCGATAACAAGGCAAAAATATATCAAGAAGCATATACAGGCACAAAGCAAGACCGACCACAATGGTTAAAGTTATTAAAAGACTTAAAACCAGGTGATACAATTATATTTGATTCTGTCAGCAGGATGAGCCGTAACGCTGATGATGGTTACAAAGCATACGAAGAACTATATAATAAAGGTATCAATTTAATATTTTTAAAAGAAAGGCATATTGATACATCAACATACAGGGATGCGTTAAATCAGCAAATAGCCACGACAGGTAACGAAATAGCTGATACATATATTGAAGCAACAAATAAAGTGTTAATGATACTTGCAAAGCAGCAAATAAAATTAGCATTTGAACAAGCCCAAAAAGAAGTTGACGATTTACACAAGCGAACATCTGAGGGTATGCAAACCGCAAAACTAAATGGTAAACAGATAGGTAGAAAAAAAGGTGCAATTATAACAACAAAGAAAAGTACTGAAGCAAAAAAAGTAATATTAAAACATTCTATTGACTTTGGCGGCGGTTTAACCGATAAAGAAGTTATGCAGATGATAGGCAGTATATCACGCAACACATTCTATAAATATAAAAAAGAGTTAAGAACGGGAATATAATATTGACTTTTTTTAATTGATTCGATATAATGTGTTTAGGATATTAAAAAATAATGTGGTTAACTTCACATTTAGTATTGATTTAAGTTAGATATATCAATGATTTAAAAGCATTTGCATATTGCTGATAATAACCATTTCGTTGAGATGATGGGTCTTATCGGAATGGGCAACAACCCGATGGTAGGCGCTACGGTTGCCTGCGCAGTTGCAGTTTATGAAGGTATGAACAAATAATTTATTGTTGAGCTATATAACATTTTGAATTTGCCCTGTCCCGAATTGCGCGGACAGGGCAAAAATGTTTCTGTGACAGAAAATATAATAATTTAAACAAAAAACTGGCTTCGTTTTTAACGGAGTCAGTTTTGTTTTTAGCTGAATACGCTGATGATTTGTAATATATTGAATGATTTGGTCGCTGTTGCGTTGCTGCTTGGTGTCAAAAGCATATACATACTACTCTAATTATATGTATATTTAAAACTAAAACTGCATTTCCCGCACTTTCAGCAAAATAAAATACACTTTAAGTAATTGACTTCTCTTAATTTATAAGAATAATAAACACCAAAGCGATTATAAAACTTATTCATTTTGTCAATGACAACTACGAAATCTGACAAAGTATTATTTACTAAAAAATAAAAAAATATGAAATATATACAAAAAATTATTGTAATGTTTAATAAATTATGATATAATTTATTCGCAAGGTGAAAGATTTTAACAAGCACTTGCTTTGCAGCAAACCAAAATAATATTTTTACTGAGGAGGCATTACAATGATTGGAAAGAAAACATTAAGAAACACAATTGCAGTTATACTAACAGTAATTATAGGGTTAATGGTGCCTGTGCAGGCAGCGTCTGTAACATTGCCTAAAGAAGAAAAGACATTCTCATCTTTTTCTGGTATTCAGGGCAGTACTGATAGTATTGGCAATATCATAACGGAAATTTCCGACAAAAGAACAGAAACCACTAAAGAATTTATGCTTGATGACGGCACGACAATGATTGCCGAATACAATCAGCCCGTTCACTATAAAAATGACAAGGGCAAGTGGGTCGAGTATAACAACAGTTTAATTACAGACACTTCTACTTCCACAGCAGACGAAGTATCAAACGGAAATTATACAAACAAAAACAGTGATATTGACATTAAGCTGTCAAACAAAGCAAAATCAAATAATATGGTAAAACTCAGTTCTGACAATTATTCAATAAGCTGGGGTTATGACAACGCAAATAAAAGTAAAATCAACATTGTAAAAAATGAGGACAAGCTTGTCGGCAACGAAAAGTTTACTGATTTAAAAAATATTACTTCCGAAGCAAAGTATGAAGAAGTCTACAAAAATGTTGACCTGCAATACTTTGTAACATCAACAGGAATAAAAGAAAACATTATTATGAAAAATTCTGATGTTCAGAATGAGTTTAACATTACATATAAAATCAAAAATTTAACGGCTAAGCAAAAAGACGATTACTCCATTACATTGTATAACAAAGAAAACAAAGCCGTTTATACAATTTCAGCACCGTATATGACCGACGCCAAGGGCGAGTCAAGCAATCAGATTAAGCTGGAGCTTGCCAGTCAGAAGGGCGGTAATCTGAAAGTAAGGCTTACAGCCGACTATTGGTTTATTCACTCAATAGGAAGAAGCTTTCCGATTACTGTTGACCCGGAGATAACAAATAAGCTGACAAAAGACTTGAGTTTTGCGGAGGGTGTAGGCGACATTTATCATTCCTACGGACCATACTATGCTTCAAATGATTCATATCTTATTGCAAAGTTAAACAGTCTGCCGGAACTTAATGACGGAGAAAAAATTGTAAGCGCAAAATTTAATTTTGAGACTACAAACGGCAGCACGCTGTTTACAAATGAAAATGATAGTCCGATAATTATTAATGCGCACAAATTAACGGCTCTTAATGGCGGAGGGAAGTATGATTCAACCGTTTTGGATTATGATTCTCTTACTTACAATGATAATCAATATCTTAGCTTTGATTTGACCAAAACAGTCAACGAATGGTATGAGAACGGAGATGAAATTGACGGTTTTATACTTGAAGCATTTGATACTGTCGGCTCTAAAAAAATTACATTTAAAGAGGCATCAAAAACCTCGGTAACTCCGTCCGTAACTATAGTTTATAAAGATTTTACGGGCACAGAGAGCAACCTCACATATCACACAGTCAATGTTGGTCATAATGCACAGGCGTCGGTATCGGACTATCTGGGCAATCTGGTGATCAGACAGAATTTGTACGAGGGAACCGGCTCAAGAATGCCTGTAACACTTACAGCGACCTACAACAGCATTAATTACAACAAAATATTCGAAAACGGTTCGCCAAGCGGATACGGATGGCAGTTTTCGTTTAATCAATATGTAAGAGACGCAGGCACAACGCTTGCAAAAGCGGGATATAACTATATCTATACCGATTCTGACGGGACCGACCACTATCTGAAAAAGTCAGATGACAGTGATGAGTGGTATGATGAGGACGGATTGGGAATTACGCTTACAAAAGATGCAAACAATCTTTTCATAGACAACGGAACAACAACGCAGACATATGAACTAACGTCCGCAGGCGGGAAACTGCTGTCAGAGAAAGACGAGCACAATAATACTGTTACATATACTTACACTGACGGCAATGTCACAAAGATTACCGACGGTTCGGGAAGAGTGTTTAATATTACATATTATACCAATTCCAATGGATCGAAACGAGTAAAAAATATTAAGCTGCCCGATAGAACACAAATTACCTTTAATTATACTTCAACTGACGAAGATAAAATAAGCTATATTGAATTACCCGACAAGATCGTATCATTATTTACTTATAATGATAGCGGAATAATAAAAACTGTACAACAAGCTTATAATGTAGCTCCGTTTTCCTATGGAACAAAACTTGATTTCACTTATAACAATAAACATCAAGTAACAAAACTATTAGAATACGGCAGCGACGGTTCAGAAGGCAATTATCTTGATATTATCTATGGAAACGACAACACCACCGTATTTTCAGACCGCCGCGGAAGAAACGTAACCTATACCTTTGACAACAGCGGCAATCAGGTATCGGTGCTCAACGCAAACGGATATCTTGAAAGCGGCGACACAAGCGGAATGTCAATATCAACAGGGGCAGATTCGTTTACAAAGAACTATATAACAGAATCAACCGAACAAAGTGCAATCGGAAGCGGAAAATATTTCATGTTGATTAATGGCGGAACTTCCGAAGTCGTAAGTACAGGAGGTATTTGTGCAATTGATAAATCCGAACCTTCTGTAGAAAACGGTAATGTTCAGTATTTAGGAAGTACTTCGCTAAAAGTGTCAAACCCTGTTTCTTCAACTGATTCTGCATTTTTCACAGGTGTTGCACATCAATTCAATGATACTTCCTTTAACGGTAAAGATGTAACATTCTCTACCTACGCAAAAACTAAAAATATAAAACAAATTTACGGCAGCGGAGCAATCGGAGCAATACTTAAAATTAAATGTTTCGATTCAAGCGGAAAATCATTAGAAGAAGTAAACAGCATTGGATTAGACGGCACGCAGGATTGGCAAAGATTAAGCGTTACTGCAACAGTTCCTGTAAGTACAAGCTATTTCAGGGTTTATTGTATGGTTAGATATTCATCAGGAACAGCATGGTTTGACTGCTTACAGCTTGAAGAAGGCAGCTGCGCAAATGACTTTAACGCATTGCAGAACGGCAATTTTGAAAACAACGAATATTGGCTTACAAATGAAAACAAGTCAATCTCAGTGCAAGACGGAACAGTTGTACTAAACGGAGAAGCAGGTGCTTATGATAATGAAACGACTGCACAAGAAACAACTGTTGATAATAATAACTCTAGTTCTCAAGAACAATTGCCTACAATGTCGTATGTTACAAATTATAAAGTACCCGACTCATATTTATTCAAATATGATGAATATGGAAATGTTATTGATGAATTTCATGGAACAGTAGATAAAACTATTCAGAAAATATATCTAGTAGAAACTGAAGAAACAACACCAACGGAATCCGCAACAGAAGCAAAACCTGTATCACCATTGCCTGATGATAACACGGCTTCAAATAATATACTTAGTAATAACTATATTTATCAAAATGTAAAAGTCGGCAGAGCAGGAGTTGTGTTTAATCTTTTGGGCGAAGCACAGGCAAAGTCAGTGCCGCTTACAAATGAGAACAGAACATTCGGAATAGCGCTTAATATCTATTACAAAGATAACGAAATTCCCGAAACTCACTATCAGGAATTCAATGCCGATACGGTACATCGACAAAGTATAAGTATGGCAGTATCACCAAATGATATGGAAACTGTCATTGATCATGTTGCATTTGCGTTTGTTTACGGTTATAATAAAAATGTAATGACAATATATAATGCGATGCTCAATTTCTCACCATTATCTTTTGAAGAATCAACAGAAGATGATAATTCATCAACGGATAATAATACCACAACAAACAATCTTGAATATGACGGATATATATACTGTGAAACATTGGGTGAAAGCAAAAATACAACTGAGCAATATATGCAAAATTCAAAAACATATGATACAACGGGAAATTACGTAATTTCTGAAACTAATCAGGCCGGAGGAACAGTAGAATATACCTATGACGTAAACGGCAATGTAACCTCAACCACCGACGGCGAAAAAAATGTTGTGAATTATACATATAATTCGTCGGGTAATATCTCGCAGGTGAGCAGTTATGACGCTCAAAATAAATATTATTATAGCAGTACGGGGAATATTTCTGCAATTGACCACAACAATTTTAGATATACATTTAATTATGATGTGTTTAATAATCTTATTTCAACAAAGATTGGTAATGTAGAAATAGCAAGCAATACCTATAATTCACATAACGGTATGCTTGAAAAAACAACCTATGCAAACGGTGATTATCTTGAATATCTTTATGATGTATATGACAATATAATCAGAATTAGCGGAGAAAACGGCATTCTTGCAATGTTTGTTTACAATAAAAAAGGATTGGTATCAAAAGTAATTGATACACAAAACGGTACAACAACATACTATTACTACGATTTCAATGGAAGTGTAACGGGAGAATACCGTCAGTCTGATAATGCAGAATTGTCTTACTATCTTAGCTATGACAGCGACGGCAATCAGGTTGAAAAGACTTCTGTAAACGGACACATAAAGACAATCACGAGAGGAAGTGTTGAAAACAGTTCATATGTAAGCAATGACGGAATAAAAGTAAGTGCAATAACTGATGATTTCGGCAGAGCGACACGGA
>CANQDR010000015.1 GCA_947593615.1 uncultured Clostridia bacterium
GTTTTCTTTTGCTAAAGCTTTTTTATCTTCCCCCGGTTCAACCGGGGGTTTATTTCCACGCCCTAAAGGACACCAAATGAACGGGCTGTACGATAAAATCGTACAGCCCTTAACTTTATAGGAATATTAGAAATTACAACCTTACAGGAATATTATTTTCATCAAGATATTTTTTAAGTTTGGGTATGGGGATTTCTCCGAAGTGAAACAGTGAAGCCGCTAAAACTGCGTCAGCCTTGCCTGCTGTAAATGCGTCGTAAAAATGCTCAAGCGCTCCTGCGCCGCCGCTTGCAATTACAGGAATATTAACTCTTTCTGATACTGCTCTTGTAAGAGCAATGTCGTATCCTTTTTTCTGTCCGTCCTCGTCCATACTCGTGAGAAGAATTTCACCTGCACCGAGTTTTTCACACTTAACCGCCCATTCAACAGCGTCAAGACCTACAGGAGTTCTGCCTCCGTTTACATAAACCTCCCAGCTGTTTGCGTTCCTTTTAGCGTCAATTGCCGCAACAACGCATTGGCTTCCGAATTTATAAGCCGCCTCGCTTATAAGTTCGGGGCGGTGCACAGCCGCAGAGTTAACCGAAACCTTATCTGCTCCTGCTCTCAGCAGTGCGTTAAAATCATCAACGCTTCTTATACCTCCGCCAACTGTGAAAGGAATAAAAATAGAATTTGCCACCTTTTCAACCATATCGATTGTTATATTTCTTGAGTCGCTTGATGCTGTAATGTCAAGGAAAACAAGCTCGTCTGCACCTTGCTTGTCGTACTGCTTGGCACATTCAACAGGGTCGCCTGCGTCAACAAGATTTACAAAGCTCATTCCTTTTACAACTCTGCCGTTTTTGACATCAAGACACGGAATAATTCTTTTTGCGTACATTCTTTAAACCTCCTCAGCCTTGACTATATCAGCAAAGTTTTTAAGTATTTTAAGTCCTGTTTCACCGCTTTTTTCGGGATGAAACTGTGTTGCGAAAATATTTTCATTTTCAACAGCGGCGTCAATTGTTACACCGTATTGCGTCTGTGCTGATACAATTGACTTATCTGCCGCATTAAGAAAATATGAATGAACAAAATATACATATGGATTTCCGCTTATTCCTTTAAACAGTCGGCTGTTTTCTTTTATTTTAAGACTGTTCCAGCCAATATGAGGAATTTTCAGTCCCCCACCCGACGGAATTTTTGAAATTACACCGTCAAAAATTCCTAATCCTCTTGCATTAGGGCTTTCTTCACTTTTTGGGAAAAGAAGCTGTAATCCCAGACAAATTCCGAGAAAAGGCTTTCCGCTCTCCGTGTACTTAACAACAGTGTCTTTAATACCGTAGGACGTCATTGTATCCATTGTATCGCCGAATGAACCTACGCCCGGCAGAACGGCGCCGTCTGCTTTGAGAATTGTTTCTGTATCTCTCGTAATAACAGCATCACAGCCGATATGTTTAAGCGCTTTGTCAACGCTTCTTATATTGCCTGCGCCGTAGTCAATTATCGCAATCATTAATTTCAACTCCATAAAATAATCAATTTATTTTAACCCAAGTTTAATAATCGGGTGTTAATTATTTATATATTGTAATTTTATCATATGCACCCAATGTTTGCAACAAAAAGCGGCGCTCATTTCATAATTTTGTAAAAATTCATTAAAATAACTTTATCGGTTATTGAATTATGCAAGTTGATGTGATAAAATGAATTTGCATATAGCAGTATAATATAAGGAGTATCATAAAAATGATTACACATCTTCTTACAAGAATAGATTTGATGATGAATTCCTTTTCAAAAGGACAGAAAAGGATTGCTTTATATATAGAGGAACATTATGACAAGGCGGCGTTTATGACCGCCTCTAAGCTTGGAGAAACAGTAGGAGTTTCCGAAAGTACGGTTGTTCGTTTTGCAACAGAGCTTGGTTACGACGGTTATCCTAAGCTTCAAAAAGCTATGCAGGAGATGATAAGAAATAAACTTACGTCTGTTCAGCGAATTGAAGTTACTTCAAGCCGTATTGGAAATGAAAATGTACTTGACAGCGTATTAAGTCAGGATATTGAAAAAATCCGCAGAACAATAGAAGAAACATCGCACGAGGATTTTAACAGAGCTGTTGATAAAATTTGCAGTGCCGAACGTATCTATATTTTCGGTGTTCGCTCAACGGCTCCGATAGCAAATTTTCTTGCATATTATTTTGAGCTGATTTTTGACAATGTAAGAGTTATAAACACGACAAGCACTACGACAACTTATGAACATATATTCAGAATTACCGACAAGGACGTAATGATAGGAATATCATTTCCGCGTTACAGTTCAATGGCAGTTGAAGCAATGGATTTTGCACGCTCAAGGGGTGCGCATGCCGTTGCAATAACCGACAGTATGGCGTCGCCTCTGGTTCAGTCGTCTGACTCGATTTTAATTGCAAGAAGCGATATGGCGTCGATTGTGGATTCTCTTGTTGCGCCTCTCAGCCTTATTAATGCGCTGATAGTTGCAACTGTTTTGAAGAAAAAGGACGAAGTGTCAGAGAATTTCCGTCAGCTAGAACGCATATGGAACCGCGACGGAGTTTATGCAAATCACGATGACAACACAGAGAGAAACAACGAAGATGACAAATAAAAAGGTTGTTGTAATAGGAGCAGGTGCGGCAGGACTCGTCGCCGCAGGCTTTGCCGCTGAGTGCGGAGCGTCAGTTACGGTTATTGAAAAAAATAAGCGTGTCGGCAGAAAAATAATGATTACCGGCAAGGGAAGATGTAACATCACAAATAATTGTGATGTTCAGACATATATTCAAAATGTACCTGTAAACGGAAGGTTCCTTTATTCTGCGATCAACAGCTTTACTCCTCAGGATACAATTGATTTTTTTCAATCTCTCGGTCTAAGTCTTAAAACCGAACGCGGGAGCAGGGTTTTTCCGGTTTCCGACAAGGCTGTTGACGTTGTTGATGCTTTGCATGGGTTTATCATTGAAAAAGGCTGTAACCTTGTGTGCGATGAAGCGCTTTCACTAATAATTGAAAACGGTGCGGTCATCGGTGTGAAATGTAAAAACTCAAAATATTTTGCAGACAGTGTGATTGTCTGCTGCGGAGGAAAAAGTTATCCGCTGACTGGTTCAACCGGTGACGGATATATTTTTGCAAAGCAGGCAGGACATACCGTAACCGAACTCAAGCCGTCTCTTGTGCCACTTGAAAGCGATAATCCCGAATGTAAATCAATGCAGGGACTTTCACTCAAAAATGTGTCGCTTAAAATAATTGAAAATTATTCAGGAAAAACCGTTTACAGCGATTTCGGTGAAATGCTTTTTACGCATTTCGGTATGAGCGGACCGATGATCTTATCGGCAAGCTCACATATTCGTGACGTTACAAAAGGGAAATATACTGCCGAAATTGACTTAAAGCCGGCACTTAGTCTTGAACAGCTCGACAAACGTCTGCAAAATGATTTTAAAGATAATTCAAATAAAGATGTTTCAAATTCATTTTCAAAGCTTTTGCCGAGAAAAATTATTGTTCCCGTGCTAAAACGATGGGGAATACCCTTTGAGAAGAAATGCAATTCCATCACAAAAGAAGAACGCAGAAAGCTATGTGAAATTTTAAAATCTTTTACCGTTGGAATTACAGGTTTTCGCCCTATAGATGAGGCTATAATCACATCAGGCGGCGTAAAAACAAGTGAAATTAATCCCAAAACAATGGAAAGCAAGCTGATTTCGGGATTGTTTTTTGCAGGTGAAGTAATAGACTGTGATGCTTACACAGGCGGATTTAATCTTCAAATTGCGTGGAGCACGGGAAGGCTTGCAGGTATTTCAAGTTCCTATATATAGTTTAGCATAGTAAAAACAATGTGCTTAAATAAGTATTAATTGACAATAATTAATTTGTATTCAAAACCGAAAGGATGAAATAAATGTCTGTTGCAGTAGCTCTTGACGGACCTGCCGGTGCAGGTAAATCGACAATTGCAAAAAGAGCGGCAAAGGCTCTTGACTTTATATATGTTGATACAGGCGCACTTTACCGAACCATAGGACTTGCTGCGTCAAGAAATAATATTGAGCCGATACCGTCTGCCGAGGTTGATGATCTTCTTTCAAAGATAACTGTTGACCTTACATTTAATGAAAACGGCGAGCAAATTGTTCTGCTTGACGGAGAGGATGTTTCGGGATTTATACGCACGCCCGAAGCTTCAATGATGGCATCCAAAATATCAGCCGTACCCTCTGTAAGGGCATATCTTCTCGATTTGCAGAGAAATATGGCAAAAAGCCATAATGTTATTATGGACGGACGCGACATTGGAACGGTTGTGCTTCCCGACGCAAAAGTTAAAATTTTTCTTACAGCTTCTCCCGAAGCACGCGCCCAACGCCGTTATAAAGAGCTTTGCGAAAAGGGAATGGATGTAAAATATGAGGATATTTTAAGTGATGTCATAACCCGTGACTACAACGATTCCCACCGCGAAACAGCTCCGCTCAAGCCTGCCGACGGCTGTGTTATGGTTGATACAACCGAACTTGACTTTGAACAGTCGGTTGAAAAAATACTATCCGTAATAAAGGAGAATATCTGATGGGACAGTCAAAGGTTCTTTATGCAATCGGCAGAGTAGTTTGCACACCGATTTTTAAATTGTTTTACAGATATAAGCCGATTAATAATCATACCATTCCGCAGGAGGGAGGATTTATCGTAGCTTGTAATCATCTCTCTTTTTCTGACCCTGTTTTGCTCGGATTATGCCAGAAGCGCCGTCTTTATTTTATGGCTAAATCAGAGCTTTTTAAAAATAAATTTTTTGGTGCGTTAATCCGTGCTTTGGGAGCATTTCCTGTTGAAAGAGGAACAGGAGATAACAAAGCTATAAAAACAGGGGAGGATTTAATAAAAGACGGAGAAATAATGACAATTTTTCTTGAAGGCGGACGAACAAAAACAGGCGAGCTTATGCGCCCTCGAAGCGGATGTGCGCTTGTTGCACAGCAGATGCAGGTGCCTGTTATTCCTGCCTGCATAACAATTGTCGGCAACCCTAAATACACATTCTCAAAAAGAGTAATTCATTTCGGGGAGCCGCTTACCCCCGACCGGCTCGGACTTACTGTCGACGGGGGCAGACGTGAGCTGAAAGAAGCGTCAAACAAAATAATGGCAGAAATAAAAAAGATGAGGGAGCAGGATTTGCGTGATTATAAGAAAAGCTGAGTCAGCAGGTTTCTGCTTTGGAGTAAACCGAGCTATAAAAATGGTAGAGGAGCTTCTTGACAGTAATTACAAGGTATATACGCTCGGTCCGATAATCCATAATATGGAAGTAGTGCGTGATCTTGAGGAGAGAGGCTGCCGTTCGGTTGATTGCATTGACAGCCTGAAATCAGGAGAAACCCTTGTAATCCGTTCTCACGGAGTACCGCAGTCGGTTATTGATGAGCTTGACAGCAAAAAAATTGAATATAAAGACGCTACTTGTCCGTTTGTGAGGAAGATTCATAAAATAGTTGCGTCGGCAAATTCTGATAATGAAATAGTTCTCATAGCAGGCAACAGCGAGCATCCTGAGGTACAGGGCATAATTGGTCACTGCAAAGCTCATTGTTATACTTTTAACAATGAACAGGAGCTTGATAAAATATTGCCAATTATTCTAAATACGAAAAATAAGCAGCCAATAATTGTGGCACAGACTACGTTTGACACAAACGAATGGAAAAAATGTATAAAAAAGATAAAAAAACTATGTACAAATCCAAAAATATTTGATACAATATGTAATGCTACGTCAGTTAGGCAGAATGAGGCCGATATAATAGCGGCGCGTTCGGATTTTATGGTTGTAATCGGAGACAGGCACAGTTCCAATACGGGAAAGCTTTTCGATATATGCAAAAAGCAGTGTCCGAACACAGTTTTAATTGAAACTGCGAACGAGCTTGATTATAAACAGGTTAAGTCAGCCGAAAACATAGGCGTAACTGCTGGTGCTTCTACACCTGCAAGGATAATAAAGGAGGTACTGGATACAATGAGTGAAATTAAATCCGGTGAAACAAATTTTGAAGAATCTTTTGAGGAGTTACTTGAAGAATCCCTCAAAAACTTAAATACAAATGAGAGGGTAATGGGTACAGTGCTCAGCATTGCGCCAAACGAAGTACAGGTTGACGTTGGCAGAAAGCAAACAGGATTTATTCCGCTTTCTGAGCTTTCAAGCGACCCAAATGCAAAGCCTGAGGATGTTGTCAAGGTAGGCGACAAAATCGAGCTTCTTATTATGAAGACAAACGACCAGGAAGGCACAATAATGCTCTCAAAGCGCAGAGTTGACGCTCAGAAAGGCTGGGAGACGCTTCAGGAAAAGGCAGATTCTCAGGAAATACTTACAAGCAAGGTTACGGAAGCTGTAAAAGGCGGAGTAATCGTAGTATATAACGGAGTAAGAATTTTCATACCTGCTTCACAGGCCACAGCTACACGTGATGAAAGTCTTGAAAATCTTGTAGGACAGGAAGTTGACTTCAGACTTATTGAGGTTTCACAGCACGGCAGACGCAGAAGAGCAATCGGATCTATACGCAGCGTACTTAAAGAGCAGAGAGCAGCTCAGCGTGAAGAATTCTGGAAAAACTGCGAAATCGGTAAGCGTTACAAAGGTGTTGTAAAATCCCTTACGAGCTACGGCGCTTTTGTTGACCTTGGCGGCGTATTCGGAATGATTCATATTTCCGAGCTTTCATGGACTCACATAAAGCATCCGAATGAGGTCGTAAATGTAGGCGATACAGTCGAGGTATATATTAAGGATATTAACGAGGAAACAAAGAAAATTTCTCTCGGCTTTAAGAATGCAGAGGATAATCCTTGGGAAATTCTTAAAAACAACTATCCTGAGGGAACAGTTGTCAATGCTACTATTGTAGGACTTACTACTTTCGGCGCATTTGCAAACATCATTCCCGGAATTGACGGTCTTATCCACATTTCTCAGATAGCCAACAAGAGAATTGACAAGCCCGCAGATGTTCTTAAAGTAGGCGAAACTGTTGAAGCAAAGATTACTGCAATCGACTTTGACAAAAAGCGTGTAAGTCTTTCAATGCGTGCTTTGCTTCCTGAAGATGAGCAGGCTCCTGCACCAAAGACTGAAAAAGCAACTGAAACCGCTGAGGCAGTAACTGAAACTGCTGAAGCTGCCGAAACAGTAGAAACAGAAGCAGACGCTGACAATGAATAATTTGTAATATTAAGGGCACCTTAACAGGTGCCCTTGCTTTTTAAGCGGAGGAATTATTATGACACCACAGGAAGAATTTATTGCAATATATAACGAGCATATTACACGCAATGGTGCAGCCGAGCTTCTCGAATGGCTCAAGCGCACAGATTTTTTCACAGCTCCTGCAAGCTCAAAATATCATTGTGCTTGTGAAAACGGACTTGTGATGCACTCAGTAAGCGTGTTTAATACTATGATGGAAAAGCATTTTGACGAAGAAACCGATAACTTAGAAAGCTTTGCTATCTGCGGTTTGCTTCATGACTTGTGCAAGGCGCAGTTTTACAAGGTGTCATCACGAAATGTAAAAAACGAGCTTACAGGACAGTGGGAAAAAGTTCCTTACTATGCAATTGATGACCAATTTCCGTACGGACATGGCGAAAAATCCGTATTTCTCATAGAGCGAAAAATGCATCTAAAAATAGACGAAGCGATGGCTATACGCTGGCATATGGGTGAATTCGGTGATAAAAACAGCAATACAATCAGTCAGGCGTATGATCGTTATCCTCTTGCGGTAAAGCTTCATCTTGCAGACCTTGAATCAACATATCTGCGAGAAAAGGGAACATCACAGGTTAATAAATAAGCTGATTTGAATTTATTTGATGTTTTACATAATGCACAATTTATAAGGGACGCGCGGTGCGCGTCCGTCGTGCGTTTAAAATGATAAATAATTATAAGCATTACTTCGGAGTGAAAAATATGGATATATTATCGGCTGAAAACAGAGTAAAAGAGCTTACACAACAGCTTGAATATCATAATAATCTTTATTATAACAAAGACGAGCCTGAAATTTCGGACTTTGAGTACGATAAAATGCTTCGTGAGCTTGAAAATTTAGAAGAGACTTATCCAACCTTAAAATCACCGTTATCACCGACAAACAGGGTGGGAGGAAGTGCAGGTGAAAAATTCTCGCCCGTTACACATACAGTAGTAATGGAAAGTCTGCACGACAGTTTTTCACACGATGAGTTAAGAGATTTTGATAAAAGAGTTCGTGAAACGGCTCCAAACGTAAGATATGTAGTAGAGCCGAAATTTGACGGCCTTTCTGTTTCATGCGAGTATCAGAACGGTGTGTTTGTCAGAGGCTCAACAAGAGGCGACGGAACGACCGGGGAAGATGTAACGGATAACTTGATGACCATCAAAAGCCTTCCCAAACGCATTGCAAACGCTCCTGAATTTCTTGAAGTTCGCGGTGAGGTTTATATGTCATTCGACAGCTTCAATGAACTCACAAAACGTCAGGAAGAGAATGAGGAAAAGACATTTAAAAATCCCAGAAATGCCGCCGCAGGTTCACTTAGGCAGAAAAATGCTAAGATAACTGCTCAAAGAAATCTTGATATTTTCATTTTTAATATCCAGCAAATCAGGGGAACAGAAATTAATAACCACAGCAGCAGTCTTGATTATCTTGCAAAGCTCGGATTTTCTACTTCATTTTATAAAGTATATGATAACATTGACGATGTCATAGAGGAGATAGAGCGCATAGGCAATATGCGCGGAACTTTTGATTATGCAATTGACGGAGCGGTCGTTAAGGTCGACAGCTTTGAAACGCGAAGCCTTTTGGGCAATACCGCAAAATATCCACGTTGGGCGGAAGCTTATAAATATCCGCCTGAAGAAAAGCCCACTAAGCTCCTTAATATAGAAATTAATGTAGGCAGGACGGGAGTTTTAACGCCTGTAGGCAATTTTGAGCCTGTTCTTCTTGCTGGAACAACCGTAAGCAGAGCAACCTTGCATAATAAGGATTTCATTGAAGAAAAGGGAATATGTGTAGGCGATACCGTAATAATACGCAAGGCAGGTGAAATTATACCTGAGGTTCTCTCGGTCAAGGAGCACGCTGATAATGCAGAACCGTTTGAATTTCCGAAATACTGCCCTTCGTGCGGAAGTCCTGTTTCTCAGGATGAAGACGAGGCGGCTGTACGCTGTACAAACACAGACTGTCCTGCACAGCTTATGCGCCACCTTATTCATTTTGTCAGCCGAGACGCAATGGATATTGACGGTCTTGGTCCTGCTGTTCTTGAACAGCTTGTAGGTAAAAATCTTGTAAAATCACCTGCGGATTTATACAGATTAAAAGCCGAAGATATTATAGCTCTTGACAGAAAAGCCGAAAAATCTGCAAATAATCTTATTTCTTCAATTAAAAAATCAAAAGATAATGAGCTTTACCGCCTTGTATTTGCACTCGGAATACGTAATATAGGTCTTAAAGCGGCAAAGCTTTTGTGTGATAATTTTCTTACGATTGAAGATATATTTGCCGCAAAAGCATCAGATTTTGAAGCAATTGACGGTTTTGGCGAAATAATGGCATTAAATCTTGAAAACTATTTTTCGCTTGACAGTACAAAAGAGCTTATCAATGATTTAAAGCTGCTTGGACTTAAAATGAAATCATCGGCGCCCAAAACCGACAAAGGAATTTTTAATGGAAAAACCTTTGTGCTGACAGGAACACTCCCTACAATGACAAGAAGCGAGGCTTCAAAGCTGATTGAGCAGAACGGAGGAAAAACAAGCTCTTCCGTTTCAAAAAAGACTTCTTATGTGCTTGCGGGAAGCGAGGCAGGCAGTAAGCTTACAAAGGCTCAAACCCTTGGAATTACAATAATTTCAGAAGATGAGTTCAAGGAAATGATAAAGTCTTAATCTAATGATTGCATAAAAAGTATTGTTATTAAAATAAAAGTGACCTCAGCGGATTATTTTCCGCTGAGGTCATATTTTTATGCTTGTCAACATAGTAATTACTGTAAAACATACAGGAGGAATTTAAAATGACAAGTATAAATGATGAAGGACGTTTTAAACAGGCAGTCAGCTGCCTGAGTCCGCCGATTTACAAACGGCTCATCAATTTGGCGGACCGTCTGAGTACTTCTGCTCAGGAAATACGACTCAGGGTAAACAGACCGCTTGCAGTCGTCTGTCCTGATGTTACTTATTATGTTACTATTCAGGGCGGTTTGACAAGCACTCCGATAAAAGATTCCATGCTGAACGTGACCAGGGCCGATATAGCCGATACCTTCCATAATATCTGTAATTATTCAGTTTATGCGCGGCAAAAAGAAATAATAAACGGCTTTGTAACTATTCACGGAGGACACAGAGCAGGCATTTGCGGTACAGCGGTAATGAATAACGGTATGATTACAAATATTCGTGATATAACATCAATTAACATACGAATTGCAAGGGAGCACAAAGGCTGTGCCAAAAGACTTATAGAAAGGCTCGGGGAAATTAATAAAGGCGTTCTTATATGTGGTGCTCCATGTTCGGGAAAAACAACGGTTTTACGTGATTTGGCAAGAATTCTTTCAACGGAATCAGGCAAGAATGTTTCTCTGATTGATGAGAGGGGAGAGCTTGCAGGAATCTCGTCTGGAGTATTTCAAAATGACATTGGAATGTGCGACGTATATGATTCCTATAAAAAGAGCGAAGCTATGATGCAGGCAATCCGCAGTATGGCGCCAGACATCATAATTTGTGACGAGATAGGCTCTAATGAGGATATAGAGGCAATAGAACATTCGGTAAACTGCGGCGTAACCATAATTGCAACTGTTCACTCGTCAAGCGAATACGAGCTTAAACGCAGGGAGAATATTCGCAGCATTGTCAAAACCGGTGCATTTTCAAAGATTGTTTTTCTGTCAAATAAAAGCTCGCCCGGACAAATAGTAAAAATATCCGAGGCGGGTGATGTTTTTGGTATTTAAAATAATCGGCGGAGGACTGCTGATATGCGCCTGCTTTGCCTATGGCTGCTGTATGTCAAAAAATCTCTATATGAGAAGAAACTTTATTAAAAGCTTTATCGTTTTTCTGTCTGCTCTTTCAACCAATATAAGATATAATTCAGATGATATTTTTACGCTTGTGTCTATTTCTGCAAGGTCAAAGGAGTTGTCGTCTTTAAGAATTGAAGACGACAATCATAATGTACCGTTCGGTATAATATGGGAAGAAAGAATAAAATCAATTTCGAAAGTTTACTCACTTACAAAAGATGACAGAGAGCTTTTAATTGAATTCGGTTCTCAGCTTGGAAAAACCGACATTGACGGACAGCTCAAACATATAGAGCTTTATAAAGCTGTTTTTAAAAAACAGCTGGCAAACTCGGAAGAGGCAATAATAAAAAAATCTAAGCTATACAAAACAATGGGCTTTTTTGTCGGAACGGCAGCAGCCCTTATGATGATATAAGAGGTAGAAATGGACGTTGAGCTTATTTTCAAAATAGCCGCCGTTGGAATTATAGTGGCGGTGCTTACACAATTGCTCATAAGAAGCGGACGTGAGGAACAGGCAATGCTTACCTCGCTCGCAGGACTGATTGTGGTGCTGACGCTTATCATAACTCAGATAAGCTCGTTGTTCACAACAATAAAACGATTGTTTGGATTTTAAAAATGAATGTAATTTCAATTTGCGTTTTGGCTGTTGTTGCTGTAATAATGATTGTCACCCTGCGGCCCAAAAACGGTGAAATAGCGATTATGCTCGGAATATCCTGTTCGGTAATCATTCTGCTGTCGGTGCTTTCGCAAGTGTCGGAAGTGGTGAGTATGGTAAACCAAATAATTGCCGTATCCGACATAAGTACAAGCTATATAGTTATACTGCTCAAAGTAATAGGAATATGCCTTATAACCGAATTCGCGGTAAACACCTGTAAGGATGCAGGCAGTCAGTCGCTTGCCAATAATGTTTCGCTTGCAGGCAAATTAATGGTAACAATTACCTCACTGCCGCTTTACAGTGACATTCTAAACACCGTGCTTTCTCTTGTAAAGACGTAGTGATAATTTACGATTGTTTTATGAATCAGAAATTATCATAAAGAAGTTAGAGGTGAAGATGTGAAAAAAATATTGGCTGTTATAATCATTGCCGTAACACTGCTTTGTTCTTCGGCTTTTACGGCAAACGCCCAAGACAGCGGATTAAGTTATGATTTATCGGGAATTTACAACAGTCTTTCAGACGAAGTAAAGCAAAGCCTTGAAAGAATGGGAACTGACAGCGCAGATTCCAATAAGCTCTCTCAGCTTTCATTTTCATCGATAATTAACGAAATTGCCAATATGGCTGGTGAAAACATCTCATCTCCGCTTAAAGGGCTTATTACAATCATCGCGCTATTGCTTATATGTTCAATTCTTTCGGCCTATAAAAATACTCTCAGCTCTGATGTTTCTACTGCAATAAACATTGTTTCAACGCTTTGTGTAACCTGTTCCGTAGCTATGCCTGCAATATCCGTCATAAACAGTACCTCGTCGGTCATAGAAATTTCATCAAACCTGATGATGGCATACATACCCGTTATGGTTGTAATAATGGCTTCATCGGGACATCCCGTAAGCGGAGGCTCTTATTATTCAATGATGCTTGCGGCAGGAGAGGGGGTGGGACAGCTTTCTTCAAAAATAATTATTCCTCTGCTGAATATGTTTTTGGGACTTAGCGTAACGTCAACTGTGTCACCAGACATAAACCTGAGCGGATTTACAAACATAATTTCAAAAGTAATAAAGTGGCTTTTAGGCTTCGGTATGACAATTTTTACGGCTGTCCTGACTTTTAAACAGCTTATTACAACGTCGCTTGATGATGTATCAACACGCGCCGTGCGGTTTACTCTTAATTCATTTATTCCTATTGTAGGCTCTGCTTTGTCTGACGCATATAAAACAGTACAGGGAAGTATAGGTCTGTTAAAATCAGGAGTAGGAGTATTTGTCATAATCTCTATAGCAGTTGTATTTTTGCCTGTAATACTGCAAAGTTTGATGTGGATAATAACACTATGGCTTGGCAAGTCAACAGCCGATGTATTAAATCTTGGTCAGACCTCAAAGCTGCTTGAAAGCGTGACCACCGTGTTCTCAACACTTCTTGCAATTGTTTTGTGTATAATGTCAATTTACATAATCTCGACTGCAATAGTTCTTATAATAGGCGGTGGAGGAAGTTGAACGGGATATTTACTGTAATTACCGCCATATGTGCGTCAACTCTTATCTGTACGCTTGTATCCAATTTTGTCAGTGACGGAAGTACAAAAAAGATAATCAACCTTGTGCTCGGAGCGTTTATAATTTGTTCGCTCATTGTACCCGTAAAAAATGCTTTAACACAGTTTGACGTCAATATTTCCGAATATGAAACAGCAGATGACCTAACGGCAACAGATGATGAGCTGTACAGCAAAGAGATTTTAAACAGCACAAAAGAAAATTTAGAGAAATCTCTGAAAGATATTCTCCTGCAAAACTCAATAAAAATAAATGACGGAAAAATAATTCTTTCGCTTACCGATGAAAACAGCATAATCATATCATCTATAAGCATATATATAAGCAAAGAATACATGCAGTACACCGATTTAATCAGCGAAATAGTTTTGCAGAACTTTGGAGTAATGCCAAACATAATGACGGAGTAAAATATGGAAGAAAGTAAAAGTATGGGAAAAATGAAAAAACTGCTGGATAATGACAAAATCCGCAGGCTGATAGTTATATCCGGCATAGTGGGCATAGCGTTAATTTTTCTTTCATCGTACATAGATTTCGGCGCGCTGACAAATCAAAATAAGGAAGAAGAATTTTCGGTAACTACCTACAGCACAGAAATTGAAAGCGACCTTCAGACTGTGATTTCACAAATTGAAGGTGCGGGAGAAACCAAAGTGCTGCTCACAATGGAAAACAGCGTAGAATATGTTTACCTTAATGACAGCACAACAAAAACAAAGGAAATCGAACCTCTCATCAGAGGAGTGCTCGTTGTATGTGAAGGCGGTGACGATCCTGTTGTAGTCGAGCGAATAACCGACGCGGTGACAAAAGCTCTTGACATTTCAACAGCAAAAGTATGTATTACAAAATTATCAGAATAAAGGTCGGTAGTATTATGAAATTTCAAAAAAAGTATATAGTTCTTGCAGCTCTTGTTCTTGCACTCGGCACAGCAGTATATATAAACTGGCAGTTTGCAGGAGCACATCCCGATACGACTTCCAAGGAGCTTGGAGCGGCTTCATATGTTAATGCAACTGTTTCAGAATCAACATCAGATGAAGCGGTAGAAACCTCTGCTCTGTCCAAGGAGCAGAAAAACTATTTTGCAACCGAGCGGACAAAGCGTCAGGCAACTCAGGATAAGGTCATAGACGATGCAAACAAAATATTAAACATAGAGAGCGCAAGCGACGAGGAAAAAAGCGAGTCCCAGAAAAGCGTTGAGTCTATGCTTAAAAACTTTACCATTCAGGACAGCATAGAAAGCATAGTAAAAGCAAAAGGCTTTTCTGAATGTCTTTGTTACATAAGTGATGTTGGAGTAACAATAATAGTGCCCGACTCTGAACTTAACGATACCTCAGCGCTTGTAATTGATGACGCCGTAATATCTCATTATGAGGTCGATTATGATGACATATCTATAGTCGGAGCATAAAAAAGGCAATATTATGATGTGTTTTCGCATATCAAATATAAATGATTCTGCGATATTGCATTTACATTTTATTTCTGCTGTGATATAATTATTCTGTAATTATAAGTAAAAGTTGGTATTATTATGAGCAATGATTTAAACAGCAGTCAGATTAAGCTTACACGAAGCGAAGCAAGGGAACAGGCATTTATGCTGCTGTTCTCAAAATCGTTTGATGACGAGCCGCTTGAAACAACACTTGAGGACAATGCCGAGATGTTTGAGGGCGGAATATGCGGTTATGCACAGTCTGTTGTCAGTGCGATTGAGGACAAAAAGGGAGAACTTGATTTGGAAATCTCTAAATATTTAAAAAAGGGATGGTCGATTTCAAGAATTTCAAAGGCTTCTCTTGCTATACTTCGTCTTGCTCTTTATGAAATAAAATATGTTGACAGCGTACCAGAAAGTGTTTCGGTAAATGAAGCGGTAGAGCTTGCAAAGAAATACACAATTGACGAAAGTAAGTTTGTAAACGGAATACTCGGCTCATATCTGCGCAGCAATAAAGAGGAAGTAAAATGAGCTTGATTCTCGGAATAGATACATCTAACTATACAACGTCAACAGCGCTTTATGACAGCAAAACAGAGAAGATGATACAGCAGAAAAAGCTTTTGCCCGTAAAACAGGGACAGCTTGGTCTGCGTCAAAGCGACGCAGTATTTCATCATACAGCACAGCTTCATTCTCTGTTTTCAAAACTTGTTGAAAATATTGATACAACACTGATTGACGCAATCGGTGTTTCTATAAAGCCGCGCCCTGTTGACGGCTCATATATGCCGTGTTTTACAGTAGGAGAGAACACGGCAAAAATTTTATCTTCTGCTCTGAAAATACCGCTTTTTTCTTTTTCTCATCAGGAAGGACATATTGCGGCGGCACTCTATTCTTCAAAACGTGATGATTTGTTTATGCAAAAATTTATAGCATTTCATGTCAGCGGAGGAACAACCGAAGCCGTAATTGCAGACGGATATGATGACGGATTTTCTCTGGAACCGGCGGCAAAATCTCTTGATTTGCACGCAGGACAGGCTGTCGACCGTGTTGGAATTATGCTCGGACTGAGCTTTCCCTGCGGTGCAGAGCTTGAAAAACTCGCGCTCAAAAATACAGCAAGCATTACTGTTCATCCTACATTGAAAGGCTGCGACTGTTGTTTGAGCGGAGTTGAAAACCTTTGTAAAAAGCTGATTAGTGAAAATAATCCTAAGGAATATGTTGCGGCATATTGTCTTAAATATATTGAAAAATCTCTTTCAATGATGACCGACAGACTTTTTGAAAAATTCGGCAGACTGCCTGTATTATATGCAGGCGGAGTTATGTCAAATTTAATTATAAAAAATTCTTTTACAGAAAAGTACAATGCTGTGTTTGCAGAGCCTTGTTATTCAACAGACAATGCGGCAGGCATAGCCTATCTTGCATACAGGAAGTTTAAAAATGTACACACCTGATTTTACCGCGCCAAAAGTTCTCAGCGTATCTCAGCTTAATTTTTACATCAAGTCGCTGATAGAAAATGACCCAAAACTTAATATTGTATTTCTTACGGGCGAAATTTCAAATTTGACCGACCATTACAGAAGCGGACATATATATCTTTCTCTTAAGGATGAAAAGTCTGTAATACGTGCCGTTATGTTTTCAGGCAATGCGCGAAATCTTCGTTTTAAGCCTGTCGACGGTATGAAAGTCATATGTAGAGGGCGCGTTGCTCTCTATGAACCGAACGGTCAGTATCAGCTTTATATAGAAGATATGCAGCCTGACGGAATAGGTGCGCTTACTTTGGCGTATGAACAGCTTAAAAAGACGCTTTCTGAAAAAGGTATTTTTGACAGTGAACGCAAAAAGCCGCTTCCTAAGTTTCCGAAGACCGTCGGCGTTGTAACTTCACCTACAGGCGCGGCTGTTCAGGATATACTGAACATACTCTACAGACGTTTTCCCTGCATAAATGTTGTTATGTGTCCTGTACTCGTTCAGGGAGAAAATGCTCCTGCTCAGCTTGTAAGAGCGGTAAAAACGCTTGATGAACATAATGCCTGCGATGTAATAATCATAGGAAGAGGCGGAGGCTCCATAGAAGATTTGTGGGCGTTTAACAGCGAAGAGCTTGCATATGCGATTTATGACTGCAAAATTCCTGTTATTTCCGCCGTAGGACATGAAACGGACTTTACTATCTGCGACTTTGCTTCCGATATGCGCGCTCCCACACCGTCTGCGGCGGCAGAGCTTGCTGTTCCCGACAAGGAGGAGCTTCTTTCTTATTACAGTTCTCAGCTTCATTATGTTTCGTCCCTGACGGATTTAAAAATCAGACAGGGCAATAATATAATTGCAGATTTTCGCAGACGGTTATCCTTTGTGTCGCCTAAGGCAAAAATTATAGGCAGTGAAAAAAAGATTGACTTTTTAAATAATTCATTGCAGAAAAGGATTACCGAAATTTATAATTTAAAATCAAACGCAGTTTCAAATATTGCGTCAAAGCTGGAGGGATTAAATCCGCTCTCGGTGCTTGCAAGGGGTTATTCAATTGCCGAAAAAGACGGCAAGGTAATAAGCTCAAAAACACAGCTTGAAAAAGACGATGAATTTACGCTTGAATTTTCAGACGGAAAAATCAAAGCAAAGGTAACAGGTGAGTAAAATGGCATTCACTCATTTACATGTTCATACAGAGTACAGCCTGCTCGACGGTGCATGCCGTATAAGCAGAATAGCTCATGCTGCCAAAGAAAAGGGAATGACCTCTCTTGCAATAACAGACCACGGTGTAATGTACGGAGTAATAGATTTTTACAGAGCCTGTATAAAAGAAAACATTAAGCCTGTAATCGGCTGTGAGGTATATGTTGCGCCTCATTCGCGTTTTGATAAAACATCTTCATATGAAAAATATTATCATATGGTTCTGCTTTGTGAAAATAACACCGGCTATCAAAATCTTATTAAGCTTGTTTCAAAGGGATTTACCGAAGGCTTTTATTCAAAACCTCGAATTGACGACGAGCTTTTGCAGCAGTATCACGAGGGTTTGATCTGCCTTTCGGCATGCCTTGCAGGTGAAATACCTCAAAAACTCCTTGACGGCGATTATGATTCCGCAAAGAAAAAGGCAGAGTATTACCGTGATTTATTCGGAAAAGAGAACTTTTTTATTGAGCTGCAGGATCACGGAATTGAAGAGCAACAGCGTATAATACCGAATCTTGTAAGAATTTCCGAGGAAATCGGAGTTGACATAGTGGCAACTAACGATTGTCATTATATTGAAAAGGAAGACAGCAAGATCCATAATATACTCCTCTGTATTCAGACAAATAAAACGGTTAACGATAATGACAGAATGGAGTTTCAGACTGACGAGTTCTATATAAAAACAGAAGATGAAATGCGAGAGCTTTTCTCAAAATATCCAGATGCTATTGAAAACACTCAGAAAATTGCAGACAGATGCAACGTTGATTTTGAATTCGGAGTGCGCAAGCTTCCCCGTTTTGATGTTCCCAACAATGAAAATCATCTTGATTATTTTAGGCGCAGCTGTTATAAGGGCCTTTACAGCCATTACGGAGAAAATCCCGAAAAGTTTCTGATTGACCGCCTTGAATATGAAATTGATACAATTTCTAAAATGGGATTTATAGATTATTATTTGATAGTAAATGATTTTGTACAGTTTGCAAAATCAAACTCAATTCCCGTAGGTCCCGGCAGAGGCTCGGGTGCAGGCTCACTTTGCGCGTACTGCATAGGAATTACGGCAATTGACCCTATAAAATACAATCTGCTTTTCGAGCGGTTTCTAAATCCCGAGCGCGTCAGTATGCCTGATTTTGATATAGACTTCTGCAAGGAGCGCAGAGGAGAGGTAATTGATTACGTTGTGCGCAAGTACGGCGAAGACCACGTTGCGCAGATAATTTCCTTTGGTACAATGGCGGCAAGAGGCGCAATTCGCGACGTTGGAAGAGCGCTTGCAATTCCTTATGCCTCGGTTGATGTAATTGCCAAGCTTGTACCTATGGAGCTCAACATAACAATAGAAAAAGCATTAAAAATAAGCTCTGAGCTTAATAAAAGATACAATGAAGACGAGCAGACAAAAACTCTGCTCGACATAGCAATGAGTATTGAAGGAATGCCGCGTCACGCCACAATGCACGCCGCAGGTGTGGTAATCACCGATAAACCTGTTTCAGACTATGTTCCGCTTTCAAAGAACGACGATAACGTAGTCACTCAGTTTCCTATGACCACTCTTGAAGAACTCGGACTTCTGAAGATGGACTTTCTCGGGCTAAGAAATCTTACCGTAATTGACGATGCCGAAAAGCTGATAAAACATAATCATCCCGAATACAGAGAAGAAAATATAAGGGAAAATGATAAAAAAGTTTTTGATATGATCTCAAAGGGCAGTACTGAGGGAGTATTTCAATTTGAAAGTCAGGGAATGAGAAATGTTCTGACACAGCTAAAACCCGACAGCATTGAAGATTTAATAGCAGTTCTCTCGCTTTACAGACCGGGACCAATGGATAGTATTCCCACATATATAGATTGCAGACACAATCCCTCGCATATCCGTTACAAGCACCCAATGCTGAAAGAGATTTTGGAGGTTACCTATGGCTGTATTGTATATCAGGAGCAGGTAATGCAGATTTTTCGTACTCTTGCAGGCTACAGCCTTGGACGAGCCGATATTGTGCGGCGAGCAATGAGCAAGAAAAAGCACGCTGTAATGGAAAAGGAACGAAATATTTTTATCAACGGACTTACCGACGAAAACGGAAACATATTAGTTGACGGATGTGTAAGACGCGGAATTGATGAAAAAACGGCAAATTCTATTTATGATGAAATGGAAAGCTTTGCTTCATACGCATTCAATAAATCCCACGCGGCTGCATACGCTTCAATTTCATATAAAACTGCGTGGCTGAAATGTTATTATCCCTGCGAATATATGGCGGCATTGCTTTCGAGCGTGCTTGATAACCAAAATAAAATGGCTGTATATATCGGCGAGTGTCAGCGCCTTGGAATAGATGTGCTTCCCCCGAATGTCAATGAAAGTAATCATGGATTTACCGTAAGCGGAACCAATATCCGTTACGGGCTTCTTGCTGTTAAAAATCTAGGCAAACAGTTTATTGACAGCATAATATCCGAAAGAAAATACAAACCCTTCGAGTCTTTTTACGACTTCTGCAAACGTCTTTACGGCAAAAATATGAACAGCCGTGCAGTAGAGAGCCTTATAAAATGCGGCGCTTTTGACGGTCTTGGAGCAAACCGCAGACAGCTTCTTGCGGTAAGTAAAACTGTTCTGGATGACCTCGATTACGAATCAAAGCACAATATGGGCGGTCAGCTTTCTTTCTTTGATATGGGAGAAATGGCAGATGAACGCGCGTCATCCGAACCTGAAATTCCTGATTTAAAGGAATTTTCAAAAGAACAGCTTCTGCAAATGGAAAATGAAATTGCAGGTATGTATCTCAGCGGTCACCCAATGGACGAATACACAGAGTTTTCAAGGATTATGAAAGCGGACAGAACAGGCGATTTAATAAGCAACGAAAGCGGCTTGTATTTTGACGGCAAAAAAGTTTCGCTTGTTTGTGTGGTATCAAAGGTAAAAACTCAGCTCACAAAGAATAATAAAATGATGGCTTTTGCAAATGCAGAGGACAGATACGGCTCATTGGAGATAGTGGTGTTTCCTAATGTATATGAAAAATACGCAATGCTGCTCAATGAGGGAAATGCGGTTATAATAAGAGGTTCTTTGAATTTCAAAGAAAATGAAGAGCCTAAAATTATCTGTGATTCAATAGACAGGGCGCGTTCCAATGACGAATGTAAAAATATAAACATTACATCTAAACAGGAACAAACAGAAGCAGTAAATGCTCAGCGTCCGTCAAATCCTTCCGCACTTTATCTGAGAATTGACGACTTGAATACGGAGCTTTACACTCGGGCAAAGCGTGTAATTGATATATTTGAAGGTACAACACCGGTTATTTTTTATTTGACAAAACCCAATCGAAAGGTAAAGGCTCCCTCATCAATGTGGGTGAGTTTGAATGACGTTATGCTCAAAGAGCTCAAATTTCAGCTTGGAGAAAGCAATGTAGTGGCTAAATAGCCAAAAAACGTAGTTTCATATTGTTACTATATTACAAAAAATTATTAAACTATTGAAAAATTATGTCCTATGTTGTATAATATTAACATCAACTTGCTTTAGTGCATAAAAGTGCAAAAGCATTAGGAGGACATAATATGAAAAAAACAAAAAAAATAGCTGCTTTTATTCTTGCAGCGCTTACATTGTCATTCAGCTTTGCAGGCTGCGGCGGTTCAGGATCTACTGATTCTGGTTCATCTGACAAATCTGCTGAATCAGGAAAGGTTTACAACATCGGTATCTGCCAGTTAGTTCAGCACGAAGCTCTCGATGCTGCTACAAAGGGCTTCAGAGATACTCTTGTAGAGAAACTCGGCGAGGACAACGTAAAATTTGACGAGCAGAACGGTCAGGGCGATTCGCCAACCTGCGCTACAATCTGCAACCAGTTCGTATCTTCAAATGTTGACCTTATTCTCGGCAACGGTACTGCTGCTTTGCAGGCTGCTTATGCCGCTACTACCGAAATTCCGATTCTCGGTACTTCAATCACACACTATGGTACAGCCCTTGATATTAAGGATTGGAAAGGCTATACCGAAATGAATGTTTCGGGTACAGCAGACCTTGCACCTCTTGATCAGCAGGCCGCTATGCTCAAAGAGATTTTCCCCGATAAAAAGAATGTAGGTATTATTTACTGCTCTGCTGAAGCCAACTCAAAGTATCAGTTTGACACAATCAAGCCTTACCTTGAAGAAGAAGGCTATACCGTTAAGCCATACACTTTCGCAGATTCTAACGATGTTGCAGCAGTAACAACAACTGCTTGCAATGAAAGCGATGTTTTATATATTCCAACCGATAACACAGCGGCTTCAAACGCAGAGGTTATCAACAACATTGCTGAACCTAAAAAGATTCCGATCGTTGCAGGTGAAGAAGGTATCTGCAAGGGCTGCGGCGTAGTAACACTTTCAATCAGCTATTATGAGCTTGGACAGAAAACAGGCGAAATGGCTTATGATATTCTCGTAAACGGAAAAGATGTTTCCAAGATGGAGATTCAATATGCTCCAACAACAAAGAAATACGATAAAGAAAGATGCGAAGCTCTCGGAATTAAAGTTCCTGACGAATACGAGGCTATTGAAAAATAATTAAGCGGTTTTGGGGTGCCGTATTGCGACACCCCATTGTTTTATGTTTAGGAAATTGGTGAATAAAAATGGATGCAATTTTATCTTATTTTTCGTCCCTTAATCCTATGAATTTTCTTTCTCAGCTTCCGGGAAATATTGCTCAGGGTATAATATGGGGACTTATGGCGCTTGGCGTATTTATTACGTTTAAGCTGCTCAATTTTGCCGACCTTACAGTTGACGGCTCGTTTGCAACCGGCGGTGCAGTTACGGCTGTTTTGCTTCTTAACGGCGTGCCTATTTGGATAGCTGTCATTGTTGCTTTAATAGCGGGAATTCTTGCAGGACTTATTACGGGTCTTTTACATACTCTGTTCGGAATACCCGATATACTTTCAGGTATTTTAACACAGATTGCATTATATTCCGTAAACTTAAATATTATGGGAAAATCCAATCTGCCGATAAGCAACAGAAATTATACTTTAGTGCTTTCTTCATTAAACAACAATATGGCAATTATAATCGGTCTTGGTTTTGCTGCTATAGTAATTGCCGCTATGTATTGGTATTTCGGCACGGAGCAGGGTTCAACAATACGTTCAACGGGCAGCAACCCTGCAATGAGCAAGGCACAGGGCATAAATATAAGTGTTTCAAAGGTTATTGCTCTTGCACTTTCAAACGGACTTGTTGCTTTGTCGGGTTCTCTGTTTGCTCAGTATCAGGGATTCTCGGATGTAAATATGGGCAGAGGCGCAATTGTTATAGGACTTGCGGCTGTAATTATCGGTCAGGTTCTCGGAGAAACGATCTTCCGCAAACGAATCAATTTTGTAATCAGACTTGTTTTTGTTATTGTCGGAGGAATTCTTTATTATATCGCAATGGGTATAGTATTGTGGCTCAAGATGCCTACTGATGATACAAAGCTGTTTACAGCGGTTATCGTTGCAATTTTCCTTGCAGTTCCGTATTTGCAGAAGAAATCAAAAAGCTCCTTTAAGAAGGTAGCAAAGCTGAATGCAAAAACCTACAGCGAGGAGGGTGAGAAGAATGCTTGAAATTAAAAATATTTACAAAACATTCAATAAAGGCACCGTAAATGAAAAACGTGCGCTTAACGGTCTTAATCTTACTCTCAATGACGGCGATTTCTGCACAGTGATCGGAGGAAACGGAGCCGGAAAATCTACAATGCTCAATGCAATAGCAGGCGTATGGCCTGTTGACAGCGGCGCAATATTGATTGACGGCAAGGATGTTTCACCGCTTCCCGAGCACAAACGTGCTTCATATCTCGGACGAGTATTTCAGGATCCTATGACGGGTACTGTAGCTGATATGGAAATTATCGAAAACCTTGCTATAGCTGCACGAAGGGGAAAGAAAAGAGGTCTTTCGTGGGGCGTAAAAAAAGGTGAAAAAGAAAAATATCGTGAATTGCTCAAAGAATTTGAACTCGGCCTTGAGGACAGAATGTCATCAAAGGTAGGTCTGCTTTCGGGCGGTCAGCGCCAGGCAATTACGCTTCTTATGGCAACAATTCAAAAGCCTAAGCTTTTGTTGCTTGACGAGCATACTGCGGCTCTCGACCCGAAGACTGCGGCAAAGGTGCTTGAACTCAGTGATAAAATCATTGAAGAAAACAATCTTACAGCGCTTATGGTAACTCATAATATGAAAGATGCCATAGCACACGGAAACCGCCTTATAATGATGAATGACGGAAAGGTTATTCTCGATATTTCGGGCGAAGAAAAGAAAAAGCTGACGGTTGAACATCTTCTGCAAAAGTTTGAGCAGGTCAGCGGTTCCAAAATTGAAAGCGACAGAATGTTACTCAGCACTGATTAATATCATAAAACAGAACCACCGGCATTGCCGGTGGTTCTTTAATGCCGTTATTCAATAATAATACATTAATAAAAGGGCTGATTTTCAGCCCTTTTACTCTATCCATTATATTATTTTTCTTCCCAGTACTTGCTGTCAGCAATATTTTCGCATTGCTCGCAGGACATTTTATAATTAGTCTTACCGTCAGCAGTCCACACAACAAGGTTATATACAATTATTCTTCCGTCTTTATCAAAATAACCTTTTGTGTCGTCTGTTTTGTCTTTAAGCTCTACTTCCTCAAGAGTGGAAAAGTAGTCGTTATAATATTTTTTAACTTCATCTTCGCTTTTGTCGGTTGTCAGATGAATGATTTTGTTTCCGATTAAATCTGTAAAAACACCAAAATACGAAGTATCGTCTACAGTTTTAAGCTTAGCTTTAAATCCGTCGTTATACATATAAGGCAATTCATATCCGTCAGGCCCTATTGATGTATTTATATTTGACGTTGATGATGAGCAGGCAGAAGCCGAAACAGCTATTACAAGCACCATCAAAGCGCTTACAATCTTTTTAACAATTGAAACAATTTTCATTTTTACTCCTCTTTTTATTATTATTTATTTTATATTAATATATTATTTTTATAAAGTCAATAATAATTTTGTTATTTTCACGTAAATATAATTTTATTTTATTATGTTTTTGTATAAATTGTATTTATTTTGTTTTTTAATAGAACAAAAAAATTCAAATAGTATCATTTACAATTAAAATATAAACACTTTGTATTATTTGACTATAAAATTAAAGGTCAAAAATAGTCAAATTACTCTTGACATTTCTAAAAATTGGTATAAAATATAATTAGCACTCAAAAGACGAGAGTGCTAAAAATAAAATTTTTTGGTATTAATCAGGAGGCTATATTATGAGTATCAAACCATTGCTTGACAGAGTAGTATTAAAGGTTGAAGAGGCTGAGGAAAAAACAAAGAGCGGAATAATTCTTTCATCCGCTGCTCAGGAAAAGCCCCAGTTTGCAACTGTTGTTGCTGTTGGCCCCGGAGGAGTTGTTGACGGCAATGAAGTAAAAATGTATGTTAATGTAGGCGATAAAGTTATTGCAAGCAAGTATGCAGGAACAGAAGTTAAAATTGACGGTGAAGAATATACAATTGTACGCCAGTCAGATATTCTTGCAACAGTAGAATAATTAATACTTATATATAACGGAGGTAATTTATAATGGCTAAACAAATCGCATATGGTGAAGACGCAAGAAAAGCTCTTATGAAGGGCATTGACCAGCTTGCCGATACAGTAAAAATCACACTCGGTCCTAAGGGAAGAAATGTAGTGCTTGATAAAAAGTACGGTGCTCCTTTAATCACAAATGACGGCGTTACAATCGCGAAGGAAATTGAACTTGACGACCCGTTTGAAAATATGGGTGCTCAGCTTGTAAAAGAAGTATCAATCAAGACAAATGATGTTGCAGGTGACGGTACAACAACAGCTACGCTTCTTGCACAGGCTCTTATCAGAGAGGGAATGAAGAATGTAACAGCAGGCGCAAATCCTATGATACTCAAAAAGGGAATTGCAGACGCAGTTGATGTGGCTGTTAAGGCAGTTATCAACAACAGTCAGAGCGTTTCGGGTACGGAAGATATTGCAAGAGTTGCAACAGTTTCTTCTCAGGACGAGTTTATCGGTAATCTCATTGCCGAAGCTATGGAAAAGGTTACTACTGACGGAGTAATAACAGTAGAGGAGTCAAAAACAGCTGACACCTACAGCGAGGTTGTTGAAGGTATGATGTTTGACAGAGGCTACATTGCTCCTTATATGGTAACCGATACAGATAAAATGGTTGCAGAGCTTGATAATCCGCTTATTCTTATCACAGACAAAAAGATTTCCACAACTCAGGAGATTCTGCCTTTGCTTGAACAGATAGTTCAGTCAGGCAAAAAGCTCCTTATCATCGCCGAGGATGTAGAGGGTGAGGCTCTTACAACTCTTGTTCTTAACAAGCTTCGCGGAACATTTACCTGCGTAGCAGTTAAGGCTCCCGGATTTGGCGACAGAAGAAAAGAAATGCTTCAGGATATTGCTATTCTCACAGGCGGTACAGTAATTACCTCCGACCTTGGTCTTGAGCTTAAAGATACAACTATGGATCAGCTTGGTACTGCTCGTCAGGTTAAGGTTGAAAAGGAAAATACAATTATTATCGACGGCTCAGGTGATAAAGACGCAATTAAGGGAAGAGTTTCTCAGATCAGACAGCAGATTGAAACAACAACATCTGACTTTGACCGTGAAAAGCTTCAGGAACGTCTTGCAAAGCTGGCAGGCGGTGTTGCAGTAATCAAAGTAGGCGCCGCTACAGAAATTGAAATGAAAGAAAAGAAACTCAGAATAGAAGACGCTCTTGCAGCAACTAAGGCTGCTGTAGAGGAAGGTATCGTAGCAGGCGGCGGAATTGCTTGTATGAACGCTATTCCTGATGTTGCCGAGTTTGTTGAAACTCTTGAGGGTGATGCAAAAACAGGAGCAAAAATTGTACTCAAGGCTCTTGAAGAACCCCTTCGTCAGATTGCGGAAAATGCTGGTCTTGAGGGCAGCGTAATCGCTGAAAATATTAAGAAAGAAAATAAGCTCAGTTACGGCTTTAATGCACTTACTGAAGAATATACAGATATGGTGGCTGCTGGAATTGTTGACCCGACAAAGGTTACACGCTCAGCTCTCCAGAATGCTTCTTCCGTCGCATCAATGGTACTGACTACAGAATCGCTCGTTGCTGACATCAAAGAGCCTGCAGCTCCGGCAGCACCGGCAGCACCTGATATGGGCGGAATGTACTAATTAATAATTTAAAAATAAAAACTGATTTAGGGTATTGCCTTTGTGCAATACCCTTGCTTTTTATTTTATGTTATATTATAATTACAATATACTAAAAAAGTTGGTGTAGTTATGAAAATAAAAGAAGATTTTATACTGCGTAAGATTGCAGAATCATATATTGTTGTTCCGGTAAATCAAACGGCCCTTGATTTTAACGGAATTATAAATCTGAATGAAACGGGAGCATTTTTATTTGAGCTGCTTCAAAACGGTGCCGAGAGGGAAGAGCTTGTTGAAAAGATGCTTGCAGAGTATGATGTAACCAGAGATAGAGCAGAAAAAGACATTGATATATTTATTGGCAAAATAAAGGAAGCGGATATCATTGAATAAAGAAATGCTTTTTGATGATATTATTGATATTATTACCGAAAAGCTTAACAGCGGAGGTACAGTAACTTTTACTCCACGAGGGAAAAGTATGCTTCCGATGCTCAGGGACGGAGAGGACGTAGTTGTCCTTTCCAAGCCTTCAGGACGAATACATTTATTTGACGTAATTTTTTACAGAAGAAGCAGTGGTTCATATGTTCTTCATAGAGTGGTTAATTTTGACGCAGACGGAAGCTATGTGCTTTGCGGAGATAATCAGTTTACGCTTGAGCACGGCGTTAAAGATGATGACATAATTGGAGTTGTCACAGCTTTTTACCGCAAAGGCAAGGCTTACAAAATAAATTCAATCACATACAGATTGTATCTGAATTTTTGGCATTACAGCAGATTTTTCAGACATTCTTATCGGTACGGCAAAAATAAAATTTCAAAATTATTTGCAGGAAAAAAGGAAAAAACTACTGATGAAGAAAAAACTGAGTGATATAGAGAAAAAGGAATATGAATATCTGATAAAAGTTTTGGCTTCTGCTGTAAATAATACTGATGTTCCTTTACCCTATGAAAACATTAATTGGAATCATCTGATATATTATGCAAGAGTCTGCGGCGTTAATGCATTGTTTGCCAACACAGTTCTGAAACTACCACAGGAATATCTCCCCGAAGATGAGATATGCGGTAAACTGAAAAGAATAAAAAACGTTGAATTATTTTTAGACAGTGTATTAAATTCTGAAATTGAAAATATTTTAAAAGCCTTTGATAAATATAAAATTAAAAATCTCCCGCTTAAGGGCTATTTTATGAAGAGGGAATATCCACGCTCTGATTTTCGTTCAATCAGCGATTTTGATATTCTTTTTGACAAAAAACAGATTGATGTTGTAAAAAAGGTATTTGACGAAATTGGCTACGATTTTTTGCACAATGATGATAATCAATACCATTTTCAGAAGAAGCCGTATGTATATATTGAAATGCACTCGACGCTTGTTCACGAACATGAGCATTATTATCCTTACCTTTCAGAACAGCTCGACCATTCTTCAAAACGTGAAAAATATGAGTTTTCTTATGAAATGAGTATTGAAGATTATTATATTTATATGCTTGTTCATAATTCAACTCATTTTCGTATGGGCGGAATGGGCATAAGAATGACGCTTGATACGTACCTTTTTTATAAAAATCATAGAGACGAGCTTGATTATGACTATCTCAGCAGCAGGTTAAAGCTTTTTAAGCTTGAACAATTTGACGTGAGAGTACGTGAAATTGCTTTTAATTGGTTCTCTGGAGTTACCCCAAAAATGACCTTTGATGATTTAGAAATATATATTCTCCTCAGTGCAACTCTCGGAAGAGTCAGTACAGGAGTAATGGTAGGTTCATATAAATCTATTAATGATTCAAAAAACAGCAGTAAACGCAAGTCAAAATTTTCGTATCTTATATCAAGTATTTTTCCAAAGAAAAGCTTAATGGCTATAGAACATCCTTATCTTAACAGGTTTCCGTTTCTTCTGCCTGTTTCATGGTTTTCAATGTGGTTCAGAAGATTATTTATTAAAAAAAATGTTCATATTAAGCAGGGAATTAAAAACAGATTATCTTATACGGATGAAGATGTAAAGTATTTTAAAGGAGTACTAAATGAAGTAGGTTTTAAAGATTTAGATTAGTTAAAAAACTTTTAAATATATAATAAACCCACCGTAATAAAATAAATACGGTGGGTTTTGTGTTATGGATTTGTATAATTTTCAATTTAAAAGCAATCTTATGATTATATGATTATGCATTTGCTTCTTTGCTTTCAGGGATTTTTTTAAGATTAGCAACAAATTCTTTGATTTTAACATATTTTCCGTCGAGAATGCAGTTTAGAGCAAACGCTGAAATAGGAATAAGAAGAATAATATATGTCAAAATATATTGTGATTTGCCCTCAAACAGCATATGATAACCGAATCCACCTAAAATAACAAGGGGTAGAAGTACAGTTTCAATGTTTGTCTTTCTATGCAAAAACATAAAGTAAATACCGACAGCAAACAGAATATAGATTATTTGCATATAAAGATTAAAATACAATTCAAAGAATTGCCCAAGACTGCCTTCATACATACTTTTTCCGATTCCGTTAATATCATAAGAATGCTGTTTTACTTCGCTTACCCAAATACTCTCAAAGGTAGGTTCATTCCATTGGCTGATAATTTTTTTACCAAAAAAGTCAACGGCATATCCGGGACTATTCGCCATAATGTTGAGTCGTGAGTTAATGTCACTCCATGCCTGAGCAGACGCGGCTTCAGAATTAAGATTGTTGTTTTTATAGGTATTAAGAGCAATTCCGTTATACCAGCCGGGAGCCATATAAGATTCGTTGAGACCCATATCAAGATAAAGCGTCTGAGATACTCCGCTTGAGAATTCGGTGTTTGCCCTGTTTTCGTAACTCATAATAACAATGTTGCTTGCACCTACCGTGGCAATACATATAGCAAGCGCAAATGCAATGCTCTGCCATTTTTTATTCTTGATTGTATGCACTACAAGCATTACAACAAATGCAACAAGATAAATCATATTGTTGTATTTTGCAAGCGTTGAGAGTACAAGCAGAACTCCGCATGGGATAAGCAGAACATATTTATTTGTCTGAAAATACTTAATAAGGAAATAGCTTGCCCATATTGCAGCGCACATACCTATTATATTACCGTAAGCAAATGTGCTGAATAAAATCAGCTGAAAACATCCTGCAAGCATCAATATTGCAATAAATTCAATGCTGCGTCTTTTAAACAATATTTTTGTAATTTTTGCTATTCCGAGATACGCAAGACCCACACAAAAAACATTTATTACCTGAATAGGCATTGAGCTTGCAGTTCCGAAAATTCTGTAAATCATTTCGCAAATAAATACAAAACCAAGCTGAAAAGGATAGAAGTTATAATATGAAAAACCGCCGTAGTAGTCACTGTTGTAAAACTGAGAGCCGTTAACCATTGAACTGTAGTCTCCCGTAGCGGCTTCGGTAGCTGTTTCAAAAATGTTGTAGCTGTCGGCAGCGGGCACAGAGGCTACAGAGAATATCCAAATCAAACCCAGTACAACGGAAAAGACAACAAGGCCAATTTCCATATATTTCATATTTATTTTTGCAAAAAAATCGTAATGACGTTTCATTCTGAAAACAAATACTGCAAACAGTACGGTGAACAAAATATTAAGAGCAACATTGTCAACCTGATACAGTATCACTTCACTGACGTAGTTCTGAGGATCAATTACGCTTGTCTGGAAAAAACTCATTATCGCTATGTAACCAAAGGCTATAAATACAAATAAGCATATAATATTTACAATTACATATTCTATCGTGTTTTGTTTTTTAACAGTATTAACCGTTTTATTCTTTCCCGAATTAACTGTTTTATTTTTCACTGAATTAACAGTTTTCTTATTTTTTGTTTGTCCCATTTTATTTTACCGCCTGATTAAAATTCTTTTTTCACCGAACGCATAAACAGTTTGCCGAGAGCTTCCTTAGCGTCAACATTTTCAAAAAGCACGCTGTAAATGCTTTGAACAATAGGAAGCTCTACCTCATAATCGCACCCTAATTTGTACAATGCTTTTGATGTCATCACGCCCTCAGCCAGCTTTTCAAATTTTATGCCTTTAACAAGATCCTCTCCGTATTTACGGTTGTGACTCCAAGGAGAAAACAGAGTGGCCTCATAATCGCCGAGATGACAAAGTCCATAGGCGCTCATTTCGTTACCGCCCAAAGCTTTTATAAGTCTTGAAATCTCACGGGTGCCTCTTGCCATTAGCGCGCCCTTTAAAGAGGTGTAATTAAGTCCGTCAAGCATACCTGCGGCTATTCCGATAACATTTTTTGCGGCAGCGCCGATTTCACTTCCGATTAAATCTGTACCGAGATAAAAACGTATAAGTTCGCTTGTAAACTCGCTTACAAGCTTTTCTTTGACGGCGTGGTTATTGCTGTCAATAACCATACAGTTTGGGATACCTCTGACGTAATCCTGTGGATGTCCCGGCCCGACCCACACAGCAATCGGAGTTTTGTTTTCGTCAACAAAATCCGATACAACTTCGCTCAAACGCTTTCCTGTTGTTGCTTCAACGCCCTTCATACACAGCACAATGATTTTATTGTCAAGATTATACTGTGCAATTTCGCTGAAGTATGAGCGCAAATACTGTGAGGATATGGAAATAACAATTACCTCAGCTCTGTCAACGGCTTTCTGCAAATCAGAGGAAACCTCAATTGACTGCGGGAAGACAAGATAATCATTCTTGTGAGTTTTTTCAAGTTGAATAAATTCCGGTGCGTCTGCAAGTCCGCAAGACATAACATTGTGTCCGATTTTATCAAGATACCATGCTATGCAGCTTCCCCAGCGACCGCAGCCTAAAACTGAAACATTCATATATATTTACTCCTGTAAAAAGAAAATAGAATCAAACAGGCAACAAAAAGCCCCGCCCAACCGTATGATTTAAATAATAACCTGCCTACGAAAAAAGCAGGTGGGTGCCTTCCTTTAAGCTTCAGGCTCCCTTCTTCCGAGTACGGGAGGTCTGCACACCACTTAAAGAGTAAAGCTCCCGATTTAAGTGTTGTAGGGTTATTTTAAAATCATTCGCGCATCGGGCAGGGTGAAAGACTGATTACTATAGGGTACACAATATACTTTTGGTGCGCCCCTAATATTATATGAAAAGAAACGCTGAATTAATCTTCATCATCGTAAAGCTCGCTGTTGTAATTTTCTTCAAAAATTGCAGCAATTTTGTCGAGCTTTTCATCGTCATCGATTTCAGCAAGTTCCTCCTCGCCGTCAACTTCCTGAACCTCAAAAATATAGTATTCTCCTGAATCATTCACTGAATCGGCAGGGTTTTCATAATAGGGATAAAGCACATAAAATTTGCCCTCATCATTTTCTATAATATCGAGAATTTCAAATTCAATTTCCTCACCGTCATCACTGATAAGTGTAACTAAATCCGGAGTGTATTCGTTAGACATTTTATTACCTCCTCAGAGTAATTCTATAATATATAGTATTATATTTCTCTTTAATTTATTGTACATTTTTTTATACATTTAGTCAAGCTATTTGCGAATTTAGATGTAATTAAATATTTAAACTATTATTTTTAAACTTTTTTTAAAAAAAGTGTTGACAATATACAATCTCTGTGATATTATATATTCAAGATAAAAAAAGTTTTAACATTAATTTACTAATTACTTCCTTTCTATGTGCTTGATTACTCCATAAAATTACCTAAAAACCGACGGCTGCATACCGTCGGTTTTTACGTTATGACGTAATTTATTAATCTTTTGAAATAATTCTTGAAAATCGGCGTAAAAAGATATATAATCATTTAGTATTATTGCGCAAATTGCTGATTTATTGCATAAAAAGGAGCTGTGGCATGAAATCATTTGATAAGCTTCCGTCGCAGTTTCAGTGCGACGAAGTAAAACCGTATTATGATATACTTTGCAAGAAAACCGCAAGTCTTCTTCTTAAACGGATTACTGACATTATTTTTTCATTACTACTGCTTGTATTACTTATTATACCAATAATAATAATTTCAATCCTGGTAAAAACCACATCAAAGGGTGCTGTTTTTTATAGGCAGGAGCGGGTTACAACATACGGAAAGCGTTTTAAAATTCTAAAATTTCGAACAATGATTGAAAATGCTGACCAAATGGGTTCGCTTGTTACAACCGACAGTGACAGCCGCATTACTAAAATCGGCAGGTTTTTGAGAAAATACCGCCTTGATGAAATACCTCAGATATTCAATGTTCTTTCGGGAAATATGTCCGTAGTGGGAACACGTCCTGAAGTGCCTCGTTATGTCAAAAAATATGAACCTGAATATTATGCAACATTGCTTATGCCTGCGGGCATTACATCTCTCGCTTCGATAATGTATAAGGATGAAGAAAAACTTCTGAGCGCTGAGGAAGATGTTGACAGGGTATATACTGAAAAAATTTTACCGGAGAAAATGAAGTATAATTTAAAATATACCAAAAATTTCGGTTTTCGTTCTGACCTTAAATTAATGCTTAAAACCGTAAAAGAAGTTTTCGGTTAATTATAGGTATGAAATAAAAGATATGACAAGTCCTTGATTTAAAAATATTGATACCTTTAAATTTATATTGATATGCTCCAACAGTGATTTTAAGAGGTAACGAAATGACTGCATTTAAGGAAATGTTGAAAAATTCTTCCTTGTTCAGAAAGATATACATAATGGATTTATTTTTCTGCAACATTGCATTTTTGCAAATTCCAGCGTATGTACTTTTGTTTTTTCTGTTTATATGGGGACTGCGCCTTGTAGTTTATAATCAGCGCAAAAACAATACTTTTTTTAAGCTGAGATTTGGTCTGTGGATAGGAGCGTTTTTGATTTGCTCGCTTTTGTCTATTCTCATAAATTTTTCAATAACTGTACTTTACAGTATACTGATGTTTCTCCACGTAATGATATGCTTCTTTGTTTTTTACGGAATGCATACAGAGCCCGATTTCGATTTTAAAAATGAGCTTTATTCAATAGCCAGATTTATTGTTTATATAACAACCGTGATAAATATTATCGGTATAATTTGCCTTATGCTCGGCATTAGCTTTGAATGGTACTGGGTAAAGTTTACGATTTATGAAAACCGCTTTACGGGAGTTTATGTAAATCCAAATCTGCTCGGATTTTCTTCAGTAGTTTCAGTAGTCTGCTGTCATATGCTATATAAAGATGGATTGATGAAAGCGGTAAATCAGCCGCGCGTGAGCAAAATCTGGATAGTATCGTGCGTTGCCACAAACCTTTTTTCTCTTATTCTATGTGACTCAAATGCCTCCTTGGTGCTGGCATTGGGCTATGCAATAGTATATGTTGTGTATATTTTCTTTGCTGATAAAACCGGACTGTCAACTTCAAGAATTATTCTTAAAATAATTTCCCTTGTCCTTGTGGGTGTATTCCTGATTGGTTCTGTGCTTATGTTCAGAACGATCTGCCAAACAGGTTTTTCGGTAGTGGTATCAAAAACTACATCTATAGTCGATATGCTTACAGGCGAGGAAGATATAATTACTGATGAAAAAGAGCAGATTACTAAAGAAAATGAAAAGGATTCCGGTGTTACTTTCAGTCATCAGAATAAAAACCTTGACAGCGGCAGAAAAGAGCTGTGGAAGGAATCAATCAATCTGTTTAAAATATCTCCTATTATAGGAATTTCAAACGGAAACATAATATTCTACAGCGAAGAATACTCAAACGGAGCATTAAGCTATTCCTATCATAAAAGCGATTTGCACAACGGTTTTCTGACTATTCTTGTTTCTACAGGAATAATAGGATTTTTGCTGTTCGGAATCTTCGGTTTCCGATTTGCAAAACATTCTGCTCAGCATTTATTCTTGCAGAAAAAAACTTTCCGCAACGACGTATATCCCTGTTTGTTTTCGTTCCTTTTTGCTTATTTGTTTTATGCGCTGTTTGAGAAGGCGCTTCTGTATGATATATCGTTTATGGTAATGTGGTTCTGGCTTATGATGGGTTACATAAGCTGTTACATTGCCAAATTTGAGCCTATGCTTGAAACTCAGTATCTGTTTCATAAAAAACGTCTTACCAGAACAATGCTGTAATGCTTGTATAATCTTAAAAATTGATGTATAATAACCGTAGGTATGTTTTTTACCTGCGGTATTTTTTTAAGGTTTTTGATTTGATAAACCTGTCTGCTCGAATTGTGAGCGGCGTCACGCCGCATTTGTAAAGGATGATAATTTTGAAGTATGGTTTTGTAAAAACTGCGGCGGCAACTCCAAAAATAAGAGTTGCTGATTGTGAATATAACGCAGAACAAATAATTTATTTGGCAAAAGAGGCATATGAAAACGGTGCGTCGCTTGTTGTTTTTCCTGAATTATGTGTTACGGGATATACCTGTTCTGATTTGTTTTTTCAGACGGCACTGCTCGTTTCTGCCGAAAAAGCCGCAGAAAAGATTATCAGCAGTACAAGAGAGCTTGATATTGTAATAGTTTTCGGTGCGCCTGTTGCTGTTAAGCAGTCGCTTTATAATTGCGCAATAACGATTTATAAGGGAGAAATCCTCGGTATCGTACCAAAGGTAAATATACCAAATTACAGCGAATTTTACGAAGTGCGCCAATTTACGAGCGGAAAAAATATAAATGAATGTATTTCATTTGCTGGTAAAAAATGCGTAGATATTTCAAAGAATTTAATTTTTGAATGTTCTCAGATGAGCGATTTTTCGTTTGGTGTTGAAATATGCGAAGATTTGTGGGTTGCCGATTCGCCGTCAATAAATCTTGCAAAAAACGGAGCTTCAATTATCTGCAATTTATCTTCGTCCGATGATGTTATCGGAAAGGCTCAGTACAGACGCGACCTTGTAAAGATGCAAAGCGGCAAGCTGTGCTGTGCGTATATTTACAGTGATTCGGGATTTGGCGAAAGCACAACTGATATGGTTTTTTCGGGACAAAATATAATTTCCGAGAATGCAACTGTAATCTCTGAGAGCTGTCGATTTAATCACGGAATTATATACGCTGACATTGACGTTGAAAAGCTTATGGAAGAACGCCGCAAGACAAACACTTATAATTCCAACAGCGATATAGACCACATCAAAGTAAAATACTTTGATATGAATAAAAGAGAAACTAAGCTCACACGTAAATTTCCTCAGACTCCGTTTGTACCGTCTGACAAGAGCGACCTTGAGAACAGATGTGAAGAGATAGTAACCATTCAGGCGACAGGTCTTGCAACACGTCTTGAGCATACGGGAATAAATAATGTAGTTTTGGGATTGTCAGGAGGACTTGACAGTACGCTTGCTCTCATAGTCTGTGTTCATACATTTGATATGCTCGGGCTTGACCGAAAAAATATTCATACGGTTACAATGCCCTGTTTCGGCACAACAAAGCGAACGAAATCTAATGCAGAAAAGCTTGCCGAAGCATACGGCGTATCCTTTGAAGAAGTCAATATTTCCGTTGCCGTGCTTCAGCATTTTAAAGACATTATGCACGACGAAAAAATAACCGACGTCACTTATGAAAACTCACAGGCACGCGAACGCACACAAATTCTTATGGATTTGTCTAATAAGTACAACGGGCTTGTTATCGGCACTGGCGATTTATCAGAGCTTGCACTCGGCTGGGCAACCTATAACGGCGACCATATGAGTATGTATGCGGTCAATGTTTCAATTCCAAAAACGCTTGTAAGGTATCTTACGGCTTATGAGTCTCAGATAGCGAATGATACGCTCAAAGAGGTTTTGCTTGATGTGCTTGCTACTCCCGTAAGTCCCGAACTTTTGCCGCCGGACGAGGAGGGAAAAATCGCTCAAAAGACAGAGGATGTTGTAGGGCCGTATGAACTCCACGACTTTTTCCTGTATTATATGGTACGTTTCGGATTTGCTCCGAGTAAAATATATTATATGGCAAAAATCGCTTTCAGCGGCAAATACAGCGATGAAGTTATTAAAAAATGGCTCACCGTTTTTGTGAAAAGATTTTTTGCTCAGCAGTTCAAACGTTCCTGTCTGCCTGACGGACCGAAGGTCGGTTCGGTTACACTTTCACCGCGTTCCGACTGGAGAATGCCCAGCGACGCGTCGGTTAATGCTTGGCTAAAAGACCTTGAAAACGTTTGATTTTATATACTATTCTATTCTCTAAATATTAATGTCGGTGATATATATGAAGTTATTTATAAAACGTAATATCTCTCCGTCTGATTTGAAATTTACTGTTTTTGATGAACTGGGAAAAGAAAAATACTTTGTAAAATTCCAAAAGGCAAAATCACCTGTGAGATTTTTTATAACGGACAAAGATGACAATGTAATGGTGAAGATCCGCCGGCTTCCGATTGTCGGAACAAATACGTTTGTTTTTAAAGCGGGCAAAAAACATTTGACATTTGTAGAGCTTTTCACAAAAAACGGTATGTATTGTTATTTTTACGGAAATAACTGGCATATAACAGGGGATGTTATGTCAAAAAATTTCAGTATCATTGATGTGGATAATTCAGTTATTTCATCTCAGAAAAAAGATATAGATAACTGTGAACTTGTAATTTTTGACAGCACTAATGAACTGTACTGTGTTGCAACATCAATATGCGTCAGCTTGATCAATACTGTTGACAATCTTGCGGCACAGGCAGTATAATAGATTAACTTAATTAAAGGAGGCAGCAATATGGATAAACTGTTACAGCTGTTAGCTGCAAATTCAGGCTTTACAACTGCGGAAATAGCTTCAATGCTGGGAGAGCCGGAGGATTATATCAAAGCGCAGATTAAGGAATATGAAAACAGAGGAATAATCAAAGGCTATCAGGCGGTTGTAAACTGGGAAGAGGTTGAGGACAGCTATGTAGAAGCGCTTATAGAGCTTAAAGTTACGCCTAAAAAGGAAACAGGCTTTGACGAAATGGCAGAGCTTTGTATGGCATTTGAAGAAGTTGAATCAGTTTATCTTATGGCAGGCGCATATGATTTTGCCTTGATAGTAAAAGGTGAAACAATGCAGGATATTGCAATGTTTGTTGCCAAAAAGCTTTCCACAATCGACGGAGTTCTCTCGACGGGCACTCATTTTATAATGCGCCGTTATAAGGACAGGGGGATGAATCTGACAGATTTTGACGACCGTGCAGACGGGAGGAATTTAATCCTGTGATAGATTATGATAAGTATTTTAATGATAAAATAAAAGAAGTCCAACCGTCAGGCATACGAAAATTTTTTGATATAGCTAACGAAATGGACGATGTAATTTCGCTCAGTATTGGCGAGCCTGATTTTCAGACGCCTTGGCATATCAGGGACGAGGGCATAAGAAGCCTTGAAAAGGGAAAAACCTGGTATTCGCCCAACAGAGGCTTTGCCGAGCTCAGACGTGAGATCGCGAATTATTATGAACGAAGATTTGGCGTTTTGTATGATGCAGATGAACAGACGCTTGTCACAGTGGGCGGAAGTGAAGCAATCGATCTTGCCTTTCGCACGCTGATACAGGAGGAAGATGAAGTAATAATCCCCGAACCGTCATTTGTCTGTTATGAACCGCTTGCAGTTATGGCAGGAGGTACTCCTGTAATTATAAGTACCAAAAATGAGGATAATTTCAGACTGAAAGCTTCTGACCTTGAGGCTGCTATTACGCCTAAGTCAAAGCTTTTAGTTCTTCCGTTCCCGAATAATCCCACGGGCGCTATTCTTGAGAAGCAAGATCTTGAAGAAATTGCAGAGGTAGTAAAAAAACACGATTTGCTTATTTTATCTGATGAAATTTACTCAGAGCTTACATACGGCGGAAAACGTCACGTTACAATAGCATCAATTGGAGATATGTACGAGCGGACTGTTGTAATAAACGGATTTTCCAAATCATATGCAATGACGGGCTGGAGACTTGGTTATGCTCTGGGTCCTGCTCCAATAATTGCACAGATGACAAAGCTTCATCAATACGGAATTATGTCAGCGCCCACCACAGCTCAATATGCCGCAATAGAGGCACTAAGAAACGGAGACCGTGATGTAAGAAAAATGCGTGACGAATATGATATGCGCCGCCGTCTTATTGTAGACAGCTTTAATGAAATGGGACTTTCCTGTTTTGAGCCGTTAGGTGCTTTTTACGTGTTTCCCTGTATAAAGAGCACAGGACTTTCATCAGAAGAATTTTGCACGCGTCTTATTATGGAAAAGCACGTTGCGGTAGTTCCTGGTACTGCGTTCGGAAAAAGCGGCGACGGTTTTGTGAGGGTATCGTATTCATATTCCATAAAGCATCTTAAAATCGCACTTGATCGCATACGGGAATTTTTAAAGGAGCTGAATTATGGAAGTTAAGGTTCTAGCTCCGGCAAAAATAAATCTGTCGCTTGACGTTCTGGGCAAGCGGTCTGACGGTTATCATGAAATAGCTACCGTAATGCAGGCTGTAAGCCTTTATGATACTGTTACTCTTTCAGATAATGAAAGTGGTAAGGTGACCGTTTCATGCAATTATGACGGTGTGCCGTGCGACGACAGCAATATCTGCGCAAAAGCGGCATATCGCTTCTTTGATTATTGCAGAATGGACGTCAGGGGAGTACATATTGATATAAATAAACAAATCCCTACTCAGGCAGGACTTGCAGGCGGAAGCAGTGACGGAGCAGCGGTACTTCTCGGTCTTAATAATCTGTTCTCAACGGCACTCAGACCCGCCGAACTCCACGAAATTGCCGAAAGAGTAGGCGCAGATGTTCCGTTTTGTCTTTCAGGCGGTACAAAGCTTGCAACGGGAATCGGTACAAAGCTTAAAAATCTTCCGTCATTTAATTGCGCGCAGATCGTTATTTGCAAACCTGATACTGTAAACGTATCAACAGCGCAGGCTTATCAAAAGGTTGACGCTCTGAATCCTCATCCGTCATATACTGATGAAATGGTTAAGGCGTTGTACAGCCGCGATATGTTTTTTATTTCAACAACGCTTTTTAATGATTTTGAGCTTGCACTCAGCATACCTGAAGTAAACGAGATAAAAGATATTATGCTTAAATGCAAGGCGCAGGGTGCAGGAATGAGCGGCTCTGGCTCTGCTGTATTTGCAATTTTTACATCTGAGCGCAAAGCAAAAAAGTGTTACGAAACTTTGAAACAAAATTATAATGAGGTATTTCTTTGCAGACCTGTTAAAGACGGCTGTAAAGTTGAGTAATAAAATCTTGATTAAAAATTAAAAACCTGTCCATACTCATTTTAAGAGAGGACAGGTTTTTTATGAAATTATTTATTAAATCAGCTTGTATAGCTTTTGTGCTTACGGTAATTTACTCGGTAATACCTTTTCAGGCTCAGTGTTCCGACATATCGGAGGAGGTATTCAGGCTTCACATTCTTGCAAACTCTGACAGTGAGGAAGACCAGAGCCTAAAGCTGAAAGTCCGCGATAAAGTTTTGTCATATACTCAGTCGCTTTTTGAAAATGCAAAAACAAAGGAAGAGGCTGAAAGCCTTATATCAGATAATCTTCAGAGCATATGCAATACGGCTTATAAAGAAGTGTGTGATAACGGTTATGATTACACCGTAAAAGCCGAAATCACAAATATGTACTTTACAACACGATATTATGATAATTATACGCTTCCATCGGGAATGTATGACGCGCTCAGAATAACCATAGGCAGCGGAAAAGGTCATAACTGGTGGTGTATAATGTTCCCGTCAATTTGCATTTCATCGGAAGAAGAAAAGGATGAAAAGGCAAAAGAGGTCTTCGATAATCAGCAGTATGATATAGTAAAGAATGAAAAATATCAATATAAATTCAAAGTTGTAGAAATTTTTGAAAAAATATGCTCTTGTTTCAGCTAAGTCCTTTTAATGTCCCAGCAAATATGGTATCATTATCTTATTGAGATTATAATAAGGTAATGATACTTTTATTTTTGAAGGTGAAAAAATGCTTCAATTTGTTTTGGGAAAAAGCGGAACAGGAAAAACTGCGCTGATTAACAATAAAATCAAAGAGCTTGTTGAAAACGGAAATGACAAAATTATAATGCTCGTTCCAGACCAAAGCTCGTTTGAAACTGAAAAGACCTTCCTTGATATGCTCGGAGCTAAGAAGTCAAACAATGTAAAGGTTTTCGGTTTTTCACGTCTGTGCAGATATGTTTTTGAGCAGACTTCAAATATTCCTGACAATGTAATAGATAACGGCACGCGCGCGGTAATTATGAGTATTGCGCTGGAACAGCTAACCGAAAAACTTAATTTATTAAAAAACACAAATAACAGAAGTATGGCTGAGGTTATGCTTCAAACGCTTACGGATTGTAAGAAAAACAATATAACTACAGATATGCTTTATAATGTGTCAGCTAATGTTTCTGACGAAACACTAAAAGCAAAATTGTATGAAACTGCTCTTGTGCTTGATACATTTGACGCGCTTGTGTCTCAAAGCTATATTGATCCTCTTGATGACCTTACAAGGCTCTATAATATTCTTTTGGAGAACAATATTTTTGATAATTATACACTTTTTATTGACTCGTTCAGCGGTTTTACATCACAGCAGTTAAAAGTGCTCAGGCTTATGATTTCATCCTGTGCCTACACCTGTATTGCACTTACTCTTGACCCGCAGTCGGACGGCAGAGAAGAGGTGTTTGCTACTTCTCACCAGACCTACAAGACGCTCAAAAACATAGCAAAGCAGGATTTTGTTGATATAAAAGCTCCTATAAAGCTCACTGAATGTAAAAGATTTTCAAATGATGAGCTAATAAATTTTGAAAACTGCATTTTCAGAAGCAGCTATACGACGTCCGATATAAATCCTCAAAATATAACTCTGTATTCTGCTTCGGATACATATTCTGAATGCGAGTATGTTGCACAGCAGATTAAACGGCTTGTAATTGAGGAAAACTGCCTTTACAGCGAAATTTCGGTAATCTGTCACGATACAGAACTGTATAACGGAATACTAAATGTGATATTTGATAAATATGAAATTCCGTATTTTATGGACGTTCACAAAGATGTAGAAGTAAAACCTGTAATTAGATTTGTAAATTCATTATTCAGAATGATTTTAGACGGTTTTGAACGTGATGATGTTCTTGCAATTCTTAAAACAGGTCTTACACAGAACACGCCCGATGAAATCAGTATTTTTGAAAATTATCTGTATGTATGGAACATAAACAATTCTGCGTTCAAATCTGAGTTTGTTCAAAATCCCTCGGGATTTTCGGATAAATTTACCGAGAACGATTTAAAAAATCTGAGTATAGCGGAAAAAGTGCGCAGGTCGGTAATAGAGCCTGTTTTGAACTTCAAAAATGAGATAAAAGATAAAAACGGACGTGAAATTACCGAATGTCTGTATAATTTGTTCTGCATTATGGATGTTCAGGGTGCATTGAGTAAAATGTATGATGTGTTGGAAAAAGGAGAAGAAAAGGGACTTGGCGCAGAGCAGATCCGCATATGGAATATGCTTATGGACGTGCTTGATAAAACCGTTGCCGTAATCGGAGATATGTATTTATCACCAAAAAGATACTTTGAACTTCTTTCCATCAGAATATCATCAATTGAGCTTTCTCAAATTCCGCAGACGATTGACAGCGTTACCGTGACGACTGCTCAGCGTGTAAGGCTTTCCAATCAGAAAATTTCATTTTTAATTGGCTGTGCAGACGGAATTTTTCCCTCTGTGCCTCATTGTTCGGGAGTATTTTCATCTTATGAGCTAAAAATACTCTCCCTAAATGAAATTAAGATGAGCGAGGATTTTTCAAGTTTGGCAAATCTTGAAACTTTTATGGCATACTGCTGTATGACATCCTGTTCCGAAAAGCTTTTTCTGTCATATCCGGCAACAGATTTGCTTGGAACACCGTATTCTCCGTCTGTTATTTTTGAAGAAACAAAAAAGGCGTTTCCAAACATAATTATGCTTGACAAGGCGGATTTTGAAAAATCTAAAGGCGCTATGTATGCAGTTCAGCCTGCCTTTGAAGAATATGCAAAATCCCTTTCCTCATCTTATGGCGGACTTTTCGGGCTCAAAGAGTTTTTCAGCAGAGATGAATATTATCAGCCTAAAAGTCAGGCTGTAATGCGTGCGCTTGACAAAACACCGTTCAGAATTGAAAATCCTGAAAATGCAGGCCTGCTCTTTGGAGATAACCTCAGAATTTCCGCTTCCCAGATTGAAAAATTCAATTTATGCAGGTTTTCATATTTTTGCAGCTACGGACTTAATATAAAAGAACGCCGAAAAGCTGAAATTAATCCTCTTGAATACGGAACGCTTGTTCATTACATACTTGAAAAGTTTTTCAAAGCTTATAAAAAAGAAAAATATTCATTGATGAGTGATGAAGAAATTTCTAAATTTGTGCGTTCAGTTCTGCAAAATTATGTTGAAGAATATTTTGGAGGCAAGGAGAGCAAAACAAAATCATTTTTGTTCAAACTTTCTGTTCTCGGTGAAAATGTTTCGGTGCTTTTAAGACATATTGTAAAAGAGCTTGCGCAAAGTGATTTTTACGTATCTGACTGTGAGCTTAAAATCGGTAAAGATATACCATCATATACAGTAAAACTGCCGACGGGACAAAACATTGCGGTATGCGGAAGCGTTGACCGTGTTGATGTAATGGATAAAGACGGAATCAAATACCTCAGAGTAATTGATTATAAAACCGGTACGAAGAAATTTAAACTTTCCGACATACTTTACGGACTTAATTTGCAGATGCTTCTCTATTTGTATTCTATTAAACTCAACGGAAAAGAAAAATACGGTGAATTAACTGCCGCAGGAATACTCTATATGCCTGCAACCTCTCCTGTAATTTCAACTGACAAAATAATTACCGATGAAGAAATAGAGGACAAAATTGATACGGCGCTCAAAATGAACGGACTTCTGCTTGATGATATATCCGTTATAAAGGGAATGGACAAAACCGAAAAAGGCAAGTATATTCCCGTAAAAATCAATTTAGACAAACCTGTTTCGGAAAGAAGTCTTGCAACGCTTGAACAGTTCGGAAAGATATTCAATAAGATCAATATGACCGTAACAGAAATGGGAAAAGAGCTTTTTAACGGCAAAATTCAGGCGTCACCGGCAAAGGGAGCGCACGATGCCTGTGAGTATTGCCCTTATGACAGTGTGTGCGCATACCGTATGAGCGAGCCGAGAAATACCTTTGATGTAAAAAATGACGAGGTTTATGAGCAAATTGACGAAGAAATGACAAAAGGCGGTGATGAGTAATGAGCAGAGAATGGACAAATCAACAGAAGAACGCTATTTATGCAACCAACGGTTCTGTGCTTGTATCGGCAGCCGCCGGTTCAGGCAAAACAGCTGTTCTCGTAGAGCGGATAATCAATCTTATTACCCGTGCAGAAAACCCTATTGATGTTGACCGACTGCTTATCGTAACTTTTACAAGAGCCGCTGCTGCTGAAATGCGCCGGAGAATTTCAGATGCGCTGAATTCTCTTCTTGAAAAAGACCCGTATAATCCTCATTTGTTAAAGCAAAAACAGCTTTTGTATAATGCAAGCATTTCAACAATAGACAGCTTTTGCGGAGATATTGTAAGGGAATATTTTCATACACTCGGTGTGTCGCGCGATTTCAGAATTGCCGATAAAGGAGAACTTGATGTTTTAAGGAGTATTGCGCTTGACAAGTCACTTGAAAACTTTTATCAGTCAGATAGTGATGATTTTATCGCACTTGTCAATGCTTTTTCAAGCAAAGGAGGAGATATAAAGCTCCGTGAAACGGTACTGAAAATATGTACATTTTTATCCACTCAGCCATTTCCCAAAAAGTGGCTTGATGATATGCTCAATAATTATAACGAAACCTCTGTTGCCAATTCAATATGGGGCAAAATTATAATTGAATATGCTGAAACTGCTGTTTCCCATGCAATTAATTTAACGGAAAATTCATTAAAGCTCCTTGAGCAGGACGAAAAGCTGAAATCTTCATTTATCAACCGCATTGAAACAGATTTAACATTTTTGTCGGTCTTGCAGGAAAAACTGCTTGGAGATTCGTGGGATGACATAGTTAATCATGTTGATACGTTTACGGCAGGCAGGCTCAATTCTCCAAAGGGATATAAAGATGATCCTATCAAAATTGCGGTTTCCGATAACAGAGATGAGGTAAAAGCAACCATAAAATCGCTTCAGACCTATTTCAGCCGTACCGAGCAAGAGGCAAGAGAGGAAATGGCAGATTTACATAAGCTTGTTTCTGTTCTGTTCAGCTTAGTAAGAGAATACATAAAAGAATTTGATATTCTTAAAAGTAAGAAAAACATTCTTTCTTTTTCAGACATTGAACTGCTTGCCGTAAAGCTCCTTGCAGAGCCTGACGGAAGCGGCTACAAAAAAACAAGCCAGGCATATGAAATTTCAAGTCGATATGATGCGGTTATGGTTGACGAATTTCAGGACGTAAATGATGTTCAGGATTTGATTTTTAAGTGCACAAGTACGAACGAGAGCAATCTTTTTGCTGTAGGTGACGTAAAGCAGAGCATTTATGGATTTCGTCAGGCGAAACCCCAGATATTTATTGACCGTAAAAATTCATATTCAAGGTTTGATGAAAACGATCCTGAATATCCTGCCACTATAATTCTTGACAAGAATTTCAGAAGCAGAAAAGAAGTCTGCAATACCGTAAATTTCATTTTTTCACGCCTTATGACAAAGCAGGCGGCTCAAATGGACTATACAAAGGATGAAATGCTCAACGTGGGTGCGACATATCCGGAAAGTGATAATTGTAATTTTGAAATTTCTATAATAGAAAAATCAGCGTTTGAGGGATACGACCCTGCTGTCGTAGAAGCAAGTTACATTGCTAAAAAAATTCATAGTATGATAGGCTCAGGATTTCTTGTAAAGGACGGCAAAATACAGAGAAAAGCCACCTACGGAGATTTTGCCGTTATATTGAGAAGTCCCAAAGCCTCGGCAAAGACCTATGTAAACACACTGATTGACAATGGTATTCCCGCCTATAGTGAAAACAAGGAAAATTCATTTGACTCACAGGAAATTAAAGTAATGCTTAATTTGCTCAGAGTAATTGACAATCCGACGCTTGATATTCCTCTTTTGTCTGTAATGTGCAGTCCGATTTACGGCTTTACTCCTGACGAGCTGGCGCAGATAAGGGCAGAGGAGAGATACTTGAATCTTTACAGCGCCGTAACAAAATATGCGCAAATAAGCAAAAAAGCGGCTGATTTTCTGAATGAAATAAGCTCGCTTCGCGCATATTCATATACATGCACAGTTGATGACTTAATGGGCAGAATTTACGAAACCACGGCTTTCGGTGCAATAACCTCTGCCGTAAAGGGCGGAGATGACCCTATGAGAAACCTAAATCTTCTCAGAGTATATGCACGCTCGTTTGAATCAAACGGATATAAAACACTTTCTGATTTTATCTCATATATTGACAGACTGATTGAAAACAAAGCCGAACTTCCCTCGTCGGGAGAAGCCGATGTATTTAACGGAGTTCGTGTTCTCAGTATTCACGCTTCAAAGGGACTTGAATATCCCGTTTGTTTCATTGCAGATACTGCTCATCAATTTAATACAACAGATTTAAAATCAGATGTTCTTATTGACAGTTACGCGGGACTCGGCATAAAAAAAAGAGTTGGTTTATGCCGTTTTAACACACTTCCAAGGCTTGCGGTAGAGATAGAAATATCGCGTAACGAAATCGCAGAAGAGCTGAGAGTGCTTTATGTTGCTCTGACAAGGGCAAAGGAAAAGCTGATAGTTGTATCGTCACATAAAAATATTGAAAAATATCTTTCAAACATTTACTCAAAAATTGTATTTGATGATATAATCGAGCCGTATTCGGTTGTAAGAAGTAAGAGTATATCGGACTGGATTATTCTTTCCGCGCTTGTTCATCCGTCATTTAATGAAATAAGAAGAAAATTAAATCCGTCATCTAAAATTATTCCGTTTGACGATAATACTCTTGAATGGAGATACACAATTATTGATGATGAGAAAGAAATATTTTCCGCAGGAGCAAAAGAAAGTGAAAGTATTTCAATTCCTGACATTCGCGGTATGAGCGCAAACAGTTTTGATTATGCAGAGCTTCTTAGGAAAAATCTTGAGTTCAAATATCCAAACGCAGATATACTAAATCTGCCTCAAAAAGTAAGCGCGTCGCAGATTTCTCATGACAGTAACAATGATTATTTTGAAAAAATACTGCTAAAACCGTCGTTTTTAAGCAGAGAAGTTTCAACCTCGGTCGAGCGCGGAACAGCTCATCATAAATTTTTGCAATACTGCGATTTTGCGGCGGCTCGAGAGAATCCCGAAGCGGAAATTTCAAGACTTGTTGAAAACGGAATACTTTCAAAAGTACAGTCTGATTTGATTGACAAAACAAAAATATTCGAGCTTATGAAGTCGGATTTAGCCGGAAGAATAATTAAATCTTCGCGTGTTCTTCGTGAAGAGCGGTTTACCGTTAAATTAGGTCTGTCTATGATTTTTGATGAATATAAGGATATAAGCACCGATGCCTTTGTAATTGTGCAGGGTGCCGTTGACCTTGCGTTTGAGGAGGACGGTAAGCTAGTAATTGTTGATTATAAAACCGACAGGGTGCGAGATATTCAAAAACTTGTTACCTTATATAAAAAACAGCTTGATTTATACAAGGAAGCAATGGGACAGTCAACTGAAATGGAAGTAAAGGAATGTATAATTTGTTCCGTTCATCTCAATAGCTATATTTCAGTATAATATAAAAAATTTGCAAATAATAAATACGGTGATTATTTGCAGTACAAAGATTTAAACGAGCTTATTTCAAACAGCCGAAGTTCCCGTGAATTTTTTATTTCAATGCCTGTTTCAATGCAGATGGCTCTTCATCAGCATAATAATTACATTCATTCAGCGCAGGAGCTTCACCAAAGAGCCTCTGAGATAAAAAGTTACATCAGGTCGGTTGAAACAAGTAAATATTATGAAAAACAGGAGAGAAAATTAAAAAATAATTGACTTTTATTATGCTATATGTTAAAATATATCACATAATATAATTATATGCAAAAAATAAACTGAAAAAACGCTAAAATTTTTCCTAAAGTATATGTTAATAACAATTTTACACCGCGAAATTCCAATTAAAAGGACTTTCGCGGTGTCTTTTTATGCGTAAAAAATATGAAAAATAAAAATTTTTGGAAAATTGCGTATTATAATACAATTTTTTTGGTTTTTATAGGTATAGATGAAGGAATATGTAAAAATTATGTCTTTGATTTAAAAATGACGCGAAAAATCCTCAAGTAAGCTAATTAATTTACAAGGATTTTTCAGTTTTTTGTCCATAAAATAGTGCAGATTATATTATTTTTTATGATTTATTTCG
>CANQDR010000016.1 GCA_947593615.1 uncultured Clostridia bacterium
ACTTTTTTTATTTTCTTATTATTTTTATTTCTGTAGGCTCTATTTGTTACCCCAACATTTATTATAGAGCCTTTTTTCTTTGCCAAATAAAATTCTACTAATAACGGATAGAAGAATTATCTGAGTAATTTAATTTTGTTATTGTTATTTAGATTATGTCAGCCTAAAACAGAGTTATGCCGAACATATGCAAAATCCAAAGTATTGCACCGTAAATTATCGACGCTGAAACGCCGTAGACAATTACAGGTCCTGCAATTATAAACAGCTTTGCGCCCAGACCGGCAACAAAACCCTCGGACTTAAACTCAATTGCAGGTGACGAAACCGCATTTGCAAAACCCGTAATCGGAACAAGAGTACCTGCGCCGCCATGCTTTGCGATTTTATCATAAACTCCGATAGCCGTCAGAAGTATTCCCAGAAAGATAAGCGTAACAGATGTAAGTGTTTTGCTCGGTTCTTTATCAAGACCGATTGCCTGATACAAATTCAGAAGCCCTTGTCCTGCGGCGCAAATTGCACCGCCGATTAAAAATGCTTTGATGCTGTTCACAAAACATTTACTTTTTGGTGAATTCTTTTTCACAATATTGTCGTATTCTTTAGGTGAAATCATTAAAATACCCTCTTTCTAATTTGTTATACTATTAGTTCTTGACTTTATTTTATCCGTATTTTTCTTAATTATGTTAAAATTATCACTTTATTTTTGCTGAGTTATGTTGTATAATGATAAATGTATATTTATGTGCAATGGAGGAATAGGGTTTGGAACATTATCTTGACAACAGTGCAACTACGGCAGTTTGCGTAAACGCCGCAGAAAAAGCATACAGGATAATGACTCAAATTTACGGCAATCCCTCGTCACTTCATATAAAAGGTATGCAGGCAGAGCAGGAGCTTAACACTGCGAGAAAAATTGTTGCAAGGTCGCTTGGAGCAGAAAGTGAAGAAATTTTTTTTACAAGCGGCGGTACAGAGGCAAACAATACGGCATTGTTCGGCGTTGCTCAGGCACGCAAAAGACAAGGCAGAAAAATTATAATTTCTTCGGTTGAACACAGCAGCATTATTGAGGCGGCTAAAAGGCTTGAAAGCGAAGGCTTTGAGGTCGTTCGGGTATCGCCTAAGACTGACGGCGTTATACACCCGGAGGATGTTAAATATGCTGTTGACAGCGATACAATTCTTGTGTCTGTCATGTGTGTAAACAATGAAACGGGAGCTATAATGCCCGTTGAGGAAATTTTTTCAGCCGTTAAAAATAAAAACAGCAGTGTGGTGTGTCATACTGACGCTGTGCAGGCATTCGGAAAATTAAAACTGAATGCCAAAAAACTCGGAGCAGATTTAATCAGCGTAAGTGCGCATAAGGTTCACGCACCGAAAGGCTGCGGCGCTTTATATATAAAGAGAGGCGTTCGTATAATTCCTCAGCAATACGGCGGTGAGCAAGAGAAAAAAATCCGTCCCGGAACAGAGGCGTTGCCGCTGATTGCCGCATTCGGAGTTGCATGTGATGAATTTGACATTGACGCAAATTACTCAAAAATAAGAGAGCTTAATGACTATGCAAGAGAGAAACTGATGAAAATTGACGGAGTAACCGTTAATTCTCCCGAAAATGCTCTGCCTTATGTTCTCAATATTTCGGCAGGCAGAGTAAGAAGCGAAACCATGCTGCATTTTCTTGAGGAGCTTGACGTTTTTGTTTCTTCGGGAAGCGCCTGCGCAAAAGGTAAACCGAGCCATGTATTGAGCGCGGCGGGAATATCTAAGGACAGAGCCGACAGCGCAATAAGAATAAGCTTTTCAAAATATAATAATAAAGAAGATATTGACGTGTTGTGTAACGGTATTGAAACCGGGCTTTCGGTACTGGCCCACAGATAAAATAAAACCTTCCTTATATGGAAAAATATAGTGCGGGTGAAAGAAACCGTAAAATTCCCTTGATATAGAAAATATAATGATAGGAAACAATATGAAAGAAATTATCCTTTTGAAGGACGGCGAAATCGTTTTAAAAGGACTTAACCGCCGTTCATTTGAAGATGTTTTAAAAAAGAATATTAAAAATTCACTTAGCGGACTCGGCAGGTTTGAGATTACTTCAGCACAGTCAACAATTTATGTAAAGCCGCTGTCTGATGACATTGACCTTGACGAGGTCTGCGGCAGAATAGCAAGGGTATTCGGAATAGTATCTTTTTCAAGAGCCGCAGCATGTGATGAAAAAACGCTGGATTCTGTTTTGCAGTCTGCGCCCGTTTATCTTGAAAAAGAGCTTAAAGCGGCGGCAACCTTCAAGGTTGAGGCTAAGAGGAGCGATAAGAGGTTTCCGTATAAATCGCCTGAGATATGCAGGGAATTAGGCGGTGAAATCCTTACAAAATATCCTCATCTTAAGGTTGACGTACATAATCCCGACATTACGGTTTATGTTGAGATACGGGATTTCGGCGCATACATTCACAGCGACGCCGTAAAAGGCGCAGGCGGAATTCCCGTAGGCACGGGCGGAAAGGCGGCAATACTGATAAGCGGAGGAATTGATTCTCCCGTTGCCGCATATATGATGGCTAAACGCGGAATAAAGCTGACGGCGATCCATTTTGCCAGTCCGCCTTATACAAGCCGGCGTGCAGAGGAAAAGGTAGTCAGACTTCTGAAAAAGGTCAGCAGATATGCAGGGCCTATGACAATGTTCACGGTTCCGTTCACAAAAATTCAGGAGAAAATTAAGAATGAATGTCCCGAGGAACTGTTTACAATTATAATGCGAAGACTGATGATGGAGATTTCCGAGAAAATTGCACTGCAAAATGATTGCTCTGCTCTTATTACGGGCGAAAGTCTTGGTCAGGTTGCAAGCCAGACTATCGGTGCTTTGGCATGTACGAATGAAGCCGCCGATATGGTGGTGTTCAGACCGCTTATAGGAATGGATAAACAGGAAATAATTGATATTTCATATAAAATTGATACATATGATATTTCCATAGAGCCGTACGAGGATTGCTGTACAGTGTTTACACCAAAGCATCCGCGTACAAGACCTGTACTGAAATATGTCAAAGAAGCACAGGAAAAAGCAGAATTTGAACCTCTTGTTGAAGAGGCTTTGAATAATTTGAAGACGACATTTATTTCAGCAGATGATTGACACGAAAGGGATGAACCGGAGTGGATATTCAGATTTTATCTGTAAGCAAAAATATTGAATCAGAAACAATTTCCGAGCGCAGTGATGAAATGAGAAACAGGCTTTATAAATACGGCTATTCTCTTAAGGCCGTAAAGAAAACTGTTCTGCAATCGGGAAAAATTAAATCCGCAATAAAAGAAATTGCAAATTCTACTGAAAAACCCGATATTGTGATAGTGGCAAACGCTCTTTCAACAACCGACAGCCGATCCTTTAAAAAGTATTTTGTGGAAACCGTTGCGGCCGCCGAGCATGCCGAAAATGAGCCTGCCCCTAAGGATTACTGGAAAAAGAGAAACAGCGCATTTAGTAAGGCAAAAAAAGAAAAGGCATCTCAAGAGGAGCTTGACGAGCTGGCAGAGCAGTTTAAAATGTTCCGAAAGAAATCAAAGGTATTTAATCTCGGCGACTTCGGAAACGGATATAAAGGCTACTGCTTTATGTACAAAGGCATTAAGGTTGCGGCTCTTCCGCAGGCTGAGCTTACGGGAGAGAATATAAACGAGGTCATTGCACTTGGGGCTGTAAGGACAAGCGAGGTGTTTGAAAATTCGGCGGAGGATTATCCGGGAGGCTTCAGCACCAAAGAATATGTACCTGCAAAAACAGGATTTGTTAACCGCTTTATTCCGATTAAAGGCGACGGAGGAAAGGAAATTTCACGCAAGTGCGTGGTTATAGCCTCATTCCTTGTTTTTGTTACAGCACTTTCGCTTCTATTTTATAATACCATATTCCTCAGTATGAAAAACTCTGAGCTTAACGGAGAAATACAGAAGATTGCGCACGGAAGTGACGACAGCACCGACAGTAATAACAAAAAACCTAATGTCGGAAAGACTATCGATTGGAAAAAGCTCAAGGGCATAAATGACGAAATTGTCGGCTGGATTAAAATGAGCAACACTCAAATCGATTATCCTGTACTCTGGCATAAAGGCGACGACAGAGTCAGTCAGTATTATCTTAACCACAACTATAAAGGCGGATATGACAGTTTCGGAAGTATTTTTCTTGATTACCGCTGTACGGAGGGTATTGAAAGCAAAAATACGGTTCTTCACGGTCACCATATGAACGATGGTTCAATGTTCGGTGATTTAATGAAATTCGGCGGAACTACGGGTAATTTGGACTTCTATAAGAAAACGCCTACGTTTGAGTTTGATACTCCCCAGGCAAAAGGTACATACAAGATTATTTCGGTGTTTAAGACAAATACGATTTCCAGTCAGGGCGAGTTCTTTAACTATATGATAGGCAACTTCCAAAACGAAAAGGACTTTATGAACTATGTTTATAATGTAAGGATTCGTTCGCTGTTTAATTGTCCTGTTGATGTAAACGAGGATGACGATTTAATCACGCTTTCAACCTGTTCATATGAATTTACGAATTTCAGAACGGTTGTTGTTGCCAGAAAGGTAAGAGTAGGCGAGTCTAAAAAGGTGGATGTTTCAAAGGCATCTCTTAACAAGAATGCCGTATGGCCCGATGTTTACTATTCGGCATATGGCGGAAGTCGTCCGACTGTTACAGATTTTTGTACTGCTTATGATAAGGGGCAGATAGACTGGTATAACGGCGATTATGACTTTAAGAACCAAAAGGTTGTTGAACCTACTACCACTGCTGAAACTAAAAACAACAAAAAAACGAATGGGCAGGGAACACAGCAGGCAACTGCTCAGGAGAAGGTTTATCTTACCGTTAAATTTATAAATTACGACAACTCGGTTATAGACACTCAAAGGGTTGAGTACGGAAAGGCGGCGAAAGCTCCTGCAAATCCGACTAAACCGAGTGATGAGTATTATGATTATGTATTCAAAGGCTGGCAGCTTGATTTTGGAAATGTAACGCGTGATATGACAATTGCGCCAAACTTTGAAGCAGTATTAAAGCCGCAGTATGCACAGTAGCAGCAGGGAGGCAGATAACAGTGGATTGTCGGCTTGTTTTCTACGCCGCAAGGAAAACATCTTTTTGTGAGCACGCTCTTAGAAAAAGTTTTTCGGAGCTTGACCTTAATTTTACTGAGATTTCATTTGCAACAGATTCAGTCGGGCTTGTAAATTCAGTTTCTGAAGCGTTTAAACAATGTGATGTCGTATTTGTAATCGGAGGTCTTAGGTTTGACGATTACAGAGAAACAGCAAAAATATTTTCATCTGCATTGGCAGACACCAATGTTGACGAGTACAAAAAGCTCAGAAATGAATCAGGTGACAACGGGTATATTATCAGAGCCAAAAATCAGCTTTTGATTTTACTTCCCGATGAGCCGGAACAGATTGAAAATATTATGCAGGGGCCGATTGGCGGATATATTAAAATTACAGAATATGAGAGGGTATAATAGTTATGGCAAAAAACACATTTGAAAAATACGAATCGTCCGTACGTTCATATTGCAGACATTTCCCAAGGATTTTTACTGATGCAAAAGGAGCTGTAATGACTGATGAAAACGGCGAAAAGTATATTGATTTTTTCTGCGGAGCAGGTGCTGTAAACTACGGTCATAATAACGACTATATTAAAGGCAAGATGATTGACTATCTTGCAACAGACGGTATTATTCATGCTCTTGATATGTACACTGTTCCGAAGTGTGAGTTTATTGACACTCTTGAAAGAAAAATTATTGAGCCCCGAGGATATAAATATAAAATTCAGTTTACAGGACCTACAGGCACAAATGCTATTGAGGCGGCAGTCAAGCTTGCAAGAAAAACAACCAAGCGCAGAAATATTTTCTCGTTTATGGGCTGTTTTCACGGAATGACGCTCGGCGCATTGTCGCTCACATCAGAAATGTATGCGCGCAATGCGGCAGGAGCAACCTTTGTTGACTGCACGCACATTCCCGCTCCGTATATGTTTGAGGGTCTTGACGTCATAAAATATATGCAGACGCTTATTGACGACGACCATTCGGGTGTTGAAAAGCCTGCGGCGGTAATTATGGAAACGATTCAGGCTGAGGGCGGAATCAGAGTATTTGAAAATCAGTTTTTGCGTGATGTAAGAGAATTCTGCACAAAGAACGATATTCTTATGATTGTGGACGAGGTTCAGGTAGGATGCTGCCGCAGCGGCACATTCTTCTCATTTGAGCGCGCAGGAATCGTTCCCGACATTGTTGTTATGTCAAAGTCGATCGGAGGTATCGGAATGCCGCTTGCAATTGTTTTGCATACCGAGGAGCTTGACGACTGGAAGCCGGGTGAGCACAACGGAACATTCAGAGGAAATCAGCTTTCGTTTGTTGCAGGCAAAGCAGCAATTGAATATTTGATTGAAAATAATGTTGAGGCAGAAACAAAACGCAAGGGTGAGATCGTAAAGGATTTCATCACAAACAAGATTTTACCGCTTGACTCAAGACTTGAGTTGAGAGGTATCGGTCTTATCTGGGGAATTGACTTTGCGGCGATTGATTCGTCGCTTTCCGAGAAGGTTATTGAAAAGTGCTTTGAGAAAAATCTTATCTGCGAATGTGCAGGCAGAGAAGGCTCTGTTGTGAAAATTATGCCTCCGCTTGTAATTGAAGATGAATTGCTTGTTGAGGGTCTTTCAAGGCTTAAAGAGTCTGTTGAAGAAACTTTGAATTAATTTAATATGTAAGGAATGTTAAAACCATACACTAAGACACCGCAGAATTCTCTGCGGTGTCTTTTTTGCTGTATGGGAAATTACTCGGTAAAACTTGGGCAGAAAGGTTTCTAATTTGTCGAACCTTTCTTCCCGAATTGTGAGCGACATCATGTCGCTTTTTTGATATCTATAATATTTTGTTGACATTACAAGAACTCTATGTTACAATATATCACATAATAAAATTATATGTATAAAATAAACTGAAAAATCGCTAAAATTTTTCCTCAAGTAAGATACTTCTGCTTTATCACCGCGAAAATCCGCATTTAATCGGGCTTTCGCGGTTTTTTGACTTTCTGTTTGACGATTTTTGATACGATAATTAATTTAATTTTTCCATTTGTTTTCGCTTTTGTTCCATACTGCTGTGTACATATCTTTGTAGTGTTATCTGTATATCTGTGTGTCCCAATATTTCGCTCAAACTTTTTACGTCAAATCCGCTTTCTATTGCTCTTGTTGCAAATGTGTGTCTTAATGCGTGAAAGTTTATATGTTCTATTCCTGCTTCTTCCAGATATTTTTCTAATCTTACTCTGTATCTCCTTGGCTCAATGCATTTATAATTACCTGTTAAAAAATATCCGCTCGATTTATGTTTTTCTAACAAATTAATCATCTTATCTGACAACGGTATTATTCTTTCTGAATTTTCTGTTTTGGGTGTGCTGATTATTAGTTTACTTTTTGTCAAACTGTTTTTATCTGTGTTATTTATTCTCAGCATTGTTTTGTTCACTCTCAGGGTTTTTTCTTCAAAATTTATATCTTCCCATTTTAATGCGCATATTTCACCAACTCGCAGTCCCGTATTCAAACAAAGCAGTATTCCCAGTTTGGGCAAGTCTGTTTCTTTGTTTAAATATCCTTCAAGCTTATTTTGTTCACAAACTGACAATACTCTTATTTTTTTGATGTTTTTATTCTTTAAATTACATCTTTTTAATTGTATATTTGTATTGTATTTTTCATTTGCAAATTCAATTATCAGTTTAAATACTGAATAAATGTCTCTTATAGTTTTAGGTGCAAAATGACTGTATCTCTTTTTTAACACATCTGTATAGTTATTATCTATTTCATATAATTTGATGTTTCCAATACAGGGAAGAATGTATTTTTCAACAATATATACATACATAGAATAGGTTGATTCTTTAACATTAATTTTAATTATTTCAAGCCATTCATAACAAACATCTCTTAATTTAACTTTAAGATGATTTGTATAAAATTTCGGATTGCTTATAATACCCGATTTTATTTCTTCAAGTCTGTTTTTCACCTCGGTATATGTTTTGCCATATATCGAATTATACTTTCTTTTGCCGTCGGCACCGTATCCTTTAAAATACCTGCCCTCCCAGCGACCGTCTTTTCTCTTGTAAATATTTCTTTGTGTTCTGATAATAATCATCTCCTATTTATAAAACACAACAATTTGACCACGCCTTGACCAAAAATAACATTTAAAAAAGTAAAAATAAATCAAAAAAGTTAAAAAAGTTCACTTTTTTGATAAATTTTTTCAAAATTATGTTGACAAATTAAAAAATTTATGCTATTATAACTCTGGAATTGAATAATACTCCAATGTACAAGTATCGTACTTAGGGCTTTTTGCGATGGTTTTTTTATTTAAAACTATCGCTTTTTTAATAAACTATTTCTTCATAATTCAGTATTTTTTAATTAATTCCGCTTAATATCCTTAAATCCTTTTTGCGAATTATGTCATAATTTAGTTTTATATCAAAAAAATATAATATTTTTTAAAATTTTTTCCAAAAAAGTGTTGACAAGCCAAATTTTTGGGGATATAATATAAGTGAAATTCGAAACCTCCTTTATTTAAAGGCAAACAATTTCAGGCATTTTGGGAGCGGAGCGATAGTTAAAACTATCGCTCTGCTCTTTTTATAAATAATTTCTTATGTTTATCTCGCTGTTGATTTTGCTTCTCCGCTGTTTTCCGATTTGCTGTCTTTATTCAACTACCGCACTGCTGTGTCAACCTCTTTCACTTATACTTATTAAAACTTAAAAATTGCATATTACTATGCAATTGCGGCATGATATTACAAAAAAACGGGTGTACAAAAGTACACCCGTTGATCTGTTTATATTGAATTTCTGAAAACAGTATCTTGTGATTACATTTCTATTACGATTTCATTGACCGTTTTTCCCGGAGGAATCATAGGCAATACATTCTCGTCGGGACTGATTCGGCAGTCGATAACAACAGGCTTTTTAAGCTCGACCGCTTTCTGTAAAACAGACTTGATGTCTGCCTTTGTATTGATTCGCATACCGTCAATTCCAAATGCATTTGCCAGTGCTACAAAGTCGGTTGCACGATGAGGGTCGGTCTGTGAAAAACGGCTTTCGTAAAACAACTTCTGCCATTGTCTTACCATTCCGAGAACCTGATTGTTCATAACAAGCACTATTACGGGCAGGTCATACGACTTTAATGTGACAAGCTCGTTTAAATTCATATGAAAGCTTCCGTCGCCCGTAATAAGGAACACTCGCTTGTCGGGGTGTGAAACCTGCGCGCCGATTGACGCACCCATTCCAAAGCCCATTGTGCCCATTCCGCCGGATGTGAGCAAGGTCTTGCTTTTTTCAATTTTGCTGTACTGAGCCACCCACATCTGATGCTGTCCTACGTCGGTTGCTATGATGTCGTCGTCTGCCTTGATTTCGTTGACCGCCTGCAAAATCTCCTGCGGAAGCGGATATTCGCTTTCGGGAAGTTTTTGACTGTCAAAATGGTGTTTCCACTCTTCAATCTGCGAGAGCCACTTTGAATGGCTCTGCTGTTCAAGTCCCACCGTAAGAGCAATTAATATATCCTTTATGTCGCCCAGAACGTATTCATCAACGCGGACGTTCTTATTGATTTCTTTTTCGTCGATTTCAAGCTGTACTATTTTTGCCTGCTCGCCGAATTTTTCGCGGTCGCCTGCAACTCGGTCGGAAAATCTTGCTCCGCACGCAATCATCAGGTCGCACTCGGCAGTTGCCATTCCTGTCTCATAGCCGCCGTGCATTCCTATGTTTCCCACACATAGCGGATGACTTGCGGGAATACAGCCCAGACCCATGAGCGAACAGCATACGGGAGCGTCGATAAGCTCGGCAAAGGTTTTGAATTCGTCGCCTGCGTTGGCGCTGAGAATTCCGCCTCCTGCGTAAATCATGGGGCGCTTTGCGTTTCTGATTAAGTCCTGAACTACTCTTATGCTTTCGGGATTTTTTATTTCAAAAATTTCAGGCTTTGCAGGCTCAGCAGGAGTAAACTCGGTTTTGTTTGCAGTAACATCCTTTGGAACGTCTACAAGCACAGGGCCTTTTCTGCCCTGTCTTGCAAGCGCAAACGCCTTGCGGATTGTGGGTGCGAGATCCTCAACCTTTTCTACAAGAAAGCTCGCCTTTGTTACAGGCTTAACAATGTCTACTATATCTACCTCCTGAAAGCTGTCGCGTCCAAGCTGGTCGGTGGTTACATTGCCTGTGATCGCAACTACGGGAATACTGTCGATATTTGCCGTTGCAAGTCCTGTTACAATATTTGTCGCACCCGGACCTGAGGTAGTCATAACAACTCCTGTTCTGCCCGTTGAGCGCGCATAGCCGTCTGCGGCGTGCGAAGCTCCCTGTTCGTGCGCTGTAAGAATGTGCTTGATTTTGTCGCTGTACTTGTAGAGTGCGTCATATGTATTGAGCGCTGCTCCGCCCGGATAGCCGAACACGGTGTCGACTCCCTGCTCAATTAAACATTCACAAATTATTTCTGCACCGGTAAGCTGCATAAATACCTCTCCTTTTTATTCTTGGGAACATTATACATATTATAAATTATGTTATTATACAGTATAGATTGAAACAGAATAAAATCATCTGCTTTTAACTAAAAAACTCCGCCTCCCGTGAAAGAGACGGAGTATGTACATCTTTTTGTATTTATAGATATTAAACTACCTTTTATTTTACTTAATTAAAATACTCTTGTCAATAGCGAAACGCAAATAGTTTCTTGCTTTTTGGCGTGATTTGTAAAATCAGTACCTCTCAACAAACCCGTTTATGGCTTGAACGGTCTTTTTGCTGGCAAGACTACAGAATTTGACAAAATCCATACCCTCGTTTTCGCTCAGGTCGTCGGATATTGCTCGGATAATTCCGTAGGGAATTTTACAGCAATAGCATACGTGGCCGACGGCAGCGCCCTCCATTTCACAGGCGATAGCTCCGAACCTGTCGTTTAAACGAAGTCTGCTTTTGCGCTCCGAAACAAAAATATCTCCGCTTGCTACAATTCCCTGCGCTGTTTTTGTGTCGGGAATTTTTTTGCATACCGCTGAAAGCAAAGCTGAAACCGCTTTGTCGCACTCAAAATACATCACCTTTCCGTCAGGAAAAGAAACCTCGCCCTGCTTGTCGCCGAGCGCGCAGGTGTTCATATCGTGCTCAACGGATTTTGTCGCTACTACAATATCTCCGACGCTGACAATCGGCGACAGCGCTCCTGCAACTCCGCTGTTTATAACAACGTCGGGGTTGTATTTTTCTATTAGCGCATATGTACACATTGCGGCGTTTACCTTTCCTACGCCGCAGACTACAATGACTATTTCTTTGCCGTGAAGCGTGCCTGTGGTGAATTTCATTCCTGCATAGGTTTTTGTTTCTGTGTTTTTTGACAGCGCGATTATTCCGTCCGCCTCAATCTGCATTGCGCATATAATTCCTATCATTTTAATTCTCCTTATTATGGTGTAATTTTATCAGCTAAAAATTATTTGTCTGATGCATAATTACCGACAATGCGGCGAGCGGTGCGGTTTCTGCTCTTAAAATTCGTTTTCCGAGCGTAGCGGCAACGCCTCCGCTGCCTACAACTAAATCAACCTCGCTCTGCTCAAAGCCGCCCTCACTGCCTATGAACATTCCTATACTTTTCGTTTCGGTATCGGTGAGAATATTTCTGACAGACTCTCCGCCCATTTCATAAAAAATTATTGTTTTGTCATTCTGCTTTGTCAATTCCGCTGCGCTATCAAAGCTGACACAATCGCATACTTCGGGAACGATCGCGCGCCTGCTCTGCATTGCCGCCTGCAACGCTATCTTCTGCCAGCGCTCTCGCTTTTTTACAAGCGCTTTTGCATCGGGACGCGAAACGCATCTGGAAGAAATCATCGGAACAATTCTGCTTATGCCAAGCTCAACGCATTTCTGGATTATATAATCCATCTTATCGCCTTTTGGCAATGCCTGATAGAGCGTGACATACACATTCGGCTCGTTGTCACAGGGCTTTTTTGAGATCACGTCAACCGTTACACTGTCGCCGTTTATGCTGAAAACTTCACAGGTACATTCAATGCGGTCGGGGGTTACAAGAGTAAGCTGTTCGCCCTTTTTCATTCTCAGAACCTTTGATATGTGCTTTGCATCTTCGCCTAAAATTACATATTGGTCGCTGCTGATGTTATGATTAATAAAAAACCAAGCCATAAAAATCCTCTTAAACTGATTTGTGTGAATACTGAATATTTATTTATAATAATACCAAAAATTAAAAGTAATTGCAATAAATAACCGCAGGTGTTAGAATATATTAAAAGCAGTTTTCCGCCGAATACGCGGTGCTGAATTCAGTTTGCGTATTAAACCGTTATTTCATTCACTTGGAGATGATACTTATGATCACTTTGACCGATATCGATATTATACAGCTTCTGCGAAAAAATAACCTTAACGCCGATACGCTTCAGGAGGTCGTTGTAGAAAAGCTCATTGGCAAAAAGCTTAAAATCGCCACCGCTGAAAGCTGTACGGGAGGACTTGTCAGCGAAAGAATTACACGGGTGAGCGGTGCAAGCGGAGTGTTTGACTGCGGCATATGCTCATATTCAAATGAAATAAAACACAAGGTGCTGGGTGTAAGCAAAGAAACCTTGGCGGTGCTCGGAGCGGTATCAGCAGAAACTGCCATTCAGATGGCTGAAGGAGTTAAAAAGCTGTCGGGCGCAGACATTGGAATAAGCACAACGGGAATTGCCGGTCCCTTGGGCGGAACTCCCGAAAAACCCGTAGGACTTGTATATGTGGGCGTATGTACAGAAAATAAAGCTTATTCAATAAAGCTCAATTTAGGCGGAGTAAACAGAACCAACTCAAGAAATTATATAAGAAAACTAACTTCCGACGCGGTTTTGTTTACAATTTTGAGTATAATACACGAGCAAATGTAAATGTTTAAAAAAAATCTTGTAAAAAAAATGTTTCTGTGATAAAATTACTTTGTTACTATGGGAATGTTTGGTGTTTTGCACACAAGACCCATAGATTTTGAAAATTAAATATCCGTCAGAATGGAGTTGATTTTTATGGCCAGAAGCGCAGGTATTCTTCTATCGATTACTTCGCTTCCATCCCCCTACGGAATAGGCACCATCGGCAAAGAAGCTCGAAAATTTGCAGATTTTCTGAAAAAGTCCGGCCAGACAATCTGGCAGATTCTTCCCGTTGGCCCTACAAGCTACGGCGATTCGCCGTATCAGTCTTTCTCAACCTACGCAGGCAATCCCTATCTGATTGACCTTGACACTCTCCGCGATGAGGGTCTTGTTACAAAAAAGCAGATTGAGAGCTTTGACTGGGGCAGCAACGACACCGAGGTTGACTATGAAAAAATTTACAACAGCAGATTTGAAGTTTTAAAAATTGCGTATAATAACTTCAAAAAATGCGACCAGAAAGCTTTTACGTCTTTTAAGCGCAAAAACAGCAAATGGCTAAAAAACTATGCGCTGTATATGGCTGTGAAAAAAAGCTTTGATATGGTTTCTTGGACAGAATGGCCCGACGAAGAAATCAGAATGCACGATGAAAAAGCCGTAAAGCGTTATGAACGCAAACTGAAAGACGATGTGGATTTCTGGAAATTTGTACAGTTCAAGTTTTATGAGCAGTGGGAGTCATTCCGAGCTTATGTAAACGGACTGGGAATTAAAATTCTCGGCGATATGCCTATTTATGTTGCAATGGACAGCGCAGACACATGGGCTAATCCCGAACTTTTTCAGCTTTATGATGACGGTGATCCGATAGCCGTTGCAGGCTGTCCGCCCGATTATTTTTCGGCAACGGGACAGCTGTGGGGAAATCCTCTTTATGATTGGGATTACCTTGAGCAGACAGATTACGATTGGTGGTTTGAGCGCATTAAGGCGGCTTCAAAGCTTTATGACATAACCCGTATTGACCATTTCAGAGCTTTTGCAAGCTATTATTCAATTCCTTATCCTGCCGAAAATGCAATCAACGGTGAATGGATTGAAGGCCCGCGCATTAAATTTTTTGAAATGATGGAAGAAGCTCTGGGCAAAATTGATATTGTTGCCGAAGACTTGGGGACGCTTACTCCCGATGTAACTGAGCTTATGGAGCAGACGGGCTATCCGGGAATGAAGGTTCTTGAATTTGCTTTTGACAGCGGCGAAGAAAACGATTATCTTCCCCACAATTACACGGAAAACTGTGTTGTATATACAGGTACTCACGATAACGACACCGTTATGGGATGGCTTGAAACTGCAAATCCCGACGATATAAACTTCGCAAGAAGTTACTGCGAAATGGCCGAGGACGAGCCCTTTAACTGGGGACTTATACGCACTGCTTATGAAAGCAAGGCAGATATGGCAATCGTGCCATTGCAGGATATTCTCGGTTTAGGAAAAGAAGCAAGAATGAATATTCCGTCAACTCTCGGCGGAAACTGGGTATGGCGGCTTGAAAGCGACGCTCTCACAGAAGAGCTTGCAGATAAATTAAAATCTATGTCTGAAAACAGCGGACGACTGGAGGAATAAAAACAATGGGTAATATTTTGGAAAAGCTTGAACTCACGGCACAGTCTATGTACTGCAAAAAGGTTGAAGAGCTTACTGCTTCCGAGCTTCATCTTTCTCTCGGAAAAGCGGTTATGGGCGAAATTGCAGACAACTGGGCTAAAAGTAAGAAAAAACATAACAGCGAGCGCAGAGCTTATTACTTCTCAGCCGAGTTCCTTATGGGCAGAATGATGTACAACAATCTTTACTGCCTGGGTATTCTTGAGGACGTTAAAAAGATGCTCAAGAAAAAGGGCATTGATATCAATGTATTTGAAGATATTGACGACGCTGCTCTGGGCAACGGCGGACTCGGAAGACTGGCTGCATGTTATCTTGACAGTGCCGCTACACAGGAGGTCCCGCTTGACGGCTACGGAATCCGCTATAAATACGGTCTTTTCAAGCAGCTCATTAAAGACGGATATCAGGTAGAGGAAGCCGACAACTGGCAAAAGTTTGACGATCCGTGGTGTCTGCGCGTTGAGGACGAGGCTGTTACGGTTTCATTTAAAGACCAGACTGTTAAGGCAGTTCCTTATGATATGGCTGTTATCGGCTGCAAGACAGACAACATCAACACTCTCCGTCTTTGGCAGGCTGAGGCAGTAAATGATTTTGACTTCGACGCATTTAACAATACAGAATATGACAAGGCTGTTAAGGAAAAGAACGACGCAGAAAATATTTCAAAGGTTCTTTATCCTAACGACAACAAGTACGAGGGCAAGGTATTAAGATTAAAGCAGCAGTATTTCTTCTGTTCTGCTTCACTTCAGGACATTATGCGCCGCTACAAAGCAAAGCACGGCAATGATTTCAGCTTCTTTGCAAAAGAAAATGCTATTCAGCTTAACGATACTCACCCCGTATCCTGCGTTCCTGAGCTTGTAAGACTTCTTATGGCTGAGGGTATGAGCTTTGATGAAGCATTTGAAATTGCAAGAAAAACCTGCTCATATACAAACCACACCGTATTGGGAGAAGCTCTTGAAAAATGGCCTGCTGATCTTATGACTCAGGTTATTCCGGAGATTTACCACATTATCTGCCTTATTGCAAACAAGTGCCAGGAAGAGCTCACTGCTAAGGGCGCAAGCGAGGAAATGAAAGCTAAGATGCGCATTATCGACGGCAACGTAGTTCATATGGCAAGACTTGCAACATATGCCGCTACTTATGTAAACGGCGTTGCCCAGCTCCATACAGAAATTCTCAAAGACGACGTTCTTAAAGAGTGGTATCAGGTATATCCCGAGAGATTTCAGAATAAGACAAACGGTATAACACAGCGCCGCTGGCTTGGTCTTTGCAACCCCGAGCTTTCTGCTCTTATTACAGAAAAGGTTGGCTCAGACGACTGGCTTACAGACCTTTCTCTTATTTCCAAGCTTAAAGACAGCATGGATGCAAGAACAATTACCAAATTCAACAACATCAAAAAGAAAAAGAAAGTCCAGCTCGCTGAGTACATCAAAAAGATGGACGGCTTTGACATTAATCCTGATTCTATTTTCGATATTCAGGTTAAGCGTCTGCACGAGTACAAAAGACAGCTTCTTAATGCGTTCTCAATTATGACAATCTACTACAGATTGAAGGACAAGAAGCTTAAGGACTGGACTCCTACAACATTTATTTTCGGCGCTAAGGCTGCTCCGGGTTATGCAAGAGCAAAGGCAATCATCAAATATATTAACGAAATTGCAGACCTTGTAAACAACGACCCCGAAACAAAGGATCTTTTGCAGGTTTACTTCATCTCCAACTATAACGTATCCTATGCTGAAAAGCTCGTTGTTGCCGCTGATATTTCAGAGCAGACTTCTACCGCAGGTCTTGAGGCTTCGGGTACAGGCAATATGAAGTTTATGCTCAACGGTGCGGTTACACTCGGTACCTATGACGGTGCAAACATTGAAATTGCTGAGTGTGCAGGCGAAGAGAACGAATATATCTTTGGCGCAAGAGTTGATGATATTGAAAGACTCAAGGCTCAGGGTTATAATCCAAAAGCTATTTACGACGCTGATCCCGAAATCAAAAGAGTTGTTGATACGCTTATCGACGGTACTTTTGACGATGACGGTGCTCACGGCGAAGGCAGCTTTAAAGAGCTTCATGACTCACTTCTTAAGGATTCATCATGGCATAAAGCCGACCACTACTTCCTTATGTATGACCTTCCGCTTTATGTCGATGCAAAAATCAAGGCTAACGCTGATTATGCAAACCGTAAGGAATTTGGTAAGAAGTGCCTTATGAATGTTGCAAGCGCAGGCAAGTTTTCATCTGACCGCGCTATCATAGAGTATGCTAAGGACATCTGGCACATCAACTACAAAAAGTAATTTATTATAATAAACCAAAAACAAATAAGCTTCCGTTGAAAACTCAGCGGAGGCTTAATAATATTATTTTGTAGATTAATGGTAAATTAATGCAGAATAATAAAGATATTGACAGCATATATAATATATAATTTAATTATATATTTGTCGGAGGTTGTTTTATGACACACAGAAGCATTGTCCTTACACTCATTACTTGAGGTATTTATAGTATCTACTGGTTTATTACTCTTACTAACGATTCAAATGTTGCGTCAGGACATTCACAGGACGGAACTTCCGGCGGAGTTGCTTTCCTGCTTAGTTTAGTTACCTGCGGTATATATGGATTGTATTGGGCATACAAACTTGGTGAAAAAATCAGCGAGGATAAAGCCAAGAGAAATATGCCGGCGGACACAACTTCAAGTATCTTATATTTAGTTCTTTCCTTATTTGGTTTTTCAATTATCGTTTACTCTCTTGCACAGAATGAACTTAACAAAATGTAAAAAATCGCTAATTACATAATGAAAAAACGTCTTAAAAAAATAATTATAGCTGCGATTGTATTAATCGCAGCTTGTCTTTTATATTATTTCATACACAAATACACAGGATTTGCAATTCCCTGTGTATTTCATCTTGTAACAGGGTTATCCTGTCCCGGCTGCGGAATATAAAGAATGTTTATTTCACTTCTGGAATTTGATTTCATTGGCGCAATAAAATATAATGCAGCGTTTTTCTTTGCTATGCCCTTTATGCTGTTTTTATTTGCAGAGATAATTGTAAAATACATTAAAAAAGGGACTTTCATTCTTTCCGGGCGGCAAAACATTTTCATATACTCCCTGATTGCATATTTTATTATTTTTGCTGTAATACGCAACATGCCGTATTTCAGTTTTCTTGCTCCATAGGAATTTTCATAATTGCAAAACGGCACGGTTGAATTAAACCGTGCCGTTATTATTTATTATTTTATAATATCCTTGCCGCCCATATACGGTCTGAGTGCTTCAGGGATTCTGACAGAGCCGTCTTCATTCAGGTTGTTTTCAAGAAATGCAATTAACATTCTCGGCGGTGCAACAACAGTATTATTGAGAGTATGAGCAAAATATTTCTTGCCGCCCTCTCCTGAAACTCTGATTTTAAGTCTGCGAGCCTGAGCGTCTCCGAGGTTTGAACAGGAACCGACTTCAAAATACTTTTTCTGGCGCGGCGACCATGCCTCAACGTCAAGAGAGCGAACCTTTAAATCTGCCAGGTCGCCCGAGCAGCATTCAAGAGTTCTTACCGGAATATCAAGCGAGCGGAATAGATCTACAGTATTCTGCCAGAGTTTATCAAACCACATTTTGCTTTCTTCGGGTTTGCATACAACGATCATTTCCTGCTTTTCAAACTGATGTATTCTGTAAACTCCTCTTTCCTCTATGCCGTGTGCGCCCTTTTCCTTGCGGAAACAGGGGGAATAGCTTGTCAGAGTGTAAGGCAAATTTTCTTCTTTGTTGATTGTATCAATAAACTTGCCAATCATTGAATGTTCGCTTGTGCCGATAAGATATAGGTCTTCTCCTTCGATTTTATACATCATTGAGTCCATCTCGGCAAAGCTCATAACTCCTGTTACAACATTGCTCCTTATCATAAACGGAGGCACACAGTAGGTAAATCCTCTGTCAATCATAAAGTCGCGCGCATACGAAATAACTGCGCTGTGCAGTCTTGCAATGTCGCCCATAAGATAGTAAAAACCGTTTCCTGCAACCTTTCTTGCCGAGTCAAGGTCTATTCCGCTGAGCTTTTCCATAATATCGGTGTGATAAGGAATTTCAAAATCGGGTACTGCGGGTTCGCCAAAACGCTCGATTTCCACATTCTGAGTATCGTCCTTTCCTATCGGAACTGACGGGTCAATAATGTTTGGAATCTGCATCATTATTTCGGTAACTTCCGCACTGAGTTTTGCTTCCTTCTCTTCAAGCTCTGCAAGCTGCTCTGCCTGCTTTGTTACCTCTTCTTTAAGAGCCATTCCCTCTTCTTTTTTGCCCTGAGCCATAAGTGCTCCTATTTGCTTTGAAACCTTGTTTCTGTTTGAACGCAGCTCATCAGCCTGCTGTTTTACAGCACGGCTCTGCGCGTCAAGCTCTATTACCTTATCAACAAGCTCAAGCTTATGCTCCTGAAACTTCTTTTTTATGTTTTCTTTTACTGCTTCGGGATTTTCTCTGAGAAATTTTATGTCTATCATTTTTATATACCTCCTGTTTTTACTATTTAAGAGTTTTAACTTTATATATTTATTGAATATCCGCAAAAGAGAAAGGCATATAGGGGAACCCCCGGCGAGGGTTCCCCACCGAAAAGCAGTCCCCGGACTGTTTTTCGCCCCTCCTGCGCTTTCTAAATCAATTAGTTTCGCAGCCCTTCAGGCTGCGACGGGGGCGCCGCCCCTCGTCCCCGCCGCCTTTTGTAAAAGGCGGGCGAAAACTTTTAGCTTTTTTGCTGTTACAAAAAGGTTTATTGTCAGTTTACGGTCGGTAAATTAAGTTCTTTAAATTTATCAAACCTGTCTACACGAAATGTGAGCAACTTCACGTTGCCGCCGCTACTTTAGTTTGTTTGACAATTCGGTAAGCTCTTCGTCAGAATAGAATTCAATCTGAAGTACGCCGCCCTCTTTGCCCTTGTTTTTAGAAATTTTGATTTTTCTTCCTAAACTTTCATTAAGAGCAAGCTCAACCATACTGTAAAACGAGGGTTTCTTTTCGGGCGCGTCCTCTTTCTGTGGCTTAGGATTTTTCTTGCAGATTTTTTCAACCTGCCGCACCGACAAGTCTTTATTTATTATCTCCTCTGCAAGTTCTTTCATAAGAGCTTCATCATCAAGCATAAGCAATGCCCTTGCGTGACCTGCTGTTATTTTTTCATCCTTTAAATATTCCGAAATGCTTTCGGGAAGCTTTAAAAGCCTGAGCGAATTTGCAATTGCAGGACGTGACTTGCCGACAGATTTTGCTACCTCTTCCTGAGAAAATCCGTGTTCGTCCATCAGCACTCTGTATCCCTGTGCCTCTTCAAGCGGTGTAAGATCCTCCCTCTGCAAGTTTTCTATGAGGGCAATTTCCATTGTTTCTGTATCGCTTAGCTCACGGATAATTACGGGTACTTCGGTAATTCCCGCCATTCGGCAGGCTCTGTATCTGCGTTCTCCTGCAACTATCTGATAACCGCCGAGTGTAAGCGGACGAACAAGCAATGGCTGGAGCAATCCGTGTTTTGAAATACTCTCGGCAAGCTCGCTCAATGCCTTTTCATCAAATTCCTTTCTCGGCTGTTCCCTGTTAGGCTCAATCTCGGAGATTTTTAAAGTCACGCTTCCGCTATTATCTTCGCTGTCATTTTCAATGAATATCGCGTTCAGGCCCTTGCCAAGGCCTCCGAGTTTTTTAGCCATTTAATGCCGCTCCTTTGCTATTATTTCTTTTGCAAGCTCTGTATATGACGCGCTTCCCTTGCAGGTTCTGTCATAATAAATTACTGGCATTCCGAAACTGGGCGCTTCCGAAAGCCGTACTCCTCTGGGAATGACCGTTTTAAACACCTTGCCCGGAAAGAACTTTTTTACCTCGTCAACAACCTGCTGAGTAAGATTAAGCCTGCCGTCATACATAGTCAGCAGAACTCCCTCAAGCTCAATGGAGTAGTTATACTGCCTTTTAATTCTGCGCACCGTACTCATAAGCTGAGAAAGTCCCTCGAGCGCATAATATTCGCACTGTATGGGAACCAAAAAGGTATCGGCAACCGTCAGCGCGTTAGCTGTTATAAGTCCGAGCGACGGAGGACAGTCGATTATTATGTAGTCGTAATACTGCTTAATCGGCAGTAGCGCATTTTTTAAAAGTGCTTCGCGGTGCTTTCTATCTGCTATTTCAAGCTCTGCCGCCGCCAAATCAAGGCTTGACGGGAGAATATGCAGATTTGCATACGGAGTAGTCAGCACGCATTGCTCTGCCCTTGTTCCGTCAACAAGAATGTTATATGTCGAATTTTGTACCTTGCTCTTATCAATGGCAACGCCGCTTGTGGCGTTTCCCTGAGGATCGGCGTCAACAATCAGTGTTTTTTTGTTTGCCGCACCAAGACAAGCCGCAAGATTAACGGCGGTTGTGGTCTTGCCTACACCGCCCTTTTGATTTGATATTGCTATTATTTTTGCCAAAAAATCACCTTGTTTTTGTTTTTTAGGCGTATTTACAATACTTTTACTAAAATACTGAGCACTGATAAAAATTATATCATACTTGAAGCTCATTTTAAAGTAAATTTTCAAAATATTTAAAGATTTTCGGCATATGTTTCACGTGAAACATTTTATCTTATTTTATAATCAAAAAATCTTTCCAAACTTGTCCGTTATTACATATCTTGTCAACGCAAAAAGCCGCACAGATAACTGCACGGCTTTTCGCAAGGGGTTTAGATAAGGAAATGGGTATGAGTGGAACGGATGCTTTCGCATCCAACTGGAAAGTAATTTTAGGCGGATTGGTCTGAGTCAGAATTTTGGTTTTTGGGAATTCTTATTGTGTATTCGATAAAATCTTCTGTGTCTGTTTTGTTTGATTGCGCGTCAATTCCCGCAAGACGCATTGTATCAATAGCTTTATTGATCGTATTTACAAATATTCTGACGTCCTTTATCACCGCTTTGCTGCTGCCCGTCTTCTTTTCTGGTTTAGGGCATGAATTAAGTAATATGCTGATTAAATTTTCAGCCTGCTGTGTGTTAAGATTTTCAGAAATGATTTTAGACAAGGCTTCGCGTCTTATTTTTTCATCACTCAGTCTTAACAATGCTCTTGCGTGCCGTTCGCTCAGCCCTGCGTTTACAATCCATTCCTGCTCCTCGTATGTAAGTCGTAAAAGCCTTAACTTGTTTGCAATTGTAGATTGTGATTTTCCGAGCCTTGCGGCGGCTTCCTCCTGAGTCAGTCCGTATCTTCGGATCAGTTTGGAAATCCCGCGAGCTTCCTCGAACATTCCGAGGTCGCATCGCTGGAGATTTTCAAGGAGAGCATATATTGCCGACTCTTTATCAGAGCACTTAATGACAATACAGGGAACTTTCCTTAACCCCGCTAAAACTGAGGCGCGCAGGCGGCGTTCTCCTGCAATAAGTTCAAATTCGGACGGCGATACTTTTCTGACCGTAAGCGGCTGAAGAATACCGTTTTCCTTAATTGACTGAGAAAGTGCGCTTAACTCCTCTTCATTGAACTGTTTACGGGGCTGGGCTTTGTTCGGTCGTATTTTAATGATAGGAATGTCAGAGATTTTACTTTCGTTTTTCAACACAAAATTCAACCGCGTCACCCCGTGTCCTCAATAGCATCAGGGGTTGTCCCTGTGATAATATAATAACACGTTAAGTGCGCGGTGTTTGTCAGTTCTTGTACAAGTTTTTTAAATTGTTTTGCCACTTATTGGTAAAATAATAAAAATCCGGTCGAAATTTTCTTATAATGGTTTAGATTTTATTTTTCCTGAGTTTCTCGGATATTTGTCAGGAGTAACCTTAATCTTTTCAATCATTACAATAGAACGGTTTCCGCCGTTTTTCGGAAGAGAAAAGCTGAAAGTTTCAGACACCTTGCCTCCCAGAGTTTTTATTGCTGATTCTGCGCTGATGATTTCATTCTCAGCATCTGGACCTTTTAATGCAATAAATTTTCCGCCATTCTTAACATACGGCAGGCAGTATTCCGAAAGCACGTTAAGCTGTGCAACTGCACGAGAGGTTGAAAAATCAAAGCTCTCACGCAAATTCTTTTCTTTTGCTCCGTCCTCTGCCCTGCTGTGGATAATCTGTGCAGAAAGACCGAGCTTTGAAAGCACTTTATTCAAAAAAATCAGACGTTTGTTGAGGCTGTCAAGTAATGTAAGATTAATGTCGGGTCGTGCAATCTTCAGCACTAATCCGGGAAATCCCGCACCGGTGCCTACATCAATTACACTTGAATTTTCGGGAACATCAATATAGTTAAAGAAGGCAAGGCTATCGGCAAAATGCTTTATTGCAACCCCCTCAGGGTCACAAATTGCGGTAAGATTAATTTTTTCATTCCATTCCACAAGCATTTCATAGTATTTTTCAAACTGTGAAAGCTGAAAATCCGTGAGCTTTACCTTAAAATCAGTCGTTACCGATTTCAGAATACTTTTTATATCCATATAACTTTTCAATAAAAATGTCTGTGCCGACAGAATTATTATCCTCCAAATTTATATTTATTGCATTAAAATGCAGAAACAACTTACGCGCTGAGGTTTGTAAACGGAAAATTAAAAGTGTTTTTAATTTTTCCGATTTTGTGCCAGCCAGATAAGCAAAACACTTATATCAGCAGGTGAAACGCCCGATATCCTTGAAGCCTGACCGATATTAAGAGGTTTAATTTTATTTAGTTTTTCCTGCGCTTCAAGTCTTAATCCGTTTATATTTTTGTAATCAAAATCAACTGGCAGATGTTTGTTTTCGAGTTTTCTCATCTGCTCCACCTGCTTTAACTGCTTTTGTATGTATCCCTCGTACTTTATTTCAATTTCCACCTGTTCAAAAATGTTTGGGTCAAGCTGAGGTCGATTTACATCAATCTCAGTTAAGGTCTTATAGTCAAGCTGAGGTCGTTTAAGCAAATCAAAGAGCCTTACTCCCGAAGTTATTTCAGATGTTTCACGTGAAACAAGAATTTTATTAACCTGTTCCGTAGGAGAAATAAATGTGGATTTAAGTCTTTTTATCTCAGCCTTTTTCTGCTCCTGTTTTTTCAAAAATTTATTATATCTTTGTTCACTAATTAGACCAATTTCATATCCGAGCGGCGTTAAGCGCTCATCTGCATTGTCCTGTCTGAGAACAAGCCTGTATTCGCTTCGAGAGGTCATCATTCTGTACGGCTCGTTTGCGCCCTTTGTAACAAGGTCATCAATAAGAGTACCGATATATGAATTTGCACGGGTAAAAACGACCTGCTCCCTGCCGAGAATTTTCAACGCGGCGTTTATTCCTGCAACAAGTCCCTGTGCCGCCGCTTCCTCGTAGCCGGAGCTTCCGTTAAACTGCCCTGCACCGTAAAGATTAGGGAAATCCTTAAATTCAAGGGTTGCATTCATTGCAAGAGGGTCAACACAGTCATATTCTATTGCATAGGCAGGGCGCATAATAACGCAGTTTTCAAGTCCCTTAATTGTTCTGTAAAATTTAAGCTGAACCTCCTCGGGAAGCGACGAGCTCATGCCCTGCAAATACATTTCTTCTGTAGAAAGACCGCACGGCTCAATAAAAAGCTGGTGGCGCGGTTTGTCCTTAAAGCGCATAATTTTATCCTCAAAGCTCGGGCAGTAGCGAGGTCCAACACCCTCGATTTTTCCTGCATACAGAGGTGAGCGGTGAATATTATCAAGGATAATTTGTTTAGTTGCGTCATTCGTCCAGCTTATATGACAGTCAACCTTGTTTTCGCCAAGGCTTTCGGTTTCATAAGAAAACGGCTGAGGCGGTTCGTCGCCTTTCTGAACTTCAAGCTCCGAGAAATCAATTGAGCTTTTAAGCACGCGAGCAGGAGTTCCTGTCTTGAAACGGCGAAGCGGCAAACCGAGATCTTTAAGACTTTTGCCGAGTTCGGCTGCCGGAAAAATTCCGTCGGGTCCGCTTTCATAGGAAACCTCGCCTACAAAAATACGTCCGCCGAGATAAGTTCCCGTTGCAATGATAACAGCTTTACATCTGAAAACTGCAAGCATTCTTGTTATAAGCTCATAACCTCCGTCAATCTGCTTTATATCGGTTATTTCAGCCTGTCTGAGTTCAAGGTTGCTCTGCAATTCAAGCTTGTGTTTCATTGTATCGGAATATTTGCGCCTGTCAATCTGCGCACGAAGGGAATGAACCGCAGGCCCCTTTCCCCTGTTGAGCATACGCGACTGCAAAAAACATTCGTCAGCGGTCTTTCCCATTTCACCGCCGAGCGCGTCAATTTCTCGCACAAGATGTCCCTTTGCAGTTCCGCCGATTGATGGATTACACGGACAGTTACCCACTGCGTCCATATTTATAGTAAAAATTGCAGTTTTACAACCAAGACGGGCAGAAGCAAGCGCGGCTTCTATTCCTGCATGTCCCGCGCCTATTACTGCAACATCATATTCACCTGCAAAATAGTTCATATACTTATTCACCCTTTTAGTTCGGAATAATTATAGTAGTATCATTTTCCAACGCAGAAATTGTGGAAAACCCTGTCAATAACCTCGTCGCTTGTTTTCTCTCCTGTCAGCTCAAGCAATTCTGAAATCGCGTCCTCAAGCGACACGGTCACCGCGTCGAATGTCATTCCAAGCTCAAGCGCTGTTTTCGCTTCCGTTATTGAATTCAGAGCATTGCTTACGGCAAGTCTTTGTCTTTCGTTTGATAATATTCCCTCGCTCGGATTTAACTTTGCCGTTCCTGCGATTTCTTCTACAGCTTTTACAAGCTCTTCTTTTCCCTCTCCGTTTGCGGCAGAAATGTATATTATCTTGTTTATTTTTGATTTTATATAGTCAATATCAGCTTTCTTCGGCAAATCCGTCTTATTGATTACTCCTATACAAGGCACATCCTTTGCCGCTTTCAGCAGTTCCTTATCATCATTGTCGAGCACGCGGCTGTTGTCAAACACTGCGAGCAGAAGTCCGCACTGTTCAAGACGCTTTTTTGCCCTGTCAACACCTATTTTTTCAACCGTATCGTCCGTATCTCTCAATCCTGCGGTATCGCTTAGCCTTAAAATAACATCTCCAACAAGAACCGTATCCTCAACAACATCTCTTGTCGTTCCCGGAATATCGGTAACAATGCTCTTTTCATAACCCGAAAGCAAATTCATAAGCGTACTTTTGCCTACATTGGGTCTGCCGGCAATAACCGTATCTATTCCCTGCTTTACAGCCTGTCCGCTGTCATAGGTATCAAGCAGATTTTTAAGCACCTGAGAAGCGTTTGAGCAGGTATCTATAATCATATTGTCAGTAACTTCGGCAATATCTTCCTCTGGATAATCCGCCCAGGCGGAAAGATGAGCCGCGAGCGAAAGCAGATCATCCTTTACCTTATCAATCTTTTTTCTGAGGACTCCGTCTTTAACAAACAAGGCAGCTCTGGCGGCGCTTTTGCTTTTTGCACTTATTATATCTATGACTGCCTCTGCTTCTGTAAGGTCAATTTTACCGTTTAGAAATGCCCTTTTTGTGAATTCGCCTGCCTGCGCAGGAACTGCTCCCGCAGTGATTACGGCTCTGAGCACCTGTTTTGTAATATAAATTCCGCCGTGGCATGAAAGTTCAACAACATCCTCGCCTGTATAGCTGTGAGGCGCTCTGAAAACAAGAGCTACAGCCTCGTCAATTTCTTCGCTGTTACTGCAAATTTTGCCGAATGCAGCTGTATATCCCTTCATATCGGTAATTTTTCTGTTGTTTACACTTTTAAAAATTCTGTCTGCAATTTCAAGCGCATTTTTTCCTGAAATTCTTATAACGCCGATACCGCCCTCACCCTGAGCGGTACTTATCGCAGCTATTGTATTTTCGCTCATATAATCACCTTTTAATTCGAGGGTAACAAATTTTGTAATACAAAATCAAGATAATACTCTCGCAGTTTAAGCATATTATATAATAAAAAGGGCGGATAAACCGCCCTGTGTTTTATTTGTCTATTCTTCCGTAAAGACCTGTTTCGCCGCCCTCATTAAGCGGTTTTCTGTCGGGATCGACCGGAGCGGAATACGAACTGCGGTTTGCATTGTAAGGACGCTTGCCGCCCCTGCCTCTGTTATATCCGCCTCTGCGAACATTTTTTGCTTTAGGGTCAGGTCCTATAACAACATGACGGTTAGCGTTTTCACCCTCGCTCCACGAAATTGCGCCGTTCACTTTCTGAACAGCCGTATGTATAATTCTTCTCTCATACGGATTCATAGGTTCAAGATTTGTTTTTCTGCCTGTTTTAACAGCCTTAAAGGCAAGCTTTCTGCCCAGAATTTCAAGAGTTTTTTCTCTTTTTTCTCTGTAGTTGCCTGTATCAATGGTAACCTTAAAGTATGAATTTTCAGTATGATTTGCAACAAGACTTGTAAGGTACTGCAAGGAGTCAAGAGTTTCGCCTCTTCTGCCTATTACGAATCCTACGTCTTCGCCCGAAATATTAAACTCCACTCCGCCTTCAATTAAATTTTTTTCAATAACAACGCTTTCAAGTCCCATTTTATTAAGAACGTTTTTGAGAAAATTCTCAGCTGCTTCTTCGGGAGCTTCTTTTAATGTAATTTTAACTTTTGCAGGAGAACCGCCGAATAATCCAAACTTCTTTTTTTCGGCACGCTGTAAAAGTTCAAAATCAACCTCATCATTTTCCTCAAGACCAAGCTGTCTTTTGGCGTCGTTAAGCGCTTCTATCTCGGTTTCTCCGACGCCGATTGCTTCTTTTATCAAAATATTCACCTTAATTCTAAAATTCTAATTAACAATTGAGCTTTTTATTATGCTGTTGTTTTATACTAAACTATGTTTAAAAACATAATGTTTTTGCCAAATTTTTATTATTACTTTTTTTTCTTTTTTTGCTTTGCATTTGAACCGTTTCCCGATGTAAGCTCATGAGGAGCATAAACATACGGAATTTTAGCCTCATTTTCAAAAAGCAGAGCAACATGACGCGCTTCGGAATTTGCAGTCAGCTGTGCCGCGCTGAAGAGTTTGCCGAGTACGATTGACTGAACAAGGCTTATCAGTGATGATATGATCCAATAGAATGCAACAGCTGAAGGCACCGAATAAGCAATGTATGCAGAAAACAGAGGAAGCACATAGAGCATAACCTTCATACAGCCCTGCTGTTGAGCCATTTGATTGGCGTTTATTCTTGTCATAATTAACTGTGCGCCTACATTAGATGCAAAGCACAGTACGGGGAACAAAATGTACGGTGAAAACAAGCCGAAATCCTTTGGTATTGCAAGTAAATCAACTCCAAAGTTATTAAAGCCTTTAACAAACATCTGTATGGTTGAAATTTCCGAAGAACTGAAAATACTCTGAATTGCTTCAGTATTCATAATATTCGGAAATACTTTTAGCAAGCTGATTTCCTGGTATGTCGGATTTGTACTCGACGCATAACCCGGAATTGTGTTTACATAGGATAATGCCTTGCTTACATCTTCACCGTTTAAGTGAAGAGTATTTGTAAGCGGATAAGCCACCGCATAGAAAATGCCTAGAATTACCAGAAGAGGAATAATTGTAGTAAGACAGCCGCCCATAGGCTTAACTCCCTCTTTTTCATAGAGCTTGCCCATCTCTTCCTGTAATTTCTGCCTGTTGTTTGCGTACTTTTCCTGAAGTTCTTTTTGTTTTTTAGAAAGCCTTGCGGTGCCTGCCATTGATTTTTGCTGTTTAACCGAAAAAGGAAACAGTACAATCTTAATTATAAGCGTAAATACAATAATTGACAGTCCGAAATTTTGAATAACGTAGAAAGCACCCCAGAGAATGTAACCCAGTAAGCTTCCGAGAAATCCAAAGATTTGCATATAGTAACCTCACTTTAGTTTTCTTGCCTGTCTTTTTTTTCGGGTACGGGATCATACCCTCCCTTTGAAAACGGATTACAGCGCAGTATGCGCCATATGGTAAGTGCCGTGCCCTTTAACGCACCAAACCGCTCTATTGCCTCAAGACCGTATTCCGAGCACGTCGGAATATACTTGCAGTGCTTCTGCATATGCGGTGATACAGCGGATTTATAGAATTTAATCAGTGCCAGAAGAATTTTTTTCATTTTAACTGCTAAATTTCAAATAAAACAATACAATATACATACTGATAATTAAAATATTTAATTAATATTTCAATATATTTTAATTTCTCGTACTTACTTTAAAACACCTGCTGTTTTTAAATGCTTTTTCATCGCTTTGCTGATTGTCTGCGATTTTACATATGGAGTCTTACCTCTGGCGACAAACACAAAGTCATAACCTTTCTTTATATCTGGATAAAGTTCGTAATAAGCCTCTCTGATTACTCTTCTTGCTCTTGTGCGTTTTACAGCCTTGCCGACTTTTTTGCCTGTGGTTATTCCAAAACGCAGGTTATCGGATTTATTTTTCAACACATATGTTACCAAAACAGGACTTACATAGGATTTTCCCCGTTTGTACAGTCTGGAAAAATCCCTGTTATCCTTCAAAGTGATATATTCACTCATTAATTCAATACCACCCAGCAAACAAGACCGTACTAAAAAAGAAAGACCACCGATTAAAAGTGGCCTTTATTTTAATAAGACAACCTTTTTCTTCCTTTAGCTCTTCTTCTTGCTAAAACTTTCTTACCGTTTGATGTAGCCATTCTTTTTCTGAAGCCGTGTTCTTTTTTTCTGTGAAGCTTCTTAGGCTGATATGTTCTCAACATAAATGAAAACCTCCCTTCAAAATATAACCTTGCAATATAGCATTATATCTTAATTTTTCTTTTAAGTCAATACTTTTATTTCTAAACAATATTCGATTTATTCACATTTTTAACTTATGATAATTGATTAAAATTTTTTTAATTATTCAGCAGGTATGCAATCATTATATAATATAAGTATTATTATATTCTATAAATATTTAAAATATAAATATTTTAAATTGACCGAAAACATTGCAATTTCTATAAATTTAAGTTATAATAAATTGGAATGGTATTTTTAACGATTTGGGTAAATTTACGGAAATAAACCAAGGTGCAAATCCTTACGCACCTTTATGAGAGGAAGAAAGAATTTGATAGATTCATTTGAGGATACATGGGAAATAATCTGTTCATACTGCAAAACAAAAATCGTTGATGTTGCATATAATACTTGGATAAGCAGAATTAAACCTCTGTCGCTTGATTTTGAAAAAAATACGGCATATCTTATTGTTCCTAATGATTTTCATCGTCAGACAATTACACGCTGTTATCTGCCTCTTTTAAATGAGGCTTTTGAAGCTGTTTTCGGTAATAATTTTAATATTGTACTTAAAATTCCCGAAGAAGTAGAGCAGAATTCTCCTATAAAAGAATTGAAAAAAGAAGATAAAGACACAAACTACGAATATACATTTGACACATTTATCGTAGGCTCATCAAACAAGTTTGCTCATGCGGCTTGTCTTGCAGTTGCGACAAATCCGTCACACGCATATAATCCGCTCTTTTTATACGGAAATTCCGGACTCGGAAAAACTCATCTTCTGTACGCAATAGGCAATGAAATTAAAAAGAATGATCCCTCAAAGGTCATCTGTTACATAAAAGGAGACGACTTTACAAACGAGCTTATCGAGTCATTGCGTCTTGCAAAAATGGCTGATTTCAGACATAAATACAGACAAGCTGATATTTTGCTTGTAGACGACGTTCAGTTTATCGGAGGCAAAGAGAGCACGCAGGAGGAATTTTTCCACACCTTCAACGCTCTTTATGACGCTAAAAAACAAATCGTACTTACATCTGACCGTCCGCCGAAAGAAATCAAAACTCTTGACGACCGTCTGCGTTCGCGTTTTGAGCAGGATCTTATCGCCGATATTCAGCCCCCCGATATTGAAACAAGGATCGCAATAATTAAAAGAAAGGCAGAACTTGTTGATATTAATTTATCAAATGATGTATGCGAATATATAGCTTCAAAAATCAAGGCAAATATCCGTCAGCTTGAGGGTACTGTAAAGAAACTGAAGGCAAAGTCACTTTTAAACAACGAAAAACCTTCAATTTCCACTGCTCAGGAGGTTATTTCAGATATTCTAAATAACGACGTTCCGCCCGAAGTTACCGTTGAGCGCATTATTGACGAGGTGGCAAGAACTTACGGCGTTTCGTCAGAAGAAATACGTTCTCAGAAAAACAGAAGCGCCAATATAAGCAACGCAAGACATATTGCAATTTATGTTACCAGAGAGCTTACAACTCTTTCTATGGTTGCAATAGGAGAAGAATTTGGCAACCGCCACTATTCCACCATTATTTATACAATACAGAAAGTTCAAAAAATGATGGATAAAGACCGCAAGGTCAAGGAACTTGTTGAGGATACAATCAAAAATATCCGCGACAGATAGTTATAATTTTTTAATAAATATTTAATTTTTCAGACTAAAATACATAACCTGAAAGATTAACATAGTTTTTAATAATTCATAAACAATTTTCAATGTGATGTTGAAAGTTAAAAAATGTTAAAATTAAATTAAACATGAATAAACAAATAAAATAAAAATCTGTTAATGGATTTTTTTAGCAGACAAGCCTTAAACGAAAATTTTCCAACAATTTAACATCACCTACTACGACTACGAAAAAATAATAATATAAAGATAGGAGAAGATTTCAAGATGAAAATATCGTGTTTCAGAACTGACCTTGCAAATGCCGTGTCAAATGTTTCAAGAGCAGTTTCTTCAAAAGCTTCAATTCCTGCACTTGAAGGTGTTTTAATAAAAGCATACGGCGACAAGCTTAATATTTCGGGATATAATCTTGAAATCGGAATTACAACAGATATTGACGCCACTATCCAGAACGAAGGCGAAATTGTTGTCAGCGCAAGACTTTTTCTTGATATTGTACGCAGACTTCCCGAGGAGATCGTTATGATTGAAACGGATGAAAGAATGGTAACATACATTAACTGCGGTCACGTAGATTATCAGATCGTAGGTATGTCGTCTGTTGAGTATCCCGATTTACCGTCCTTTGAACAGACAGACGGAATTACCGTTAATTCAAAAATTCTGCGTGAAATGATAAGACAAACTGTTTATGCAGTAAGCGAAAACACGGCAAAGCCTATTTATACTGGTTCTCTTTTTGATATTGAGGACGGAATCTTTAAAATTGTCGCAGTAGACGGATACAGAATGGCAATAAGAAGCGAAAATGTTGACAGCGAAAGTAAAAATAAATTTGTAGTGCCGGGAAAAACTCAGCTTGAAGTTTTAAAACTTTTAACGGATGATGAGGATAATGTTGAAATAATTATAGGACAGAGGCATATTACGTTTAAGGTTAAAAATTACCGTGTAATTTCAAGGCTGATTGAAGGAACATTCCTGGATTATAATTCAACAGTCCCGAAAGATAAGAAAACAGAGCTTGTTATAAATACAAGAAGCATAATTGATTCTGTTGAAAGAATGTCGCTTCTCAATAACGACAGGGTACAAAGTCCTGTAAGATGTAATTTTTCCGATGATGAAATCAAACTTTCTTGTGCTTCTGCCGTAGGACGAGCAAATGACGTTATATCTGTCCCGATTATCGGAGAGCCTGTTGAGATCGGATTTAACAACAGATATATGCTTGACGCTCTGAAAAATACAGATACCGACGAAATAAAGCTTATTCTCAACGGTCCTCTTGCGCCTATGATTATAAAACCCGTAAAGGGCGACAGCTTTTTGAGCATTGTAGTACCAATGAGGCTTGCAAATGAGAGTTGAAAAAATTAAAATAGACAGTGATTTTATAAAATTACAGGATCTGCTCAAGCTCGGAGGCGCAGTCAGTACGGGAGGAATGGCAAAGATTGTCATTCAGAACGGAGAAGTTAAGGTAAACGGCGAAATTTGCAGTATGAGAGGCAAAAAAATGCGTAGCGGTGATTTTGCCGAATTTAATGATTTGAAACTGATTGTTGAATAATTACGGGATTGATTGTTAAAAGTGAAAGTAATTGCGCTTAAATTTGAAAATTACAGAAATCTTAAAAATGATATAATAGAGCCCTGTGATGGAGTAAATATAATTTACGGCGACAATGCTCAGGGAAAAACAAATCTTCTTGAGGCATTGTGGATGTTCTGCGGAGGACATTCATTCAGGTCGTCAAAGGATAATGAAGCTGTCAGATGGGATAAAGATTTTGCGCGGCTTGAAATGAGATTTTTCGGGCAGGAGAGAGAACAGACGGCAAAAATTCTGTTTGCAGGCAATAAAAAATCAGTCGAAATAAACGGCGTAGAAAAAAAATCTGCGTCGTCGCTGATTGAAAAATACTGTGCAGTAGTTTTTTCTCCCGAACATCTTAATCTGATAAAGAGAGGCCCGTCAGAACGAAGAAGGTTTATTGACAGCGCAATTTGCAGAGAAAAGCTGAAAAACGCAGTAATTCTTTCAAATTTTAACAGAGTATTAAATCAGAGAAATTCTCTTTTAAAAGATATTTACAAACGTCCGTCGCTTGAAGATACTTTGTCAATCTGGGACGAACATCTCATAAAAAACGGAGCATTGCTTATAAAGAACAGAATGGAATATGTAAAAATGCTGTCAGAGCGAGCGGCTTTGTATCACGACGGAATTTCAAAAAGCAGTGAAGAACTGAAAATAAGATATATTTCTTCCGCAGATATTAAAAATACCGACAGCACGGAAGAAATAGAAAAGAAACTTAGAAAAAAATTTTGCGAAAACAGGGAAAATGACATTCGCACAGGGGTTACTAATTACGGTCCTCACAGAGATGACATTGAAATTTTGATAAATGACAAAAACGCAAAATCATTTGCGTCACAGGGTCAGCAGAGAAGCGCGGTATTGTCGCTTAAACTTGCGGAAGCAGATGTACTCAGAGAAAAAATGAATGAAAAACCCGTTATTTTGCTTGATGACGTGCTATCTGAGCTTGACTCAAAAAGACAGGATTTTCTGCTTAATGAGCTTACAGGCAGTCAGGTTTTTATAACCTGCTGCGAAAAATCCAATAAGGAACAGCTCAGAGAAGGTAAAATATTTCATTTGAAGAACGGAGAAATTTTTTGATGTATCTTCATCTCGGACAGGATACTGTCATTACAGCCGAGAACATAATCGGAATGTTTGATATGGACGCCTGTACAGTTTCTAAAAAAGCAAGAGATTTTCTTGCAAATGCCGAAAAAAATAAAAGAGTTGTTAATGTTTCTTATGAATTGCCGAAATCGTTTGTAGTATGTGAAAAAAACGGCGGAATTGTTGTATATATTACTCAGCTGTCAACAAAGACATTGAGTAAAAGACATAGTATAACAGCAACGTGACATTGCATCCGGTTTTGGTCAGGCAGTGTGACACCGCTCACAATTCGGGCATACAGGTTTATTATATAAAAAACTTGGATACCCTACTGTAAAGAAGGTATTATGATGAAAGTAAAAAAATGTCCCTACTGCGGAAAACGTATATCATATGTTTCCGCATTTGCAAGCAGGAGAAAAGGCGAATTTGTTTGTGAAAGATGCGGAAAGGAAAGCAAAATTATAATAAACAGTAAAATTTTCCTTGCATTCGCATGTGCGGCTGTAATTTCGCTTGTAATTATGGCAGTCTGGATCTTTGCAGGACTTATAAACAATCCTCTCGGTATTTTGCTTGTTGCAGTTCCTCTAATTATTTTTGCGGCGCTGTCACCTAAATTTTTATATTATGAACCTCTTAAAAAATATAAAAAATCAATGGAAGCAAAAAAAGCAGGAATTGCTTATTCCGATAATCTTGTGACATCCGAGCTTGAGGAAAATGATATATCTTCTTTTGGCTCATCACTTGAAAACAGCGGAAAATTCCAGCTTAACACAGAGGTATTTAATAAAATAAGAGCTGAACGAACAGCCGCAAGAGAAAAACTCAAGGGCGACGAGCTTGTATCAAATTCGGCTGACATAATTAAAACAGAGCAAGAGGAAAATTATGTTCACATAATTAAAGACGTAAGTCAAAATCATTCCTATTCCGACGCACCTCTTAAAAAAATACATTCCGAAAATCCTCGCAATGTCAGCAGAACACGTCATTATATTAATGATGAACTTGAGCCTGATTTAAAAGAGACTGAAAAAAAATCCGACGGAAACAGATACTCTGCAAACAGAAAGTTTTAACGGTGGATCATGTTAAAATTGCCTGTATGTCCTCATTGCCACACAATTTACAGATACGGGGATGTTAAAAAAACCTTGTATGAAAAAAATCATAAATGCTATCACTGCAATAAAATATTCATAATATCAAAAATAAGAATTCTGTTTTTATTTATAATAATTGCATTAATTGCTGCAATTTTTAACGTTTTTGAGCTGTATATGATGGCAGGTATAAATTTTATTGCATTGCTTGTAACGAATATAATAATTATAACAGTAGGGATCCTATTGATTCCGTTCTTTATAAAATTTAAAATATGCAATGATTTTTCAGATAAAATGAAGAGAAAAAAGAGTAAGTAACGAATGGTTTAACGGTAAACGGAGGTAAACATTTTGGATAATATTCAAAATAACGAAAGCAACATTGAAATGACTAAAGTTGAACAGGAATACGGTGCTGACGAAATTCAGGTTCTTGAAGGACTTGAAGCCGTAAGAAAACGCCCCGGCATGTACATAGGTTCAACAGGTCCGAGAGGACTTCACCACCTTGTTTATGAAATTGTTGACAACTCAATTGACGAGGCCCTTGCAGGCTTCTGTACAAAAATTGACGTTGTAATTGAGGACGGCAACATAATAAAAGTAACCGACAACGGACGCGGTATTCCCGTAGGCGTAAACAGTAAAACAGGACTTCCTGCCGTAACGGTTGTATTTACGGTACTGCACGCAGGCGGAAAGTTCGGCGGCGGCGGATACAAGGTTTCGGGCGGACTTCACGGAGTAGGTGCGTCTGTTGTTAATGCGCTTTCAGAGTGGCTTGAAGTTAAAGTATGCGACGGCGAAGATGTTTACTTTCAGCGTTACGAGAGAGGAAAGATAATTACTCCTCTTGAGAAAATAGGAAAATCCGACGTAAAGGGCACAGAGGTGCGGTTTAAAGCCGACCCCGAAGTGTTTAAGGAAACTACTGTTTATGAATATGCCGTACTTGAAAGACGTCTGAGAGAACAGGCATTTCTTAATGCAGGCGTTCATATTGAACTGCGTGATGAGCGCGATATGGACAACATAATTAAAAATAACTTCATTTATGAGGGCGGAATAAAGAGCTTTGTTGAGTTTATTCACAAGAAGCGTTCTCTTGAGGTTATCCACCCCGATGTTATATATTTTTCATCAACAAACAGCGAGGATACGATAGCTGTTGAAGTTGCAATGCAGTACAATGAAAGCTACAACGAAAATCTGCTTACCTTTGCAAACAACATTCACACAGTTGACGGCGGTACGCACGAAGAGGGCTTTAAGCGCGCTTTGACCTATGTTATGAACGACTATGCGCGCAAATTCGGCAAACTAAAGGAAAATGACAAAAATTTAAGCGGTGAGGACGTAAGAGAAGGTCTTACGGCAATTATCAGCGTAAAGCTGAAAGAAGCGCAGTTTGAAGGCCAGACAAAAGCAAAGCTCGGAAATACAGAAGTCAGAACAATGGTTGACAAGCTGATAAGAGATAAGCTTATGGTTTATCTTGAAGAAAACCCCGCAGTTGCAAAGGCTATCTTTGAAAAGGCGCTTGCTTCGGCAAGAGCGAGAGAAGCCGCAAGAAAGGCAAGGGAAAGCGTAAGAAGAAAATCCGCGCTTGAATCCGCACAGTTGCCCGGTAAGCTTGCCGACTGCCAGTCAAGGGACAGCAGCGAAACCGAGATATTTATAGTCGAGGGTGACTCGGCAGGCGGTTCTGCAAAGGGCGGACGTGACCGAAGAATTCAGGCAATTCTGCCTCTCTGGGGCAAAATGCTCAATGTTGAAAAGGCAAGAATTGACAGGGTTTACGGAAATGATAAGCTGATGCCTGTAATTACTGCTCTCGGAACAGGTATCGGCGACGAGTTTGATATAGAAAAATTAAGATATGATAAAGTAATCATTATGGCTGATGCCGATGTTGACGGCTCGCATATAAGAACGCTTTTGCTCACGTTCTTTTTCAGATATATGCGTCCGCTTGTTGAGCAGGGACACGTTTATATTGCACAGCCTCCTCTTTACAGAATTACAAAGAACAAAGAACACAAGTATGCATACTCGGATATTGAGCGCGACCAGATTTTATCTCAGATTGAGGGCAAGACTGAAATTCAGCGATACAAGGGTCTTGGCGAGATGGATTCCGAACAGCTTTGGGAAACAACAATGAATCCCGAATCAAGACTTATGCTCCGAGTTGAATTAAGCGACGCCGAGGCGGCAGACGAAACCTTTACCATTCTAATGGGCGACAAGGTTGAGCCAAGACGTGAGTTTATTGAACAGAATGCAAAGTATGTTCAGAATCTTGATGTTTAAAAAAGGTCAGCAAATATTTTTACGCAATATTAAACATAGGAGTGTGGTTAATAATGCATTCAAGAACTAAAATAACGGTTCGTTACGCAGAAACCGACCAAATGGGAATTGCACATCATTCAAACTATCCCATATGGTACGAAGCCGGCAGAAGCGATTTTATAAAATTGTTCGGGACAAGCTATAGTGAAATGGAAAAGGCAGGCATTATGACTCCTCTTTTAAATCTGACCTGTCATTTCGGATTGCCTGCTCTTTATGATGACGAGCTTATTATCCGCACATGGTGTATAACAATGACAGCGGCAAGAATTGTATTTTCCTATACTGTAAAGCGTATTGAAAAAGACGGAACGGAAACAGAGCTTGGCTACGGTACTACGGAACACGGTTTTGTAGATTCAAAAACGCTCAAACCCTGCAACATCAGAAAAAGATTGCCCGAGCTTTATGAAAAAATTAACGCAGGTGTAAAACATCTGACTTAAACTGAATAAGTTGAATAATAAATAAATTCGAGCAAATTCAGATTTATATTGCTAAAGAAAAAGCGGAGTGTTTTTACCTGCTTAAAAGATTGAGGTTGTAAAAATGGATAACGAACAGATGAATGAAAACAGAATAATAGATGTCGATTTGCAGAATGAAATGCGCAAGAGTTTTCTGGACTATTCAATGAGCGTAATTGTTGCCCGTGCTCTGCCGGATGTGCGTGACGGACTGAAACCGGTTCACAGACGTATTCTTTACACAATGTACGAAAGAGGTCTTGAACCGTCAAAGCCGTACCATAAATGCGCCGATACTGTCGGTTCGGTGCTGGGTGCCTATCACCCTCACGGCGACGCATCTGTATACGATGCAATGGTGCGCCTTGCGCAGGACTTTTCAATGAGATATATGCTTGTTGACGGTCACGGCAACTTCGGTTCAGTTGACGGCGACCCGCCTGCTGCTTACCGTTATACGGAAGCAAGAATGAGCAAAATCTCTATGGATATGCTCACAGACATTGACAAGAATACTGTTGATTTTATTCCAAACTACGACGACCGTCTTAAAGAGCCTGTTGTGCTTCCAAGTCGTTTTCCGAATCTGCTCGTAAACGGTTCAAGCGGTATTGCCGTAGGTATGGCTACAAATATTCCTCCTCACAATCTCGGAGAAACCATAGACGCCGTATGCATGCTTATTGACAACCCTAATGCTGAGGTTGCCGAGCTTATGGAATGTATTCCCGGCCCCGACTTCCCGACAGGCGGAATCATTATGGGCAGAAGCGGAATAAGGGCCGCTTATGCGACAGGCAAGGGAAAAATTACCGTACGTGCAAAAACAGAAATAATTGAAGCTAAAAACGGAAGATTTAAGATTATTGTTACGGAACTTCCGTATCAGGTAAACAAAGCAAGACTTATTGAGCATATTGCAGACCTTGTAAAGGACAAGAAAATTGAGGGTATTTCAAACATCGAGGACCACTCAGACCGTCAGGGTATGCACATTGAAATTGATATAAAGCGTGACGCTTCACCTCAGATCGTGCTGAATCAGCTTTTCTCATTCACACAGCTTCAGATTACATTCGGCGCAATTATGCTTGCAATTGTCGACGGCGAGCCTAAGATTCTTAGCCTTAAGGAAATGCTTAAATGCTATATTGAGTTTCAGGAGGACGTTATCCGCCGCCGCACGGAGTTTGATTTAAAAAAGGCACAGGACAGAGCGCATATTCTTGAGGGCTTAAAAATTGCAATTGATTTTATTGACGAGGTAATTGCAATTATCCGCAGAAGCAAGGATTTGGCAGAGGCGCGAAACGCTTTGATGGAGCGTTTCGGACTTGATGAGGTTCAGGCTCAGGCTATTGTACAAATGAGGCTCGGACAGCTCACAAATATGGAGCGCACAAAAATAGAAGATGAAATTGCCGCTCTGCATGCTAAAATCAAGGAATATATGGAAATTCTTGAAAGCGAAACAAGAAAGCTTGAAATTGTCAAAGAGGAGCTTACGGCAATCAGAAATAAATATGCCGACCAAAGACGTACCGAAATTTGTACGGTAAGCGGTGAGGTCGATATTGAAGACCTTATTCCGCAGGAGGAATGTGTGCTTACTCTTACTCAGTTCGGATATGTCAAGCGTCTGTCTGTTGATACATACAAAATCCAGCGCAGAGGCGGCAGGGGAGTTTCGGGAATGTCAAGGCGCGAAGAGGACGTCGCTTCCGAAATGTTCATCATTAACTCACACGATTACGTTCTGTTCTTTACCGATAAGGGCAGAGTTTACAGGCTTAAATGCTATGAAGTTCCCGAGGGAAGCAGGCAGTCAAAGGGTATTAATATTGCAAATCTTCTGCCGATTTCTCCTGATGAAAAGGTAACTTCAATGATAAAAGTCCACGAATTTGACGAGGATAAGTATCTTGTTATGGTTACAAGACACGGCATTATCAAGCGTATTGCGCTTAACGCATACAATACGGCACGTAAGGGCGGACTTATTGCGCTTGAACTTAACGACGGTGACGAGCTTGCTTGGGTAAGAATGACAGACGGAAGCAATCAGGTTATTGTTGCTACCAAAAAAGGATTTGCAATCCGCTTTAATGAAACCGATGTACGTCCTATGGGCAGACAGGCTCGAGGAGTTAAAGCTCTTGCTCTCAGAGAAGGTGACTGCGTTGTGGGTATGAGCGTTGTGCGCGAGGGAGGACTTGTGCTGACTGTTTCCGAAACAGGCTACGGCAGACTTTCAAGTCCTGACGACTACCGTATTCAGAGCAGAGGCGGCAAGGGTCTTATAAACTACCATGTAGAAAAATACGGCGATGTTGCCGCAATCAAGGTTGTTAACCTTGACGACGATGTTATTATCATTTCTCAGGACGGCATAATAATCAGAATCGCCGCAGAAACCATAAGAATTTGCTCACGTCCGTCAAAGGGTGTTACATTAATGAATGTCAGCGGAGAGGATAAAGTCGTTACAATAGCCCGCGCTCCTCACGAGGCAGAAAATGAAGTCGAAGAAAGTGAAGAAATCGGCGAAGCCAATGATGAAAGCAGTGAAGGCAACGAAGATAACGGCGTACAAAGCAATGATGATTAAGAACTGCACGTAATATAACCGATTAAGATAATTTTAGGGCTGTCTTATAATTATATAGGACAGCCCTGTTAAAATAATAATATTGAATTTGACAAAATTATACTTAAAATGAGGAAATTATGAGAAAAAGCGTTATTATTTTATGCTTATTACTAAGCGTTTCAATGTTATTTTCAGCATGTTCAAAGTCCGAAAACAAAATTGAGGTTGAACAGCCGAACAGAGTTTCAACGGGAGATGAAATATATCCCGCAAAAAATACAAGTGCCGTAGAGAAGAGCGGAAATGTAAACGGAATGAGATATACTTCAACACTCAAAGACTTTACGCAAAAATATAATGAAATAACAGAAGATACAGGCGGAGCAGATTTTCTCTTTCTGAACGGCTGGAAAGAAAACGGCGATACAAAGCATGATACAAATGGAATAGAAATTCAATATTACTATTATAATGAGGAGAATACCAATTTTACTGCGACGGTAGAATCGGAAACGGGAAAAATCGTGAATATAGGCTGCGGCACTACAATGAACAATTTTGTTGCTCAGGAAAACAATATAAACAACAGCGATATAATTTTAAGAAAAAGTGCGGTGATGGCTGCGGCTGTATGCGGTTTTCCAAGCAGCAGCATTGATGTTTTGCAGGATATTTTTTACCGAACGACATTTGAAAATGCGGAATCTCTGTGGTATCAGGGAAGCATATTTTCACTCAGCACACAGAATGACGACTCAAACAGTGAAAACAGCCTTATGCTTCTCAGGGTTTTTCCCGTAACGGACGAACTCAAAGAAGAATGGAAGGTACCCGATTACGAAACCTATGCGGCGTCTGTTCCAGCAGAAACAAAACCGTAATAAATAAACTCATAACTGATAAACAGACAGGTGATTATAATGAAACCCGAGAAACTGATAAAACTACTTGCTGTTGCGTCAAAATTAAAAGAAAACACACGCCATTCGTGGACACCAAGCGGCAGACGTGAAAGCGTTGCTGAGCACAGCTGGAGGTTGTCGCTGTTTGCGTATTTTATGAAAGATGAATTTCCGAATGTGAATATTGACAGGGTAATATTAATGTGCATATTTCACGATATAGGGGAAGCGTTTACAGGAGATATTCCGTCGTTTATAAAGACAGAAAATGATGAGAAAATTGAGCGCGAAATCATCACCGACTGGGTAAATTCCCTGCCTGCGCCTTATAACAGTGAGCTGGGAGTTTTATACGATGAAATTTTAGAGCAGAAAACAGAAGAAGCAAAGCTCTTTAGAGCGCTTGACAAGCTTGAAGCCGCAATTTCTCACAATGAAGCCGACATAAGAACATGGCTTCCGCTTGAATATGACTTAAATCCAAAATACGGATTTGAGGAATGTCAGTTTTCGCCGTATATGCAGAAGCTTCAGGAGGAAGTACGGCGAAATTCACTCGATAAAATTGAAAAATCAAATAACAAACATTAATAAAAGAATAAGAAAACATTGTCCGAATAATAATTGTCAGACAAAGTAAAAACGGCTGTCCTATCTAAGCTTTGGACAGCCGTTTAATATTATATGTTCATCTGATTTATTTGAGTTCACTTGCAGGAATTCGCTTGTACTCATAATCATTAAGCTTCAGAGTATCGCCGTCAACCGAATAATTGTAGGTATCGGTTATTTCCTTCTGCATAGTGTATGTTGCGGTTATTACATTATCCTTTGCCGAATATTTAAAATAAGTGAACATTGTTCCGTATTGATTTTGATACATAATACCGTTTTTGTCAAAATAAAAATATTCGCCGTCATCGGAGTACCACGCGCCTAAAATGCTTTCGTCAATTTCAGGTTCGGGGTCGGGAATAGGAATAAAATCAAAGCTTGCCAGCCTCTCAAGTGTGGATGTAGTCTGATTTTCGGTATTGGTGAGGACAGCCATAGAGTTTTCGTTTGAAAACTCATAAGTGTATGTTCCGTTAAGACCGAACATAAGTTGAGTCGTAAAGGTGCTTATTTTATTTCCGTTTTTGTCCGTACTGTTATCCAGAGAATATTTTCCGCAGTAACCCATAGTGTCAATTACAATTGAAGCCTCTCCGTGTCCGTCAAACAGAAAAACAAAATCCTCAAGCTTTGAACCCTCGCCCTCAGTAATGCGCCATGCGCCCGAAAACGGGTCTGAGCTTTGCGGATCAAAGTAATGAAGCGCTTTTATGTCGGTTTCTTTTTCAGAAACGGAAGAGCTTGCTTGATTTGCAGAAGTTTCCGTTTGAGCAGCAGTCTGAGAAGAACTGTCAGACGATGGTTTTTCGCTGTCACAGCCTTCAAATGAAAATAATAAAACTGCCGCAGCAATAATCAGCGAAACTTTAAATATATTTTTTTTCATAATATTCATAACAATATCTCCATAGCTTTTTCTATAATTTTATATTTTCGAATCGGCAATGTCAATATACAAAAAATAAATGCATAAAATCTGATAAAAAAGTAAATTTTTTATTGCTAATCGGAACTGTATTTGATATAATAAAAGTTAATAATTACGGCAATCCTGCAAAATAACATTAAGTTATGACTGCGGAATTACCTTAAATGATTTGAGAAATTTGTAAAATGGAGGTAGATTATGCTGAATACTGATTACAACGAAAAATTCGGCAAAAGAGGACTTACCTTTGACGATGTTCTTCTTATACCGGGAGAGTCAAATGTTGAGCCTAAAAACGTAGATGTGTCGACGCATCTTACAAAAAACATCAAACTCAACACCCCTTTGATGACTGCGGCAATGGATACCGTCACCGAAACCGCGATGGCAATTGCAATTGCTCGTGAGGGCGGTGTAGGTATCATTCACAAAAATATGTCGATTGAGCGGCAGGCTGATCAGGTTGACAGAGTAAAAAGAAGCGAAAACGGAGTTATTGTAAATCCGTTTTTTCTCGCACCCGAAAACACCGTAAGAGATGCGGATAATCTTATGGGAAAATACAAAATTTCGGGAGTACCGATTTGCCGCGACGGCAAGCTCGTAGGCATAATTACAAACCGCGACCTTCGTTTTATGACAGCTCAGGATTTTGCACAGCCTATTTCCGAGGTTATGACGCATGAAAATCTTGTTACTGCACCTGTAGGAACAACCTTAAAAGAGGCTCAGGAAATTCTCCGTAAGCACAGAATTGAAAAGCTTCCGATTGTGGGCGAGGACGGCAGTCTGAAAGGACTTATTACAATCAAAGACATTGAAAAGAGCGTTCAGTATCCGAACTCTGCGCGTGACGACAAGGGCAGACTTATCTGCGGTGCGGCAATAGGCGCAACGGCAGATGTACTTGACAGAGTTGCCGCTCTTATTGAGTCACAGGTTGACGTTGTAGTGCTTGACTCTGCACACGGTCACAACTCAAATGTTGTAAATTCAGTTGCAAAGGTTAAAAAGGCTTATCCGAATCTTCCTCTTATTGCAGGAAACATAGCTACTGCCGAAGCCGCAAAAGCTCTTATTGACGCAGGTGCAGACGCAATCAAGGTCGGTATCGGTCCGGGTTCAATTTGTACAACCCGTATTGTTGCAGGCATAGGCGTTCCGCAGATTACGGCAATTTACGACGCTGCGTGCGAGGCTTCTAAATACGGAATCCCCATAATTGCAGACGGCGGAATCAAGTACAGCGGCGACATCGTAAAGGCTCTTGCCGCAGGCGGAAACGTTGTAATGGTAGGCTCGCTCGTTGCAGGCTGTGAGGAAAGTCCGGGAGATAACGAAATCTATCAGGGCAGACAGTTCAAGGTTTACCGCGGAATGGGCAGTCTTGGCGCAATGGGCAAAGGCAGTGCAGACAGATACTTCCAGGCAAGCAACAACAAGTTTGTTCCCGAGGGCGTTGAGGGCAGAGTTCCTTACAAGGGAATGCTTTCAGATACAGTTTATCAGCTTATGGGCGGATTACGCGCAGGTATGGGATATACAGGCTGTTCAACAATTGAAGAGCTTCACAAAAAGGCAAAATTTGTGCAGATTTCAGGTGCAGGTCTGCGTGAAAGTCATCCGCATGACATTCAGATAACAAAAGAAGCGCCCAACTATTCATACAACTTCAGCTGAATTTAATCGTAATTAATAAGAATAATCTTCATTTTACATTTAATAATATAAACATAAAAAGGATGTGCTCAGATGTACAGACTCGGTATAGACCTTGGCGGAACAAATATAGTTGCGGGCGTTGTTGATGATGAATACAAAATTATAGCAAAAGCGACCTGCAAAACAGCCGTTCCGCGCCCTGAAAGTGAAATATGCGACAGCATGGCAGAGGTTGCCATGAAAGCAATTGATAAAGCAAAGATAAAGCTTGAGGACGTTGAATCCATAGGCATAGGCGTTCCCGGAGCTGTAAATCCAAAAACGGGAATAATAGAATATTCCGCAAACCTTTTCTTCCACAACTGGGAAGTTGTTAAAATGATGGAGGAAAGGCTTAATACAAAGGTGTTAATCGAGAACGACGCAAATGCGGCGGCTCTCGGCGAATATCTTGCAGGAAGCGCAAAAGGCGCTAAAAATGCCGTGGCAATTACGCTCGGAACAGGCGTAGGCGGCGGAATTATCATAAACGGCAAAATCTACAGCGGCTCAAACTTTGCAGGAGCAGAGCTTGGTCATATGGTAATTGTCAAGGACGGTAAGGAATGTGCCTGCGGCAGACGAGGATGCTGGGAGGCTTATGCTTCTGCTTCGGGACTTATCGCGCTTACAAAGCAAAAAATTCTTTCAGAGAAGCTTGAATTCAGCTATATGCTTAAACTTTGCGACGGCGATATAAACAAGGTAAACGGCAGAACGGCATTTGACGCTATGCGTGACGGTGACCCGACCGCAAAGGCTGTTGTAGAGGAGTATATCAGCTATCTTTCCTGCGGTCTGGTAAATATCATTAATATATTCCAGCCCGACGTTCTCTGTATTGGAGGCGGTGTTTCAAACGAGGGCGAAACACTTCTCGGTCCGGTGCGCACATTCATTGAGCGTGAGCGTTATACCAAACATAATGACAAACAGACGGTAATTTGCACATGTACACTCGGAAATGACGCAGGAATAATCGGTGCGGCATATCTTGATTAAGCGGCGTGACACCGCTCACAGCTCGTGCAGAAAGGTTTGGTAATTTAAAAACCTTAGTTGCCCGGCCGTAAACTGACAATAAACCTTTTTGTAACAGCAAAAAAGCTAAAAGTTTTCGCCCGCCTTTTACAAAAGGCGGCGGGGACGAGGGGCGGCGCCCCCGTCGCAGCCTGAAAGGCTGCGAAACTAATTGATTTAGAAAGCGCAGGAGGGGCGAAAAACAGTCCGGGGGACTGTTTTTCGGAGGGGAACCCTCGCCGGGGGTTCCCCTTAAACCTTGCACATTTATGCATATTACCAAGAGAAAGATACTTTTTCTACATACAAAGAAACCGCAGAATATAAAGGAATTTCACTTTTCGGCACACTACGACACCGCAGAACTCTCTGCGGTGTCTTTTTTGCTGTATGGGGAATTAGCCGGTAAAACTCGGGCAAAAAGGTTTCTAATTTGTCGAACCTTTCTGCTCGAATTGTGAGCGATATCATGTCGCTTTTTTGATATCTATAATATTTTGTTGACATTACAAGAACTCTATGTTACAATATATCACATAATAAGATTATATGTATAAAATAAACTGAAAAAACGCTAAAATTTTTCCTCAAGTAAGCTACTTATGTATTATCACCGCGAAAATCCGCATTTAATCGGACTTTCGCGGTTTTTTGACTTACTGTTTGACGATT
>CANQDR010000017.1 GCA_947593615.1 uncultured Clostridia bacterium
GCTTGACAAATTAAAATTGATATATTATAATTACATTAACGTAGTAATAGTTGTTAAGAAGTATTCGTTCTACGCAAGGCGGCTTGAATATTAATAGCTTGAATATTAATAGCGTGTACGGTTATTATACCACAAAGCAGTGCGTTTATTATATACATTTTAAAGCATATTATCAATACTCCGACTAAGCTTGTAAGCAGAAAACTGAAATAAAAGGTGATTTTATATGCAGGAAGCAATTGAAAACAGCGAAGCGCAGAGTAACGCGCACAAAAAAAGATTCGGCGGAATAACAGGTATCATCGGAATCATACTTTGCATTTTGATCCTGCCTTTTCTCATAGTCAATGTAACCCTGCTTATCAGCTCGGAAATCAATCCCGACGTGCCGCCCAGTATTATGGGCTACACACCGCTTGTGGTGGAATCGGGCAGTATGACGCCCTATTTTTCTGTAGACGACCTTATAATCATACATAACGGAAGCGAAAGCGACGTCTATGACAAAGGCGACGTAATTTGCTTTAAGAGCGGTGATTCATACGTTACTCACCGAATTGTAGATACAAAAACCAATAAAAACGGCGAGCTTGTCTACACAACACAAGGCGACGCCAACAACACGCCCGACGCACAGCCTGTGAACTCAAGCCAGATACTCGGCTCGTGCGCGACAAGCATAAAGGGCTTAGGCGGAGTTTTGATGTTCATACAAACGCCCGCTGGAATGATTTGCTGTGTTATTTTGCCGGTGATCATATTGTTTCTTTTGTTCTATATACCGCCCAAAATTGCGGCGCGCAGAAAAAGGAAAGCAAATCATTTTGTTGATATTGTCTCAAACTCTTCATCATCTACAGAGGCATCTTTTTAAATCAGGTTATTCTTTTCGGCTATTGCCACAAAGCTGAAATTTATAACATATATACTTAGAAAAAATTAAATTAGGAGGACTTTTTATTCATGGAAAAAAGTAAAACATTTTTACGTGCCGCAGGCATTTTGATGGGCGCTACAATGCTCACAACTTGTGTACTCGGCGGAACTTTGGCTAAGTATGCTACAGATTCAGGTAAGTTAGCTGCTGATGGTACAATTGCAAAGTGGAAAGTTAATGTAAATGGTGCTGATATTACAAAGTTAAGTGGTAAGATTGATTTATTTGATGCTGTTTTCGATACTGCGACTAGTGATCCATCATTACTCGGAGCAGGACAACCAGACGACGAGATTAAAGAAGCTAATATGATTGCTCCCGGCACATGGGGCGATTGTTCTATGGAAATTGAAAATGCCAGTGATGTTGATGCAAATATTGCAGTAACATTAGAAAAGGATACATCTAATAATTTACCTTTGCAGTTTAGTACTAATGGTGATAGCTGGAGTGATGATTTAACTACGGTACTTAGTGGCTTTGATACAAACTTTGAAGCTGGTCAAACTAAGACTGTTAATTTACTCTGGAAATGGGATTTTGATGCTTCTGGTGAAGACACCAATGATTCAAGAGATACTGCTATAGGTACAGCGGCGAATGATAGTGCTGAGAAGTCTATATTAGACGTAACAATCACAGCAACTCAGAAAGACTAATAAAATTGCTTAACATAAACCCTTTTAACTTGTGGCGGTTAAACGGCTTTTTGGCTGAATCCATAACAGGATTCAGCCAATATTGAAGTAATTTGTTCATCACAAAGCAAATTATTTCAATATTGGCTGAAATAGTAAAGATAAATTTTAATTTTAGAAACTGAAGTAAGGAAAGGAAAGGTTGAATTGGCCTATGCAAAAACACTATCAAAGACAATATAAAACCTCTGTCCGTGTGGCGGCATCGCTTGCACTTTTGCTGGCTTTCAGCATATTTTTGTCAGCGTCACTCATCGTTGGCGCAAAGGCAGATACCGACACAGGCGACGAGCCTCTAATTATATGGGAAAACAGTACACAAAAACGCTGGAGCCAGCTTGCTGAGCTTGATATTTTTGCAAACGTTGATTTTGATAATCAACATATCATAGCTCCCTACAGTCAGGGAGAATATTCCTTTACTATGCAGAACACCGCGCGTTTTCCGCTTCGCTGTGTAATGAGCTTCAGCGAAGAAAACGAATACAGTGTGCCTATGGAGTTTCGTCTGCGCGGCGACAGCGGCTATATTTCAGGAAGCGACAGCGAATGGGTAAGCTGTGCCGATCTTACGGATCTTACCACTGACTTGAAAAATGAATCCTCTGCAAACTATGTGCTTGAATGGCGCTGGCAGGGTGATGCTGACGACGAGCGCGACACAAAGCTGGGAATTGCCGCCGCAGAGAAAGATATTCATTATATTATGAATTTAACCGTAACTGCCGAGCAATCAGGCGAGCCTATAACTGAACCTACAACTGAGCCAACGGTTGAGCCAACAACTGAACCAACAACTGAACCAACTGTTGAACCTACAGTTAAACCAACTGTTGAGCCTACAACTGAACCTACGGTTGAGCCTACAACTGAGCCAACTGTTGAACCTACAGTTGAACCAACAGTCGGACCTACAATTGAACCGACAGTCGGACCTACAATTGAACCAACAGTCGGACCTACAATTGAACCAACAGTCGGACCTACAGTTGAGCCAACGACTGAACCGTCTGATGATGAGCCTGCAACTGATCCGAAGACAGGAGAAACAATTGAGCCTGCAACTGCTCCGCAGGGCGGAAATGTGTCCGATACAACCACAGCACAGACAGGCGACGGCGACAAAGCGGCATTATGGATGGCTTTGGCAGTTGTATCCGCACTTGTGCTTGTACTTACTCTTATGTTCAGACGCAGAAAACAATGTTATGAAGAAATTAATGACCAAATTAATGACTGCTAAAAAAATATACAAGGGAATATCAGTGTTCGCCGCTGTGCTTTGCATAATTTTTGCCGCTGTTTTCGGATATACGGCAGTTGCAAAGGCAGTTGGAGAACCGCTTCCTATGATTTTTGGTTGGGGTAATGCAGTTGTTCTCTCCGGCAGCATGGAACCTGAGCTGCCGGTGGGAGCACTGGTAATTATCCAAAAACAGGACAGTTATTCTGCCGGAGATGTAGTGACCTATCAGGAAGAAAACGGCACTCTCGTTACACATCGGCTTATGTCCGTTAAAAACGGCGTTGCCGTTACAAAAGGCGATGCAAACAATACTGAGGATTCCCCCATTCTGTTGAAGCAGATCAGGGGAAAAGTACAGGCTGTTTGGCAGGGCGCCGGCAATGTAATGCTGTGGCTGAAATCGCCCATATGTATTCTTTTGCTTTTGCTTGTGGGCGGCTTACTGATATTTATTCCAAACAGTTTGATTAAAAGAAAGGTTAGGTGACTCTGAATGAGAAATGAGTCTGATTATATATATTATTTCTCCTCTGAACAAAAATCAGAGCCGAAACATGCCGCCGTGAAATGCGCCCCTAAGCATTTAAAAAAACACAGGCACATTCGCGCAATACATTTGTTTGCTCTTTGCTATCTGCTCATAGCCGCAATGCTTATGTCAACAAGCGGTTCTTTTGCTAAATTTACTGAGACTTCTCCTACCGTTACAGCGAATAACGTGTCTGTAGCTTCGTTTAATTATGATGTTAAGAATCTTAATGTTTCTGAAATAAACAAAAGTGATTTCAATTTGAATGATACCGATATTGTGGTTTGTGCTTTTGAAGTTTCAAACGCTGATGCAGAAGGAAATATTAGTGACGTCGCATTGAGTTGTGATGTTCAATTGCAACTAAGAGCAAATTATGATATAGAACTTGATGATTATTACCAGGTAATTGAAGAAGATCAGAAGAAAATTGATGCGTGTAAATCACTTAATTTATATATGAAGGTAAAGGATTCAGCTAATAATCTGGCTTCATATGAAAAATCTGATATATCGCTCCCGGATGGACCTAAGATTGCTCCTGCTTCAATGGTGATACCTTCACATTCTGACCTTAATGGTGCGTGGAATGATAAAATAACTTTTAATGCAGGTGATTCTGACAAAAAGGTTTGTCTAATTTATGTTGATACTAGTAAATTTGATTATTCTATAAATACGATTTTTGATTTTAATGGACCTATGATAAATCAGGATAACCTTAAAATATTTGTAAACCAAGTTGACTAAGGGGGCGGAAATATGAATAAATTTGTTGCAACATTAAAAAATAGCAAATATCTTTTTCTCTTGATTCTTTGCTTGATTATCACCTCAATAATTGTGCTGTCTGTCGGTGTTACCTCCGGCAAATATACGGCTCAGAAATCATTTTCTGTTTCGGTTGAAATTGGCACAACCTCCGCCCCCGCTGGTGACCCAGGTTCTCCCGAATCTCCGGGCATAATTCAGAATAACTCGTCCTCAAGCGTAAACAGCAAGCCATTTATTGCTACTGTTCCTGCGACAGAGCCGATTGATAACAGCCAAAAAGCAGTAGAGCCTGCTGTAGAGGAAACTACAGCCGCAGAAGAAACTACTGTTCCCGATAACACCGAAAACGCTGAAAACGGCGGCGATGCTCAGAACGCAGTTGAGTCGGCTGATGCGCAGACAAACAATGAATTTTATGAACCCGCAATTCAATAAATCCTATGCGATTTTTAAATAACAGGAATAGGCCGAGGAGTGTTATATATATGTTAGGGTTCATAATCGGATTGTTTGTCGGTGTATTTATCGGCACAGGATTTATGGCGCTGTTCTATGCTTCGGGACGAGAATCTGACGAAGAATATCGACGCGAACGTTCAAAAATGATTAAAAATAAAACAAATTCAGATAAAGAAAAAGATAATGATGATGCAGACAGCTAATCAGTCTTTATTATCAATTCTATGTCCTCCACAGTGTTTTCTTTTTGGAAACATTGTAGAAATACATACATAAAAATCACCGGTGAAGCGAATCAAAATGATTCGCTTCATTGGTTTTTGGTTCTTATTTTTTTATTTATATTTCCCCTATTTATTTTATTTAAAAAATTTTTGGAATTTTTTAAATTTTTTTATATTTTTATATTGACATTTAAAAAATATAGTGCTACAATATAATCATGGTAAGTATGGTAATCTTTTCTTATTGAAATGTTTTTGGAAGAAACTTTCTTTTTCTTCCAAAGCTTTTCTACACGCCAAAGAAGTCCGCTTTTATGCGGACTTTTTTGGCGTTATTTTTATCTGTGTCTTATCTGTGTTTGTTATTCCCTAATTTTATTTGCTTCTTTATTTTATTAATTATTTTTTTGCCTTAATTTACCTGCGTTTTAGCATTAAAAAGCGGCGAAGCCTTGCCTCGCCGCTAAAATATCGGATTTTAAATCAGTTAGTAATTGTCTGCTCTGTATCCTTATCAAAAATGTGGATCCTTGAAAGGTCAAATGCAATTTTGATGTTATCTCCCGGATTTGCTGTTGATGTAGGTTCAACACGAGCTGTAATCGGAACACCTCCGATATTAACATACAGGTAAATTTCTGCACCCATAAGCTCGGTAACGTCAACATTTGCATCAAACAGGCAAGCTGCCTTTGCAATTTCTTCAGGCTCATCATGAACATTCTCAGGACGAATTCCGAATACAACTTCTTTTCCAACATAGCTGTCAAGCTTGCCGCCTGCTGCTTTGTCAGCAGGAACAGGTACCTTATACTTATCAAAGTTAAGTGTATAGTTTGAACCTTCCTTAGCAAGAGTAGCGTTAATAAAGTTCATCTGCGGTGAACCGATGAATCCTGCAACAAACATATTGCAAGGCAAATCATAGAGGTGCTGAGGTGTATCAACCTGCTGAATGAAGCCGTCCTTCATTACAACAATTCTTGTACCCATTGTCATAGCCTCTGTCTGGTCATGCGTTACATAGATAAATGTTGTGCCTAAACGCTGATAGAGCTTTGAAATCTCTGTACGCATCTGAGCACGGAGCTTTGCGTCAAGGTTTGAAAGCGGTTCATCAAGAAGGAATACCTTAGGATTACGAACGATAGCACGTCCAAGTGCAACACGCTGTCTTTGTCCGCCAGAAAGAGCCTTTGGCTTTCTGTCAAGGTACTGCTCAATTCCGAGAATACGTGCAGCCTCTTCAACTCTGCGCTTGATTTCTTCCTTTGGAGTTTTGCGAAGTTTAAGACCAAAAGCCATATTATCATATACAGTCATATGAGGATAAAGAGCATAGTTCTGGAAAACCATTGCAATATCTCTGTCTTTTGGTGCTATGTCATTTGCAAGCTTGTCACCAATGTAGAGCTCGCCTTTAGAAATATCTTCAAGACCGGCAATCATTCTGAGTGTTGTTGATTTACCACAGCCAGACGGTCCAACAAGAATTATAAATTCCTTGTCTGCAATTTCAAGGTTAAAGTCAGTTACGGCCGTAACTCCGCCGTCATAAATTTTGTAAACATGTTTCAATGATACATTTGCCATAAAAAAACCTCCAGTAATCCAATAAAGTAATAATGCCTTACTACAATTATTAATATACCACTTTAAACAATTTTTTACTATACTGATTTTAACTAAATATTTAAGCAATATTTTATTAAAAACCGATATGCAATAAAAATCGTCCTATGTTTTTAGTGTATATTGCCGATAAAAATTAACTCTTTATCTAAATTTGTCAACAATTTACAACAACCTATGGGCAATTTGCTGTCTAAATACAAATTACCGATTGATATTCGTTTAAGGTGCACAACATTTATTCCACAACATATAAACATTTTTTTAACCTGATGAAATTTTCCCTCGCAAATTGTAACAATTCCCTGCCTTCTGTCGGAATCAGGTACGATTTCAAGCTTTGCAGGCATACATTTAGTTCCGTCGGAAAAAATAATTCCGTCCTCAAATTTCTTAACAGTATCATCCGTTATTTCTTTGTCAAGCTTTGCTATATACTTTTTTTCGACGTGCTTCTTCGGCGACAGCATTTTGTGGGCAAAATCTCCGTCGTCTGTAATTATCAATAGTCCCTCGGTGTCCTTGTCAAGCCTGCCTGCGGGAAAAAGTCCCTTTCGTTTGTATTCTTCGGGAAGCAAATCAATGACTGTCTTGTCATATTTGTCGTTACTTGCCGAAACAACGCCTGCCGGTTTATTCATCATAATATAAATATTCTTTTTATACTCTATAGCTTGTCCGTTTACGGCGATTTTATCAGCATTTTCATCGATTTTTGTATCAATTTTTTTGCAAATTTCACCGTTTACGCACACTTGGCCGCTTTTTATTATTTTTTGTACCTCTTTGCGGCTTCCTATATTCTGAGATACAAGTATTTTGTCAAGTCTTTCCATTTTATTTTAACGGCTTATTTTTTTGACCGTATTCTCCGTTTGTAAGATGTGCGCCGATCACCATATTTTTATATATAAGCATTACGGCGTATTTTTCTTTTGAATTTTTCAGCTCATAAGTTATCATTTTGGCACTCTTTCCCTTGTATCTGCTCAAATCAAGTCCTATTGTTTTCTGAAGCTCGTTGTATTCATCATATACGGCATTGAACTCTGACGGAATTATTATATCTCTGCTCTCTGCGCTTTCAGGTACAGGCGAAAGACCGAATTCCTGAAGAAATCCGATTTGCTCTTCTTGGGTTTCTGCCTTGAGAGAATATATGCCTATTTCGTCACAGGTCGCAGTATCGGGAACTTGGCTGTGCACCGATACCATACATATAATACATACTACAGAAACAATAATTGATGCGACAGCAAAAAAAACAAGTAATTTTTTTGATGGCAAAATTTTTACGTTGTATACAAACATTTTTAAAACCTCCGTTATAAATTCATATGCCGAAGATTTTGTTTTAATGTCAGTTACTTATAAATGAAATTATATCCCCAGGAGTTTTCGCAAACAGCTTCGCTCCCTCCTCTTTCATTCTGTCTGTCGAACCGTATCCGTATTCAACTCCCACAAAATCAATTCCGCAAAGCCTTGCTCCCCTGGCGTCAAAATATGTGTCGCCAAGCATAACCGTATTTGTTTTTTCCTTTTCAAAGTCGCCTCCAAGCGAATTTACCGCATACGGAATTAAATCCTTTTTATCCTTTCGGCTTCCGTCAAATGTTGAACCGCATACTGCGTCAAAATAATTCGATACTCCGAGGATTTCTACTATCTCCTCTGCAAATTTTTCGTATTTTGACGAACATACCGCAACCTTTGCGTTACTGCTTTTCAGCTTTTCGAGAACTTCTTTAATACCGTCATACAGTTTATTTATATACTTCCCCGTTTCGTTGTAAAAATCTCGGTAAAATTCAAGTCCCTTTTGACTGTCCTCTTCATTAAAATGACACACATTTCTGAATGTATCAAGCAAAGGCGGCCCTATATATAATGTATAGTCGTCAAGATCAGGCAACGGCTTTCCAAGTGAAGTTATTGCGTGTTCAAGCGATTTGCGTATTCCTCCTGCACTTTCGCTTACAGTACCGTCAAGGTCAAATAATACATATTTATATTTAATCATTAAATTTTCCGTCTGCTTTCATCTGAAATTTTTCAGCCTTTACACTGACTCTCGTATGTGTGCCTCTGGCTATCTCGCCCTTTTTATCTTCTGCCTTCACATCAAAATAAAACATTCTTCCGTCAATTTTTGTAAGAACCGCAGTTGCAGTGATTTCCGCCCCCAAAGGAGTAGGGCTTGTATGTTCAATAGAAATCATTGTTCCGACTGTTGTAAGTTCATCATCGCCGAGTTCGCTTTGAGCAAGCTCAGCCGCTGCGTTTTCCATTAATGCGACCACCGCAGGAGTGGCAAGAACCATCAGGCTTCCGCTTCCCATGGCGCAGGCAAGATTTTCTTCCTCAACCTTGATCGTCTTTGATACAGCTTTTTCAGACATAATAATCCCCTTTCCTGTTGTTTTAATATATTGTGCTTTATTACCATAATACAATAATATAAAGAATAAGGCAAGTCATTGCATTTTTATCTACTGTCTAACTATATAAAAATAAATTCTTTCTGTCTGCGCAGATTTGATAAAGCGTTACGTTGTTTTGTTTTTGTTATAATTTTTTATTACATCGTTTATGCTCTGTTTCTCATCTTTTGTAAGTTTTCTGTATTCGTCAACTAATTTGGATTCCTCACCATTCAAATCATAAGGATATACTTTTTCAATTATATGATTAATGTCTGTATTTCCTATAAGATAGTCAACAGAGGTGTTAAAAAAATTTGCTATGTCAATAAGAGTGTTAATGTCAGGCTCAACATTGTGATTTTCATATTTATTTATAGATTGCTGGCTTGTTCCTATGATTTCAGCAAGCTTTTGTTGGCTGATGCCCGATTGTAATCTTAACTTTTTCAGATTTTTCACCATATAATCACCCTAATAATAATATTAACAACTTAGAGTAGTTAAATAAAAAACTTTATTTTAGTTATTGACAACAACTTGAGGTTGTGATATATTAAATATGAAATATGACAATATACGTCAATTATTTCTTAATTTTATTCAGAAAAGGAGATAAAAAATGAAAAAATCAACAAAATTAATCTCAATCATTTTAGCTTTATTGCTGGCAGTCTGCTCATTTGCTGCAATGCCTTTTGCTGTCAATGCAACTTCACCTGCACAAATTTCCACTCCGGATACCGCAACAATAGAGCTTATCAAACTTCCGGATAAGACTCAATATATTAAGGATGTCGATTATGATTTAAACCTTGACGGTCTTGAATATAATGTATATTATACCGATGGAACAACCGAGCATATTATATGTGAAAATGGTGAACATTCACACATTGTTGCGCACTTTTATACATCTGATGGAGACGAGGTTGAATATTTCGATAACCTGCCGTTAGGTAAAAATACAGTTAATCTAGAATATTGCCGTTATAATAAAAATTCCGATACCTATGATTACATAGAGATCGCTGAATATGAAATTAATATAGTTACTGCGTATATAGAGCTTATTAAACTTCCGAATAAGACTAATTATATTCAGGGTGTCGATTATTTAGACCTTGACGGACTTGAATTTAATGTGAATTATTATGCCGATGGAAGAACCGAGCATATTATATGTGAAAATGGTGAATATTCAGACGACATTGAGGCGCACTTTTATACATCCGATGGAGAAGAGGTTGAGTATTTCGAAGACCTGCCGTTAGGTAAAAATACAGTTAAGCTTACATATCCCGTTTATAATGATACCTATGATTACATAGAAATTGCTGAATATGAAATTAATATAGTTGTTATTGACCATATTGAACTTACTAAACTCCCGGATAAAACTGAATATATTAGGGGCATTGGCACTGAAGATTTTTCACTTGAGGGACTTGAATATAATGTATATTATAACGATGGAACAACCGAGCATATTATATATGAAGATGGTGAATATTCAGACTATTTAGACATTTTTGGGCAATTTTATACATCCGATGGAGAAGATGTTGGACAAAATATCAATTCCCTGCCGTTAGGTAAAAATACAGTTAAGCTTAAGTATATCGTTTATGGTGCTGGTGGATTTGTTACTGATTATTCCATAGAGTTTGCTGTATATGAAATTAATATAGTTCAAGACCCGAACGTTGCAGGGATAAAAAGCATTGAGATGATCCAACTCCCCGATAAAGTATTTACAACTGAGTGCCTGGTTAACGGTGAACCTGATAATTATGGAGACAAGTATTGGAAACAATACGAAGAAAACAGCTTATATTATCATATGAACGGCGCCAAGCTGAAAATCACCTTTACAGACGGAACAACTGATATTTATGAATTCTTCAATGAGGGGTATCCTGTCTTTGTTTACAAGGGAATACTTTTTAATGTTAAAGATTTGGGAGGCTATAAGGCAGAGGTAAATCTTTTAGGTCACACCACAGTTTTTGAGGCTAAACATGCCGGTTCTGATAATAATGGCAATAACACAACACCTACAAATCCGACCGATACATCCAATGGTAATTTGACAACGCCTACATCTTCGCAAGTTTCCTCTCCGGATACAGCAACCCCCGATACAGTAACAAATGGTTCTTCAGGTACATCCGGTTCAGGCAACGGAACTATTGCTACAGGCAATAACATGTGTTCTCTTGCTGCAATTATTATTTTGGTTTGTGCCGGCGGAGTAATGGTATTCTTCAACAGAAAAAGATACTTTAAGCATTAATAGAAATTAGCATTAAAATTCAATAGTAAAAAAACAAGAGCGAAACTGTAACAAAAACAGTATCGCTCTTATTTTATTTCGGTTGTTTAAATGAATAAATTGTGATATAATATAGTCTAAATGAATTATGTAACCATAATACAATATTATAAAAATAAGGCAAGCCATTGCCGTAAATAAATTTGAGGAGAATCATCAATGAAATTAGGTATAGTAGGTTTACCGAATGTAGGAAAAAGCACGCTTTTTAATGCTATTACAAACGCAGGCGCACAGAGTGCAAACTATCCATTCTGCACAATTGAGCCTAACATAGGTGTTGTTGCCGTGCCAGACAAGAGGCTCGACAAGCTTTCAGAAATGTACGACCCCGACAAATATACTCCTGCTTCAATTGAATTTGTTGACATTGCAGGTCTTGTAAAGGGAGCGTCAAAGGGCGAAGGTCTGGGAAACAAATTTCTATCTAATATTCGTGAATGTGATGCAATTGTTCACGTTGTTCGCTGTTTTGAAAATGACGACATTATCCACGTTGAGGGAAATATAAATCCCGCACGTGACATTGAAACAATTAATCTTGAGCTTATTCTGTCTGATGTCGAGATGATGGAACGCAGGATTGACAAGACAAAGAAAATGCTTAAGGGTGACAAAAAATATCAAAAGGATTTAGACTTTTTTGAACGTGTGCTCTCTGCACTTGAGGAAGGCAAACCAGCAAGAAGCGTTGAATGTGATGAAGATGAAAAAGCGCTGCTTTCCGAAGTTGCGCTTCTGACAAACAAGCCCGTAATTTACGCGGCCAATATGAGCGACGAGGATTTTTCAAACGGAATTGATAATAACGCAGGATACAAAGCTGTACAAGCTATTGCCTCAGAAGAACACGCAGGCGTTCTCCCGATTTGCGCCCAGATTGAAGAAGAAATCGTTGAAATGGATAAGGAAGAAAAGGAAATGTTCCTCGCTGATATGGGACTTGAAGAAAGCGGACTTGACCGGCTTATTAAGGAATGTTATGCTCTGCTCGGACTTATCTCCTACCTCACGGCTGGCAAACAGGAGGTCAGAGCATGGACGATCAAAAACGGTACAAAAGCTCCTCAGGCAGCAGGCAAAATCCACTCTGATTTTGAGAGAGGATTTATCAGAGCCGAAGTTATTGCTTATGATGATTTAATTGCTTGCGGCAGTATGACAGCCGCAAAGGAAAAAGGACTTGTCCGCAGCGAGGGCAAAGAGTATGTTATGAAAGACGGCGACGTTGTTCTGTTCAGATTTAACGTATAAATTTTAAGTCGAGTATATACATAGGATTATAATTCATACAGCGGTTGCCCGACCGTATTGTTTTGTCTTTGAAATTACAATTGCTTTCACGCAATTATGTTTGCTTTTATTCAAAACATATACAACAAAGAATAATTACATCAGTTTTGCTAATGTATTACTATTTCTAAAAATTACAATGGCGGTCACTCTGTTAGCTTCATATATTATAATATAATCACAAAACCAAACGCTTCACAAACCATAATGGAATGTGAAGCGTTTTATATTAGTGTATAAAAATATTATTGTTTAAGACAAAGTACATTAAATGATAATTTTTATTGTCTATTTGTTTTATCTTTATTGTTTTCAATTGGTTTATCCGCATGGGAAGCTGCCCTGCAAAATACCATTATGACAATCCCTATGATACATCCAACAAACAAACCAATTATGAATCCGACCATATAGACCTACTCCCCAATACACTACTGTTTTTTATTCTTATAAAAATACAATTTTCTTTTAATTTATATATCATAATTTGCATATTCTTATAGATATATATTACATAAAATTATATTAAATGTAAATATTATGCAATATTTTTCTTTGAGCTTTGTAAATGCGAAATGGTAAATTATAATTAGTTGTAACAAAAAATGAAATTCAAAATAGTATGTAATGTAAACGAAAGGAGGAAAGCATATGTGTAATAATAACGGTTTGTTCGGAAACAATAGCTGCTGTACTTGGATCATTCTTCTTATCGTAATTCTCAGCTGCTGCGGTAACAACAACGCTTCTGACAACAACGGATGCGGTTGCGGTTGCTGATTAGCAAGCTAATCCATTCGTAAATTCATCAGTTGCATACTGAGGACGTTTTATAAAACAGGCTCCCGTTATAAACGGAAGCCTGTTTTATTATAATCATAAATATTAATATTTAAAATCTGGTACGTACTTCTTAATTGTCGGGAGCATACCGATTTTATCTGGTGTATGCGGTGGAAGCTGCCAGAAATCGTGAGCACAATAAGTATTGCCCTCAATAATTGCAGGTCCCGTAGGAGTAATTGCAACATCCCAGCCGATATATCTTATCTGAGGAACTACAAGTGCGGCTTTAAGGCACATATCAACAGCCTCTTTAACAAACGGCAACTGATAACCAACAAGCTTTACGTGAGTATCGGGATGTTCGGTATAAATTATTCCCTTTGTTGTATCTCCCGAATGAGCAGGATACTTCATCTTTCCTGTTTCTATATCCACAGGAGTGAACAGACAGTTGTTATCAATAATGCTGCCGCCGCAGCCCATTTTCTGAACTATATAAACACAGTGCGGAACTTTGTTGTTATCAAGAATGGTGATAACTCTCATACTGTTTACAGCATTGGGGTAAAGCTTGCTTAATGCAGGATGCTGATTAATATTGTCCTCAATTGTGCAGAAACCCTTATTAATGAGATAATCGTAAAGCTCGTCAAAACTCTTAAAATCACTTACTTTTAGTCTTTCACAGCCAATGCCGCATTCCTTGTCCTGCATTTTACAGAACAGATATTCTCTTGTTTCTACAAATTTGCGAACTTCTTCTTTTGAAGCCTTTTCAAGCTGTAAATAGCCTCTTCCGATATAATCCTTAAACAGCTCGTTAAACTCATCCTTATTGTCAAAGAGGTGAGCATACTCAGTATCGTTCATAAACATATTAAGCTTTTTGCTTATAAGACGTGTTACAAATGTTTTGCGCTGTTCTTTGTTGAGGTCATAAAACGCAAAAATCTGGTAATCATAATATCCTGCACCGTAACGCTTTGCGCACCAAAGCATATCAAAGAAAATTCCAATGCTGTTCTTTCCTGTTCTTTCGTGTACAGCCTTGATTGCAGTTTTCATTTTTCCTAAGCTTGCGTGTGCAAGCACTCTGAAAATATACCCTTTATCTGCCATTTTATACCACTCCTATATCTTTTATTCATATATTCTCGGAACACGCTTAGAAATTCCGCAGACAATTTCGTCAACATTAGTATTAAGCAAGTCAGCCATCCATAATACACTTAATTTCTCATCAAGCAAAGTTACGGTATTCCCACGCTCAACTCCGTCTATGTCGGTAACATCAACCATAAACTGATCCATACAAATCCTGCCGATAATCGGTGCTTCTCTGCCGTTAATCATAACCTTTCCGATGTTTGAAAGCCGTCTGCTGTATCCGTCGGCAAAGCCTACGGGAATCGTAGCTATCTTTGTCCTGCGTTTTGTAACGAATGTACCTCCGTAACCTACCTCTGTATCCTTTGGAACTTCTTTAACCATAACTACATATGTGTACCAGCTGATGATTTGGCGCAAGTCCTCTTTTTCCCAGTCATTTTCATCTATGGGACAAAGTCCGTAAAGAATATCTCCTGCTCTTACTGCGTCAAGCTGAGTTTCAGGTCTGAGCAAAATAGCCGGACTGTTTGCAACGTGCTTGCACGGAATTGAGATCCCCGCTTTTTCAAGCTTTTCCACCATATCAAGATACAAATTAAACTGCTCGGCTGCACTAATACCGTCGTTTTCATCAGCACGCGAAAAATGCGTAAATGCTCCGGTAATTTTCAAGTTTTCCATTGAATTTATTTTTAAAATCTTTTCAACTGATGAGATGTCGGCAGGAAATCCTATTCGACTCATACCTGTATCAATTTTTATGTTAATAGGCTGGATAATTCCGCTCCATTTTGCAAGCATATTAAGCTTTTCCGCAGTATCAAGAGAAAAAATAGTAGGGGTAAGATTGTATTTGATTACATTCTCAAGCTGACCGTCGCAGGTATCTCCAAGCAATAGAATTGGCTCAACTGCTCCTGCTTCTCTCAGCGACGCCCCCTCTTCCCATACTGCAACGGCATATCTTTCAACACCGCATTTTTTCAGAGTGGGATAAATCCCCTTTTCGCCGTGTCCGTAACCATCGCCTTTCAAAACAGCCATAATTTGAACTCCGTCGTTAAGACGTTTTCGAATATTTTTTATATTTCTCTCAAGCAAGCCGAGATTAACAACGGCAACTGTCCGCTGCGACATTTTTCTCATAATTTAAGCCTTCTTTCAGCTTTATACTAAAACGTGTAAAACAGGTCATTTCATATTCGCCCAAGCGTTGATGCTAAACACCGTTTAAACCCCAGAAAATAATTTATTGTGTATTCGCTTCTATTTGAGGTTTTTGAGGTTTCGTATAATTACCGATTTGTTATTATATCACATATTCTGCCATTTTACAATATTATTGTATTTTTTTCAAAATAACCTGTTTTTATTCAATATAAAAATAAAGAAATTAATATGACTGCTGTATATAAATATTAAGAAATAATTATAGGCTAAATTCACAGCAAAACAGCCTCACGAATTGTGAGGCTGCCATAATTAATTATTGTATTGAGATTACCATGTTCCGTAATTATACTTACCATTATCTGTGCTTGATTCCGCATAGAAATTAAGTGCTGAACCGTCAAACGGAATATTAACTGTTTGACTGCTTTTATTATTGAAAATAACGTAATCCGCATCACTTGGTACTTCTACAGTATAAATACGTTGATTATAACTATTCGTTTCAAGATATTTCATTTCAACACCGGGCCATTGCACTGGTCCGTCTTGTCCTTCTGCCCAGTAATAGCAGTAAATATTACCTGACCAATTAAGGGAATTAGTAAATTTAACAGTATAGCTTGAAGGTGTAGTTGGTTTAGCTGTTGTTGGCTGTTCTGTAGGCTTTGCTGTCGTTGGCTGTTCTGTAGGCTTTGCAGTTGTTGGTTGATCACCGCCTACATATTGACCGCAGTAATATGCCTGATCTGTCAATTCAACAAGGTAGCACTGAATTGCAGTTGCATCCCTTATACTTACAGAACCGTCCTTATCAACGTCAGCAGCTATTAAGCTATCACCCGTCAAAGCTCTCATGTCTACAAGGTGCAACTGTATGTCTGTAGCGTCAGTAATTGAAATTCTTCCGTCAAGATTTGAATCACCTATAAGAATTCTGTTAATGGGAGCAGTACTTGTAGGTGCCTCTGTTGGTTTAGCTGTCGTAGGCTGTACTGTGGGTTTTGCTGTAGGCTGAGGTGCAATAAATTCTACCCACGCATGGTTTGCCTTAAAAAGCATTGATTTTCCGTTCAGAGCAAGACCTTGCTCTCCGTCAGCAGGATAACGGTTTGTTGTAGCACTGTAACTCTCTGTGAACATTGCATAACCGTTGCTGAGGTTTTCAGGAACTTCAAGCACATAATAGCCTGTAGCAGAGTCATATGTCATCTGCTGACCGGGCCAATCTGCGTTATTGGTCGACTCATCAAGATAAATATAGCAATATACATTTGACCATTTATAGGATGAATTGTCAAAGTAAACCTTTTGAACTGCTGATGGATCAACCTTTGTGTAAGTATATGCTACAGGGTCTGACGTAGTTTTTCCATTGCTTGCCTTAACGCTTACAGTTGTTGTTGTGCCGTAAGCAACTCCCGAACCGATTGTAATTGTCTGTCCGTTTGTATAGGAAGTGTATGAACCGCCGTTAATGGAATATTGTCCACTTGTTGCATTTTCAAATTTCAGCGTAAGTGTTAATGTGTCTGTTTTATAAGTAGTTGAACCGGGAGTTATTGAAGCAGTTGGACCGTCCGGCTGAGCATTGTAAACAACAGCAACACCTGTATCACCGATATTACCGCTGATTTTTCCGTTTGATACTGTAAATGTATTGCCGGTAATTGCATCCTTATATGTACCTGCTGCCATTTTGTTTGCCGGTACATTTACAGATATTGACGTACCTGAAGCATTTACAAGAACAACACCACTCGTGCCGCGCTCGTTGTATGCGATTGAACCGTTTGATGCAAGATATTCGCTCTGTCCGTCGAAATAATTTTTAAACTTATTAACTTCTGCAACAGCTTTTGATTTCCAAGTTGTATCGGTACTTGCACTACCCATTGTTGCAGCAGGTCTTGCAAAGAAGAGTGATGTAGCATTGGCTCTTGAGCCTACCATTGCCCAAGCTTTAATAATAGTGCTGTTTGGTACATTCTTAGTATTTGAAAGTCCCTGAGCTGAGCCTGAGTTGCCCATATATGTATCGTGAGATTCTACCCATAACACAGATTTATTTGCTCCGGCACCTTTATCAAAATATGAGTTTGCCATACCTCCGGCATTTCTGTCATTAGCAGCTTTTAAAATGTTATCACCGGATTTGTTATCGGTAATACTCATATATTGAGTATAGTTTGTAATACTTGTAGCACAACCGTTAAGGATCTCGCCGTAATAATAAATGTCATTTTTAGTGCTTGCCTTAGAACCGTTTATTACTGTCGGCCAGAACTGGCTTCCGTAGCTTCCGTCTGTAGGTAATTCAATGTGCTTTGCAGCGTCAAAGCGGAAACCGTCAACACCCTGATTGATACAGTCAATCAGAAGATTTTTATATGAATCCTGAATATAGCTGTTGCCAGTATTGAGGTCGGGTTCACCAATACAACCATGAGTCATTTTGTAACGGTCACCGTCATCAGCCCAATCACTGTTAATGTGCCAGTAAGCTGAATTACTTCTTAGGTTAGAGTCTACCTGAGAAGAAATGTTGCTCATTGAGTTACCTAATTCATCTTTAACATTACCCATATGGTTTGCAACAATGTCAACTATAACCTTAATGCCCATACTCTCGGCAGTATCGCACAAAGATTTTAAATCTGCCTTTGAGCCAAGCCATGTGTTGCCGTCGGCAATTTTAATTGAAATAGGTTGATACATTTTCCACCACTGACCGTCTTGATCAGTCCATGAAGCACTGTAATCCTTCGGAGGCTGAACGGGAGAGGTCTGTACTGCTGTGTAGCCCGCGTCCTTAATGCTTTGTAGATTATCCTTTATGGACTTGTAAGACCAGTCAAAGCAATGAAGAACCGCGCTGCCCTGAATTTTGCTTTGCGCACCTGTACTTGCCGATGATGTATTACTGCTTTCTGAAACAGCAGCGCTTGACTTGTCTGTAGTAACTGCATTTACAGCAAAATTGCTGACTACAACGCAAGACATAAGCATACAAAGTGCAAGAACGATACTTGTGATTTTTTTGCTCAAATTTCTCACTCCTAAAATAAAATTACTTTAACGAATATATATTCGTATGATACGCAAAAGGTAAATTACATATTTACCCTTTTACTTACTAATAATAACAAATTAATTTTCTTTATTCAATCTACTATCTGCACAAAATCTCAAATTGTTTTTAGCAATTCTGCTAAATATGCGATTTTTTATGGTCAAATCACACAAATTAAATATATAACTTTTATTGCTTTTCAATAAAAAAAATGATATTATATATCCATAATTTCGAACCTATTTTTGGAAAAATTTTATTTTTAAAAAAATAAACAATATTTTTTTGCATTCACCAATTAAATCAATCAATATATATTTTGTTCACAAGCGCTGCTTACAATTCGCTGCAAATTTTTATAAAAACTTATATCTCAAATTTCATAGATATTTTTCAGATATCTGATTTCTTTTGCATATCCGTCAAGTTCATTTGGTGTTTCAAGCAAAAACAGAAGCGTTTTTAAATAGCTGTTATTAATTATTCTTTTAAAGGCATCATTTCCTATAGCTCCCTGCCCTATCTTCTGATGTCTGTCCTTGTGACAGCCAAGATAATTCATACTGTCGTTTAAGTGGACAGCCTTTAATTTATCAATTCCTATTATTCTGTCAAACTCCGACAGTACACCCTCAAGATCATTTACAATATCGTATCCTGCGTCAAAAACATGGCAGGTATCCAAACAAACACCTATTTTATCCTTTAATTTTACTCCGCTTATTATTTCTCTGAGTTCTTCAAAACGGCTTCCTATTTCAGTTCCTTTTCCCGCCATTGTTTCAAGCAGTACCGTAGTATGCATTGTTTCAGTCATTGCATTGTTCAAAGCATTAATTATCTGATTGATCCCCTTTTCAACGCCTTTTCCCGTGTGGCTGCCGGGATGAAAATTATACAAATTGCCCGGAATATACTCCATTCGTTTTAAATCGTCGGTGAGCGTATTATAGGCAAATTCACGTGTTTCCTGTTTAGAAGAACAAAGATTCATCGTGTAAGGCGCATGGGCAACAATTTGTGAAAAATTATTATCATTCATAATCTTTATTAGTGCGTCAACATCGCTCTGCTCAATTTTACGTGCTGAACCTCCGCGCGGATTACGGGTAAAAAACTGAAATGTATTTGCTCCTATTTCAAGCGCCTGTCTGCCGACAGCTTCAAAACCATTTGAAATTGACAGGTGACATCCAATATTAAACATAATAACCTCTCCGATAAAAATTAACGCCGAACATTTTTAGCTCAGCGTGTTGTTGTCGTTGTATTCCTGCTCTTTTATAAAATTGGCAATTCAATGAAAAACGCTGAACCCAAACAATCGGGTTCAGCGTTGTGTTGGTCGGGATGACAAGACTTGAACTTGCGACTCCACGCCCCCCAGACGTGTGCGCTACCAAACTGCGCTACATCCCGATGCAACATTTAGTATTTTATCAAAATTCGTTTTGATTGTCAAGTACCTGTGCATATTTATTTTCTGTCTTATTGCACATTTTTATTTTCAGACTAATCCGACATTTCCTCTATCAAATCAAGAATAAGTCTTATTTGTTTGTCGCTTAGCCCTGATGTATCTATTGTGCGTTTTCTCTCCACACCAAGCAAATAATCGGTTGAAACGCCGAACAGCTTTGAAAGCTTTATCAGCACCTCATATGACGGTGCACGGTTTGAAAGCTCATAGCTTGAAATCATTGCCTTGCTCACCCATACTCTGTCTGCAACCTGTTGTTGGGTCAAGCCCTGTTCCTTGCGTAAATCTTTCAAACGTTTTCCTAAGTCAACCATTAGCATACACCTCTGTAATTACTTTATGATATGTATATATTCCAATGGCTTATTATTTGTAAACTAATTGTTGACTTTTGCGCTTTTTTATGATATATTATTATTATAAAATCGATATAATACTATAAATACTTAAATAATCTAAAATTTTCTTGGTATTTTTATTTTTTTAAATAATATTGACAATATTTTATAGTGTGTTATAATTGTATTAAATCATATGGTTCAAATTAAAATATATTTTTAATATATTATATATTCATTAAAACAAGAAGGAGAATTTTATGAAAAAACTACTTTCTGCTGTTATTGCAGCAATGCTTATGTTGTCATGCTCAACCGCAACATTTTCAGCAACTGATTCCACCGCTTCACCTGATGAAGCAAAAAAGCTTGTTTCTATGGAAATGACCGAGCTTCCGTCTAAATTGGATTACATTCTTTTTTTGGACGCGGGCTGGAATTTTGACATTGATGAAAATGAAACTGACCCTGATAAAATTTTAGATGCAATCAATAATGCTGAATTTTACATTAATGTTGATTTAACAGGCGCAACTATTATGGGAACATACAGCGACGGTACAACCGAAGAAATTGACCCCGATCTATGCACAACAAGCGTTGCAGACCCTGTAAATCTTGGCGAAATCAACAAAGAAGAAGATATTGAAAAAGCATTGGCTATGGTTTACAGAGAATACACCATTAATGTAGAATTATATGGCGTGACAACTTCATTTAATGTAACGGTTGATCCTTATGATTTTGATTACAGCGACATTTATGAGTTTGTATCTTATACTGAACCCGATAAAAATATATATGATATTGACAAGGACTTCTCTCAAGAAATCTTATTTGATGAGGAAGATAATGAAATTATTGTAGATTCCTTGGATTTTGACCTTACCGGAATGACAGTAACAATCAAGAACAAGGAAACCGGAGAGCTTATTACATACGGCGAGGATAATATTTATCTTGACTTTATGCATTTCCCTGATGACCCTGAGCTTGTACCCGGTGAATACACCGCTTTTGGCGAGGTATATACTGATGACGGAGAGATTGTTCCCTTCGACTTTCTGTTTAAACTTATAAGTACAGATGATAATAAAACTCCCACACCAAGCAATCCGTCATCTGACAGTACACTGGAAAACAACAGCAAAAAACCTGTATCTAAAACCGATACACCTGACACGGCAGTAAATACTTCTGCTGACAACGGTGCAATTCAAACAGGAAATCCTGTTAGCGCAGGAATACTTGCAGTAGTTATGCTTTCAGGAACAATGATCGCTTTCCTGACATACAGAAAAAAATTTGAAAGATAAAATACTTGAAAAACTTAATCAGTGATTATTTTAACTAAAAAGGCAGTTCTTTATGAACTGCCTTTTTTCATTTGGAAGTATTTTAGGAGTATTTTATTTTTAATTATTATTTTAAAATACTTGATTATTTCAATAAAAAATCAAGCCTTTAATCTGTTCGGAATTTTTATTTTTGATGCAAGTCTGCACACTGCAAAAATCAAAATAATCTCGGGAATACATTTAACCGCCGCACTGATTAGTCTTGCAGAAAGATAAACCATATATGGCGTTCCCTGTCCTGCTCCGTAAAGCACATACAACCAAAATGCCGCAAGGAATGTTTCAACTGCAATTGTATTTATAAGCCATGCAATAATAACTCTCGGAACTGTTATCTTACTTTTGTAAAAGGCAAATCCGTAGATAAGTCCCGTTAAAAGTCCGCTTATTGTAAAACCCGGAAAGTATGCTCCGCCTGTAGGGTTCAGCAAAAAGGAAATAATATCTCCCAAAGCACCGACCAAAGCAGCAGGCACAGGGCCAAACATAGAACCTGTTACTGCAATAGGAAGAAATGCTCCGCTGATTTTAACGTTGTTGCCAAAAAAAGCAAGTGTTCCGTTGGCAAAAAATCCAAGCACTACTCTGAGGGCAAGCAGCATTGCAATTGCCGCAAGCGAATAAACGCTCTTTAATTCTTTAAGTGAATCATAAAATTTTCTAACTTGTGACATTTTCTAAACCTCCTGAAAAACACGATGTTGCTTCAGGGAATAAAAAAGGCGGACAGAAAACTGCCCGCCAAAGGTCCCAAAGTAACAGCGGGATGCGGAATCTGTACCGCAGAAAGCCAAGCCTTCTTTCGTTTTTGCGGCAACTCCCCGTCCGCAAAACACTTCACGCACAAATTCCTACTCTGTGAATTGATTAAATTATATCATAATATTCTTATTTGTCAATACGTCGGAATATCTGATGTATAGTGTCAATTTTTAATTGCGCTTTAAAATACTCCGTTAAAAGAAAGGATAATGAGAACACATGTAGCTATGATAAGGCAGGACACGATTACAGCGCCTATTATACCGCTTTTCTTATTGTTCTCTGTATCTTCAGCCTTTGGAATAAGATTTGTTTTTTGAAGCGCTTCAATTACAAATCTGAAAATTAACAGTGCGGCTCCGCCGTTAACTCCTGCCTTAAGAAGATTAAACGGAATGAATGCAGGTATCAAAAGACTTACGATAACCTCACGTTCAACTCCCATATAAAGCGGAGTAACAATATAGTTCCACAGCACCATTGCAATTGTCATAAGAACTGAGCCTATTACAATGCCTACAATTGCGCCTGTTGTGGATTGTTTCTTTTTATAAACATACGCCGCAGGACAAACAAAACTTACGGTTGCAAGAATGTTCATTATACATCCCAAAATTCCGGTATCGCTGATTGTAAGAAGTTCTACTATGCAAATTACAAGCGACATAATAAATCCCGACATAGGGCCAAAAATAAATGAACCGATTAAGATTATTGCGCTTTTGAATTCAAGGTCAAGAAACGGCACGCTTGGAATTATCGGCAGTCGGCATAAGATTACCACAACATAAGCCATAGCGGCTATAAGCGCCATAATTACCATTTTCTTAACTTTGTAAGAGCTTTCGGCAGGTGTTACTACTTGTTTTTGTTTGCTTTTGATCATAAAAATATCCTCCTTAATTTTCGGTTGTCGAGGATAAAGCGACGTGATATCGCTCACAATTCGAGCAGGCGGGGTAACCCCGCCCACAGTTCGGGCAGACAGGTTTGTAATATTTAAAACCTTAATTGCCCGACCGTTACCGAGTATTTTCCTGTACGTAAAAATAGGGTGACCCCGCCCACAGTTCGGGCAGACAAGTTTGTAATATTTAAAACCTTAGTTGCCCGATCGTTACCGAGTAATTTCCTGTACGTAAAAATAGGGTGACCCCGCCCACAGTTCGGGCAGACGGGTTTGTAATATTTAAAACCTTAGTTGCCCGATCGTTACCGAGCATTTTTCTGCACAGAAAAAACTCCGCAGACAAAAACTTATCTGCGGAGCGTATTTGATAAAAACAACTTTTAAAAACAGTCTTGAAAATTAAACTGTAAGCTGATTCTTCTCGTATCCGGACTTTGACCGTCGGTGTCTGAATTTCACAGACTCGGCAAGCAATTGCTTGTTCGCGGACTATAACCGCCGGTGGAGAATTTCACTCCGCCCCGAAGACAACCGTTTATAGATATTATATGATAGTAACATCTGTATGTCAATAGGTAATATATTATTATTTGAACTTTTTTGAAAATTATACTGTTATTCTTTTTTATAATGGAGTGAAGCTTCACTATATACATGACATACTTACATACGCTTTAATGTCTTTAAATAAACCTTTGTTTCTTCATCAATTCTTCGGCTTTCAATGCATTTTTGAATTGCCTTGTTAAATGTCACGTCATCAAGTGAGTTTTTATGTATATAAGCAATAGTAATTTCTTTGCACTTTGCCGCCGCAGTTGCAACAAGCCACGCCTGAGCCATACTGACGTAATATGCCGTGCTTTTTACTCCGTCGCATCTGCATAATACCCTCTCAATGTATTCATCATCAAGATAATAATCAAGCATAATAACGAGCGCGGCTCTTATTTTCCAATCATTGCCACTGTTTAAATATTTTTGTATGTATTCAAAAAACTCAGATTTATATTTTTTTACTTGTTTAAGTCCTGAACAAAAACAGTCGCAGATTGCCCAGTTGTCAATTTCATTTGCAAATTTATCGCATAAATCGGTAAACTCTTCAAAACTCTGTGTTTTTACAAGTCCTGTGACTATTCCCCTGAGCATACATTCCTCATAAAAATTTGATGAAGAAACGCTTAAATAGCTGAGCGCATTTCCTTTTACAATTTCCTTGCCAAGCTCTCTGAGTTTCGGCATTCTTATCCCAAGTATAGAATTTTTTTCTGCATTCGGAACGAGGGACGAATGAAAATCGCGGTATTTCGGGTCAGCCTCACTCTTTAAAAATTCAGTCAGTCTGCAATAATCAGCAGAACTCCATTCGTTAAGCTGAAAATTCATATAGTCATTTCCTTTTGCTGTCATATTCTATACACGGTGAATTAAGGTCAAGATAAGCTATATCATGGTGAGGTATCTGCTTCTCCTTTGGGGGAAGCTTCATATAATCGCCGAACACCATAGTAAGATACTCATCGTATCCCGACATACACGGCATTTTCAGTCCTTCAAAGGTAACGTAGTCAACTCCGCTGTATATATGCTTGGGATATTCAACTTTCATCCAGTGCGGACCTGCGCAAAGCTCGGTAACGCATTTATTTTCATCAAGCTTATATTTGGTCATATGTCTTTCGGCACAGCGCCAGATTTTATTTCTGATTTTTTTACCTCTGAATATTCCCAGCAGAAGTTTACTTCCAAATCCCAGAATTCCGCCGTGATTTTCAGGTACAATCTGGGCAAGAAACAAAGAATAGAGCATAGTCCATATGTACTGCATCTTTCTTGCAAAACGGCTGTCAGGGCATACGTCAAGCGGAAAAACATCAAGCACAAGACCGTGAGGAATATCAACATTAGTTTGATTTGCCTTTACCATTGTATAATTTGTATCGGTTATGGTAATGAAAATATTGCCCGTAAACATTTCATCATCTGTTTTCAGAAGTCTGAAACGTCCGTCTGCATTCTGTTCACGCCAAAGCCTGTGGAGTTTTTCATAGTCTGCACGCGGCATAAGAACATCAATATCATCATCCCACGGAACAAATCCGCCGTTTCTGAGCGCGCCTATAAGACAGCCTCCGATAAGGTAAAATCTGAGGCTGTTTCTGTCACAGAATTCCTTGAAATACACTAATGTATCAAGCTGTTTAAGCTGAAGCTCCCTGAGAAGCTCGGGAGTCATTTTTACAAGTTCCGACATATCATCACCGTAAAGCTTGCGATTAATAAACAGTATTTTTCGCTACTTTTCTTTTTACCTTTTCAATGTGTGCTTTTGCAGAGCTATTTCGGATTTTTCTCTGCCAAAAAGGTATCTGCAATAATCCTACGATTGTCCCTATTCCATACGAAATATGAAGAATGGGAAATATAAAAGGAAGTAAAATAAACTGCGGCTGAACATTTTTCATTGTAAAACACCCTACTGCATTTACAATATCAAACATTCCGTAAACCAGCAAAAGTATATATAAAATTATAGGAAATCCCAGTGCCGCAAGAATTGAGCATAGAATCAGCATCATAACAAATGCAAACGGAGCAAAATGAAAGTATGAAAGGCATCCCGGACATTCCGAAAGCGTAAGACCTATCCACCTGCCGTTTGAGTACTTTTGACGTATCATATCTTTAAGGTTGTTTCTTGAATGCTGGTAAGAAATTATATCCGGGCAACAGCAAAGCTTGTAGCCTGCCTTTCGTATTCTGTAGTGAAACTCGTTATCTTCGGTTCTTCCGAGATTTTCGTTAAATCCGCCCACTTTCTGAATTACCTCACGGCGATATGCCGCATGGAAAAGACTGTCGAGATACTCTTTCTGAGTAGCCGGACGTCTGTATGACGCAACCGAGCTTCCGAAAAGCGAATCCTCCGCCGCAAGCAAAGTGAGCTTCCACGAAGAAACATTTGAGGTTATATTCGGTCTTCCACCGCCTACAACATACTCTCCCTGATTTATGTTATAAACATTTCTTGAAACAAAGTTGCGAGGAATTCTTGCATGTGCGTCAACTCTTATTATTATGTCACCTCTGGCGGTCATAAGTGCAGCATTCCATGAAAAAGCCTGATTTTTCTTTGTACACTGAACAATTGAAACATTCCTGAATCCATAGTCTGTATTCTTAAAACGTTCCATTTTCTCTCTGGTGTTATCTGTTGACATACTGTCAACAAACACGACCTCTATTTGATTGTGCGGAAAATCCTGCAAATGAATATCTCTGAAAAGTCCGTCAAGGGCTTCCGATTCATTATAAGCAATCATACAAAGAGATACTAACATAACAATCCCCTGTTCTTTTCAAGTGAAAACAGCCACTTTGCCGAATTTGACATAGAAACAGCAAGGTACGGTAAAACATACAATGCGGGCACTATAAAAAAGCAAAGCGCAATCCACCCCAAAAAACTTAGTAAAAGTTTTATTGCCGATCCGAGATTTCTCAAAGAAAAACCGATAAATCCGTAAATATATCTGCCAAGAGGCAAACAATCGTTCATGGAATACGCCATAAGCGGATAATGCATAAAAATTAAATAAACAAGTATCTTTATAACATTAGAAATTATCATTGCACCTAAAAGCGCAAGTGTTATTATATCAAACCCTAATCCGCCACGCAAGTCTGCATTGAGGAAGTACGCAACAAAGGCATATAAATCAAGTCCATAACACAACAAAATACAAAATAATGACAATATTAAATTCAGCAAAAGCGTTTTGAAATACCTTCTTGCTCCCCTGAAAAAGTAGAATAAATCATATATTTCCGTGCGGTTATATATTGCAACATTGCTTGTCAGCTTTAAAAATCCGTTAAATACAGGCGAAATTAAAAATAACACTGTTATCAGTCCAGCCAAAACAATATTGTATATCCACTCTCTCTGACTAACGACAATACCGGTTTCCGTATTAATCAGCTTAAAATAAAAGCTGACAGCGTAAAAAAGATCATCCGCAAGAATTAATGCGGCACTTATAAAAATAATCGCCGCGATAATTGTTGTCCAGTTTCCGCTGAGTGATTTTTTCGCCTGATTTCTGATAATTTTTTCGGTACTCATTTATTCATTCCCTTTTCTTACCGTTTTTATTAGAGCAATACCTTTCAAATACGGTGTGCATATTGTACATCGATATCTGTTCGGTACTGCCTTATTTTATTCTTGGACATATCTTAGTGTATCAAAAGCCTTGGTATTATTAACCCTGAGTAAAAAGTCTGTACATCGCTTCCATACAAATGCGGGCATGTTTAAAATAATTTTCTTTATCAACGCTTTCATCTGCATTGTGCATACGAATATCATCATTTTTGAAGTTAGGTCCAAAAGCTACTCCGTTTCCACCGAGCTTTCTTGCATAAGTTCCGCCGCCTGTTGAATAAATCTCCGCCTTTTCTCCCGTTACACTTTCATAAGCTTCAGACAAATTTGCAATAAGCCTTGAATTCTTTTCAACATACAGCGGACGCTCGTGATGTAAAATTTTAACCTTTAAATTACTGTTTTTTGCAACCTTTTCAAACTGCTTTATCACATTTTCTCCCTTTACCGTTACAGGATAGCGTATGTCAAACTGAGCCTTTGCCGTTTCTCCCTCAACGTGTACCGAACTCAAATTCACCGTAAGCTCGCCCGAAGCAGAGTCGCTCATTTTTAATCCCATAGAACGCCCGTTAGTTTCTTTGTTTACAGCATAATCAATAAAAGAACATATTGAACCTATATCATACGCTTCATAAGCGTTTGCAATGATGTCAACAAGAGCTGCCGCAGCATTGTATCCCTTATTAGGTTCACAGGCATGAGCTGCCCTGCCCCTGCTTATAATCATAAGTCCGTCAATTGTATAGTTGAATTCAAAATTTCCATCGCTTGCATCTGCAAGGCGCATTAAAGTCTGCTCGTCGTAGCTTGAGGAATCAAGCATAGCATAAGCCATATCGGGAACCGCATTAATCGCATTTCCCGAATGAAACTGCGTCAGCAATGTTGCATTGTTTACAATTGTATTTACCTCAATTTGAAGAATTCCCTTTTCAGCATAGCAAATTCCGTAGTCGCTGTCGGGAGTGAAAGCCATATCGGGAACAGGCATTTTTTCAAAATATCCATCCATATCGCTCATACCGCTCTCTTCAGCGGTACCGTAAATTGCACGCAGTGTATTCGCACCTTTGACGCCATTTTCTTTCAATGCGCGCAGACAGTACAGATTTACAAGAGCCGCACCCTTGTCATCGGCAATGCCTCTGCCGTAAAGTCTGCCGTCTTTCTCGGTAAGAGTATATGGCTGAACACTCCAGTTATTTCCGGCAGGAACAACATCCAAATGCGAAAGCACTCCGCAGAGCTTTCCGCCGCTGCCAAGCTGAACGTGTGCGCTTTTATCGGTGACCTTTTCTGTTTCAAGACCGAAATCCCCTGCCCTTTTTAGAATGAAATCAAGAGCTTTCTTACATTCATCATCTTTTGCACCGTCAACCGACTCAAATCCTATAAGTGTATTTAAGTCTGCAAGAAGTTCATCTTTGTAATCAAGTATCTTATCTCCGAATAACATCAAAATACCTCCCTGACAACATTTAATTAATTAGATTTATTAATGTGCTGTTTATTTTTCCTGATCTTGAAATATCCTAAAATACAAATATATATGCAAAATACTCCCAACGCAGTCAAGCTTACCGCAACGCCTGCAGAAAATCCCGGAGTTTCGTATGTGAACTCAATTTTACAATCGGTTTTTGCAGGAATTTTTACAGCCATAAAGCCGTAATTGACCTTTTCAATTTCTGCGGGTATTCCGTTTACTTTCGCTGTAAATCCTGAACTGTACGGCACACTGAAAAACAGCAGATTTTCTTCTCCGTCATTTTTGTATTCAGCCTTAAATCCATCATCTGTATATTCAAAATTTGTACAGCTTGAGTCTGCCAGTTTTTCGCACTGTTCCTTATATTTTTTTGCAGAAAAACGATAGGTGTCAACCACACTGTCAAAATAATCGGGATTTTTTCCGTAAAGCAGTTTATATTTTTCATCTGAGTATCCCGTAATTGCAGAATATTTTTTCATCTGTTTACGGGAAAGTACCATTGAATACAAAATTGCCTCTGTTTTCTGAGCATCATTAACTCTGTCAAACTCTTCTTCCGTTACAAATGAATCATACGTAAATCCCATAGGAATGTAACATTCGTTTTCATAAATATCAAATCCGTTACAGGTTTTAACGTATTTCCAATAAGGCATTTTTGTTCTTCCGTCCTCATCTATAAATGAGTTTTCACTGCCTGCTTTACCGTCACTTCTGTAATCAAAAAGATATTTACAGCTGAAAAGCCCACGCAGTCCGTAATTAGCTGTTTCAGGTCGTGACGCAACATCACGTTCTATACCCATGGCATTATAAAACTGCATAATAGACGTTGAAACCGAACTTTGAAAGCAATTTATACTCTGAATTTGCCAAAACATTGCCGTATTATCAATACATTTATAAAAATCGCTTCTGACTTCATCAATGTCGTCTATTTTAATTCCGTCACGCCTGTTTATAATATTTTCTTTTATAACAACGTCAGTTGAGCTTGATTTAACTCCTGTTGCAATAATAAATACCGAAGTTACAATTGATACGATAAGCGTTCCTATTACGGTCATAAGAATAAATCGTTTTGTGTGCGGTTTGAATTTTTTTAATATCAGCACAAAAGCAAGAATACTCATTAACGCAAATAGCACATAAATCCAATAGACTTCAAATTTAGACTGAACGCCGATAACAAAGGTTTCAGTACCGTCGTCATTCTTTATTATGTTAGGCATAAGCCCTATGAGTAAAGTCATTCCTGCGGTAATTCCCGCAGACCAGCCGATTGCCCTGTTCCAGTCTACAGATTTATCTTCCAGCGTACGTATTGTTGCAAGCGCAAACATAAGGACTATCATGTAGAACCAACGGGCATAATAAATTGAGCTGTTCATAAGCTGGAACATACTGTTCAGCACGGGTACAAATGCAAACAGAATTAAAAGCACTATAAGCTTTTTCAGCCAATCTCTTTTTCTTGTCTGCAAAAACGCTATTACTCCCGTCATACCAAACAGCGGAAGCCATCCTGCTACCGACGCCCATTTGCAGTTTGAGTCAGGGGTAAACACAGGAAATGCAGGCATATCGGCAGGAAACAGAAATGCTGCTATTATCAGCCAGTACCTTTGCGGCATATTATGGACAAGCGATTCCCAGCCCTGAGGTAAGCTCTCAAGACGCGGATTACCCATAAGTCCGAGCACAGACGGCAGTAAAATAAACGCCGTTGCGGCAAAACCGATCAAAACCTCAAGTGCTAAAATCAGAAAATCTTTAATTCTGAATTTATATGTCTTTGTCAGGGTAATCATAAGGTAGTAGATAACAACAAACAATACCTGACCGACAAAGAAATAGTAATTTACAACACACGCGGAAAATACCGTAACTGCAAATACGGCGCGCTTTTTATCATATATAAATGCGTCCAGCGCCGCAAGCAGCAATGGAAACATTATCATAGGCTCGTGAAAATGAAAGAAAAACACATTGTATATTGAAAAACCCGAAAAAGCATAAAGCAGTCCGCCGATTACTGCATAGTTTTTGTTCTGCACATATCTTCGCAAATATAAATATGCGCTTAAAGCGGCACAGGCAAATTTTATAATCAGCAGAGGACCGATAAGATACGGAACGACCTCGCTTGGGAAAGGGATTGTAGACCAGAAAAACGGACTTCCTAAAAGATAAAAGCTGTAGCTTGACAAAAAGTCAGAGCCGAGGTCAGTGATATGACTCCAGCCTAACTGACCGCTTCTTACAGCATCGTGAGCCATCTGGTAAAACGGAATTTCCTGAACATTGAAGTCGCCGTAATAGTAAAATACCCCGCCGTTTATTATTATAAAAGGAACAAAAATAATTGCCGCCGTAATGAGTGCAATTATAAAAGTACGTAAAGCATAGAGCCGCCTTTTGGGGCTATAAATAGGTAGCCTTAGTGTCATTCGAATTCTCCTGAACAGTAAAATTAAATTATTTCTTTGACTTTTATTTTTTTATTAGTATAATAATTATTATAGTATAACATATTTGCGGCAATTTTGCACTAATTTTTGTAAAAAAACAGGAGATTATCTTATGAAGCAGTCACATTTTTACGCAATGCTGTCAAGAATGAAGTATATAAACCGCTGGGGACTGATGAACAATACAAAAAATGAGAATATCAGCGAGCACAGTCTTCAGGTTGCAATAATTGCGCATTGTCTGGTACTGATCCATAATAAGCGTTACGGCGGAAGCATTAATCCCGAAAGAGCCGCCTTGCTTGCAATTTTTCACGATTCGACTGAAATAATAACAGGCGATATGCCTACTCCCATAAAATATTTTAATCCCGAAATCAAAGAAGCGTATAAAAAAATTGAAAATACTGCGGCAAATAAGTTAATTTCAATGCTCCCCGACGATTTTCAAGAGGATTTTGAGCAAATAATTAAAATGAGCGGCAGCAACGACGGCGAAATAAAAAAATACGTAAAGGCAGCAGACAAATTTTCCGCACTGATAAAGTGCATAGATGAAATGCGTATGGGTAATGATGAATTCAGGAAAGCAAAAGAATCCATTGAAAGCTCAATTCACAAGATGAATATGCCGGAAACAGAAATATTTGAAAAAGAATTTCTCCCGTCATTCTATCTATCCCTTGACGAACAGGACTAAGATATATGAAAACGACTTCTAATATGCAATTAAAAAGCCGGTTTTTTGACAAAAAAACATAAAATATAATACCAACTGCAAAATAGTTCTATATAAGAATTATTTATTGGAATAATGTGTTATAATAACTTAGATATAAGATAATATAAACAGCCGTACTTTTTAAACTTTACCTAATCGGAGGAGCCACATGGCAAACTATGATACAAAGAGGAATAATGACTCAAACCTCGTTGACATAAGTTCAAATTCGCAGATTAGAAAAATCTATAATAAAAAGGGCAGAACAAAACGCGTTTTATGCATTATTTTTTCAGTTCTTTTTTTGCTTGGCGGAAGCGGACTGCTGTATTACTACTCTCTTTTAAATTCACTTAATTATGTTGACATTGACGATGACCCCGACACTACACATCCTACCGTTCCTGCTCTTTCAGGCACCGGCACACAGCTTTCACTTTCGGACGGTGAATTGCTTCAGGATTCAAAGGTTCTCAACGTAATGCTCTTTGGCGAGGATAATGCTAACGGCGATAAATACGGCAGAAGCGATACAATGATTATGATGTCAATTGATAATCGTCACAAAAAGCTTAAACTCACTTCATTTCAGCGCGACACATACGTATATATACCCGGTTATGATTATAACAAAATAAATGCGTCCTATACTCTCGGAGGAGCCAAGCTGTCTATCCAGACTATAGAGGCAAACTTCGGAATAAAGGTTGACCGTTATGCTGTCGTTGATTTTGACAGCTTTATAAAAATTATTGATACACTTGACGGAATTGACCTTACCCTTACTCAGGACGAAATTGATTATATTAATTATCAAATGTACAAAAACCATCAGGCTGACACCCGCACGACGATTACAGACCCACCGGGAGTTGTTCACCTTACAGGTCAGCAGGCATTGTGGTATGCCCGTGACAGGGGTCTTACAAAAGGTGAGGACAACAACGAAATCGGAATTGAAGGCGACGACTGGGACAGAACATCAAGACAAAGAAAATTACTTGAAACTGTTTTCGACAGTATGAAAAACGCTGATCTGGCTCAAATTGTTTCCATTGTAAGCTCTGTTGGACCGCTTGTTACGACAAACCTCAAAAAAGATGAAATTACCGCGCTTGTTTCACATTCGCTGACTTATCTTGATTACGATGTTGAGCAATACTACGTTCCCGAACAGGGACTGTGGTATTATGACGACAATACCTCTGTAGGCTCGGTTATTAAAATCTCAGACCTGGATGCACAGCGCATAGCTTTTGCAAAGTTTGTCTATGAGGATCTCATCACAGGTTCAACAACTGAAACACAGTAAACAATTTTATTATACTTAAATATTTTTATAAATAAAGAACCAGTCCCTATAACAATAATTCGGATAAATTCAAAAACCAAATTACTATACAAACAAGCGACAGAGAAATAAACTGCCGCTTGTTTTTTGTTTGTAATGATGTATTGGTATTAATTATCATTTATTTTTATAATTATAAAACTCCTCCGACAAACATCGGAGGAGTAACTGTTAAAATATTAAACGGGGTGTACCTTATTTTCTTTATCAAGCTTTTCGCCGTTAATTCCAACCTTAGCATTTCTTCTCTTTTCAAAGAAGTCAAGCGCAACCTTCGGGAACTGAGCATATGAAAGCACATCCTCAGGCTGTTCGATCCACTGTGAAATTTCACTGCGGAGCTTGTCAAGCTCAGGTTCAAGAAGGTCGGCAGGACGTCCTGAAATAACCTTCTTGTCGCCGATGATCTTTTTCTGAAACTCAGGGTCAATAGGCATTGGTGTGGTACCGTACTCGCCTGCAACAAGTCCCTTAAATTCGTTTGTACACATTTTATAACGCTCGCCTGTAATTACATTGAATACAGCCTGTGTACCTACGATCTGGGATGTAGGAGTTACAAGAGGAGGATAACCCGAATCCTCACGAACTCGCGGAACCTCTTCAAGCACCTTATCAAGCTGGTCTTCCTTGCCTGCCTGCTTGAGCTGTGAAAGAAGATTGGAAAGCATACCGCCCGGAACCTGATAGATAAGTGCCTTTGCATCTGTAGCAAGCATTTTCGGGTCAAGAAGTCCTGAATTGATGTACTTTTCACGAAGAGTCATAAAGTAAGCGCGAATATCGGCAAGTGCTCTGATATCAAGACCTGTATCAAACTCAGTACCCTGCAATGCCGCAACCATTGATTCCGTAGGAGCGTGTGATGTTCCGAGGGCAAGCGGACTGATAGCCGTGTCAATTCCGTCTGCACCTGCTTCAACACCCTTTAACAAACACATTGAGGCAAGACCTGATGTATAGTGTGTATGAAGCTGTAACGGAAGCTCGGGAACAGCTTTTTTAATTGCTCTTACAAGGCTTTCTGTTTTTGACGGAGTAAGCAGAGCCGCCATATCCTTAATGCAGATAGAATCTGCGCCTGCGTCTGCAATTCTCTTTGCATAATCAACGTAATACTCGTCTGTAAACACAGGGCCTGTTGTATAGCTTATTGCTACCTGAGCATGTCCGCCCTCTTTATTTGCAGCCTTGATAGCTGTTTTAAGATTTTTAATATCATTAAGAGCGTCAAAAATACGAATTATATCAATACCGTTTGCTATTGAACGCTGAACAAGATATTCTACGCAGTCATCAGCATAATGACGGTATCCGAGCATATTCTGTCCTCTGAAAAGCATCTGAAGCTTAGTGTTGGGACAATGCTCCTTAATTGTGCGAAGTCTTTGCCATGGGTCCTCGTTAAGGAAACGAAGGCACGCATCATATGTTGCTCCGCCCCAGCATTCAAGTGAATAATAACCGATTTTGTCGAGCCTGTCGAGAACGGGAAGCATTTCTTCCGTGGTCATTCTTGTGGCAATCAGCGACTGATGAGCGTCACGCAGCGCTGTTTCGGTAATTCTGATTTTCTTTGCCATATTAGACATCCCTTTCGCCAGTTATTAAATTTAATTAAGAGTTACAAGAACCTTACCCGAATCAACAGATTCTCCCTTTGCAACGTCAACAGTTGCAACCGTACCGTCCTGCGGAGCCTTAACAGGAGTTTCCATCTTCATAGCTTCAATAAACACAAGGTCATCGCCTGCTTTAACAGCCTGACCTGCCGAAACTACAACATTAACAACAGTTCCGGGCATAGGAGCTTTTACAACAACAGAGCCTGCTGCGCCTGCTTGAGCTGCCGGCTTTGCCGCAGGTGCAGGAGCTGCTGCGGGTGCTGCCTTAGATGCGGCAGCAGGAGCAGAAGAAGTGCCTAGCTCTTCAACCTGAACATCATATGCCGTACCGTTTACTGTAATTCTCAAATTCTTCATTTTAATTTCCCCTTTATTTTAACAAGTTATCGTTTATCAAATTGTAGAATGTTTCTTAGAAAGTGTGGGAACACGCTTGCCTGAAAGCATATCAAGTGCGGAAATAAGCGTCTGACGAAGCTGCGCTTCTTCAACAATTCCGTCAACATAACCGTTCTGAGCGGCATTGAATGCAGAAAGGTTTTCCTCTGCAAATTTGTCTGCAGCAGCTTTCTGCTGGTCTGTCGGAATATTCATTGTTTCAGGCGACAAAATGAAGGCGGCAGCCTCTACGTTCACCGGAGAAATAACAGCACCGGGAAGCGCATAAACAACATCGGCATTTGCGCCTGTTCCTGCAAGAGCAATATATGCAGAGCCGATTGCCTTACCCGTTACAACGGAAATCTTGACCGTTGTAGCTTCTGCATATGCCGAAGCAACTTTTGCCGCCGACTTTATTGATTCAAACCCGCTGCAGTTTACAAAAGATATAACAGGAAGTGAGAAAGCGTCGCAGAAACGAACAAACTTTGCAACCTTATCAGCAGCCTTGCAATCAAGTTCGCCGCCCTTTGTCACTACTATTCCTGCTACCTGTCCTCCAAGGCGGGCAAGGCGGACGTTTGCATTTTTGCCGTATCCGTTGTAAAGTCTTACAATACTGTTGCCGTCAACAGTTCTGCTTACAACACATCCGCATCCGTCCTCAGCAGGTGCTTCCTCAAAGGACTGAGGAGCCATATTAAGATTATTAGATGGAAGATAGAGCATGAGTTCTTTTGCCATTGAAATTGCTTCCTGCGTATCCTCTGCAACCATTGATACAACACCGTTTTCTGCGTTATATGCGTAATCGGAATTTCCGCCTGTTACAGAAAGTGAAAGCTGTGCCTTTTTGCTCATAATGACAATATCTGCGCTCACTGCATTAAGCGCATTAGTACCGAGACAAGTGCCGAGCACTACGGAAATCTGAGGTATTACTCCCGAAAGAGCCGCTGCTCTGTTGAGAATTTCTCCGCAGCCTGCAAGCAGTTCTGTGCCTTGTGAAAGTCTTCCGCCTACGCTGTCATAAAAGCCGACAACGGGAGCTCCTGTTTTAAGCGCAAGGTCATATAACTTTTTGAGCTTTGCAGCCTGAGCCTTGCTCATTGCTCCTCCGCAAATGTCGCTGTTCTGAGCAAACGCATATACAGGCATACCCTCAACCGTACCAAAGCCTGCAACAACTTCCGCAAAGCCTTCACCTGATTTTGCAAAAGCGTCAATTTCACAGAAGCTGTCTGCATCAAAAAACTCCGTAATAGTTTTATAAGCGGAGGTTGAAGCAATTTCAGCCTTTGCCTGATTGATTTTTTCAATACTCATCTTAACATCCTCCAATACAATGTATTGAATACGCGGCACAAATAAAATTACCGCATACTAATTTTATCACATAATACATTATAGCTTATAATCTTAAAAAGTACAAGAAAAAAGCATTTTGATTTACAAATTTTAACACATTATATAGTTATTAAAATAAATCATTAAATTTATTGTCAAATTATCAAAACCGTCTGATTATTTGAATTTATATTTATTTCTCCTACAGAAAAACTTCTTCAAATCAAATAGTTTTGCCGCTGTCAAACGGATTTGCAAGCAGCTTTTTCACTTCAGTTTCGGTTAGATCACGCCAAGCGCCCTGCTTTAACATTCCCATTTTTACACCGCCGATTTGCGTTCGTTTAAGGCGTGCAACCTCAAGTCCCACCGCCTCGCACATTCTGCGTATTTCACGGTTTTTGCCCTCATGCAAAATCATTTCAAGCACTACCCTGCCCTGTTCCTGATGAAGCACATTAACCTGAGCAGGAGCTGTTTTCTTACCATCAAGCTCTACGCCTGTTTCAAGCTTAATAATTTGCTCTTCATCAATTGAGGGTCGGACAGTCACTCTGTAAAATTTATAGACGCTGTTTCTGGGGTGCATTACTTTATTGGCAAAATCTCCGTCATTGGTAAACACTATCATTCCCTCGGAGTCTTTGTCTAATCTTCCTATGGGATATACTCTCTCTCCCACATCGCTGATAAGCTCTGCAACACACTTTCTTCCGCGCTCATCGCTCATTGTAGTAATAAAGCCTCTGGGCTTGTTGAGCATAATATATCTGTGATTTGTCTTTGGAATAACAACTCTTTTGCCCTTGACATATACCTTGTCGCTCGGCAGAACCTTATCTCCCAGCATGGCAGTTTTCCCGTTGACTTTAACGTGTCCCTGCAAAATAAGCTCTTCGGCTTTTCTTCTTGAAGCAATGCCGCATTGTGAAATAAACTTTTGAAGTCTTATCGGTTCATTTTTAACCATATGTAAACAAATCCTTTATTATCCTAAATATATTTTTATTTTCCTTTTTAGAATTAACTCCGTTCACCGCAACAAGATTTATACTTTCAACGACCTTGCCGTCAATAAGGTAATCAACTCTGCCTACACTCTCGTTTTTCTTTACAGGAGCATAAATAAAACTGTCTGCATACACTTTTCGCTCCACTTTATCTTTATCCTCAGACAAAATTACTATTGATGAGTTTTTTTCTCCCATCACCGTTACAATATCGCTTTCTCCGCCCACACAAGGAATATCTGCACAGAATTTACTGTCGTCAGTTTCATAATATGAGTATTTATCAAAACCGTAGTTATAAAGTGCAATGTGGTCGTTCCAGTCGTTTCTGTCGTTCATCGTTACGCACACAAGCGTAAGTCCGTCCTTTTTTGCGGCTGATACAAGACATCTGCCTGCCGCCATAGTGTATCCTGTTTTTCCTCCGATACAGTATTCATAAAGCGATAGAAGTCTGTTATGATTTGAGTATGTACTTTTTTTGGACTGGGGCTCAATAAAGCTTACCGTTGCGCTTTTCTGAGAAGTAAGCTTTGCAAATTCTTCATTTTCAAGCGCATATGACATCAAAAGCGCCATATCATAAGCGGTTGAATAGTGATTGTCATCGTCAAGTCCGCTCGGGGTGATAAAGTGAGTATTTTTCATACCTATCTGCGAAGCACGCTCATTCATACGCTGAGAAAATTTTTCTGAACTTCCTGCAATGGTAAGTGCAGCCGCATTTGCGGCGTCATTGCCTGACGCCATCATCATTCCTGCCGCGAGGTCTTTAAGCGTGACAACTTCACCGACTTTTAGATACATTGAGCTTCCTTCTGCAATCATTTCTTTTGTAAATTTAACCTTTTTATTGCTTGATGATGCCTCCTCCAACGTAATAAGAGAGGTCATAACCTTTGTGGTGCTTGCAGGCTTCATCCTCTTGTTTTCATTTTTGGAGCTGATAATCTTGCCGTTGTCGGCACAGTAAAGAACATAAGCCTCTGCCGAGACCGACACATCTTTTTTATTATCCGCCTTTACAGTATATGAAAACGAGAAAATCAATAAAATACTTAATAAAACCGAAACTATCTTTTTCATAAGGACACCCCCTGCATATTTTATGCAAAGGGTTGTTCCGTTATGATATTATTCGTCCATATCGTCTATAGTTATTTCAGAGAAATCATCATCTTTTTTAGAGGTTTTTTTCTTATTATCTTTTTTGAAAATATCTTTGACCTTGTCAATTACATCGGGAATCATACCTACAAGGCGGTCGGGAGTACCCTCAAATTTCTCGACAGGAATAAGCTTTACATCTCCCTTGTAAACTGTCAGAAACGCTACAGGCTGAATTGTAACGCCTGCACCGCTGCCGCCGCCAAAGCAATCTTTGTTTTCCCTTTTGGTAGGCAAATCAGAACCGCCTGCCGCAAAGCCGTAGCTTACCTTTGATACGGGAATGATCAATGTGCCGTCGGCTGAAGAAATGGGTTCGCCGACAATAGTATTCACGTCAACCATTTCCTTGATTTTGTTCATTGTCGTGTCCATAAGATTTCCAATAGGATGTTCCATATTAATTCTCCTTATTTTAGGTATTAATTCTTATATTTGCGCGAAAATTTATGTTTTTAAACTTGTCAGAAGCCTAAAGCCTTTCAGACCGTGTTTTATAATAAAGGATGTAAACCACATAAGAGATATTTTTGTTTCAAGTTCAAACTTAAAATCAGACTTTGCTTTCTCTTCAAAATTCGGAGAAATGTCAACGCCGTAGCTTTTGCATTTTACATTTCCTGCAATTATTCCAACCGCAGGATAAACAACAGAGCAGTAATAACCGTATTTTACAGCTGTATCTGCGGCGTCGCTGCCTGCAACATTTATGCTTAGCATAAGTTTCTTTATTATTATGTGCCTAAAAAAGTCATTTAATGCGCCGTGCGCAAGGTCGGCAACCTTTTTTATTAATTGGACAAACCATAAAAGACCTTTTTCTTTAAGAAGATTCTTTTTTTCCTTATCAGGTTTTGTTTGTTTTTTTTCTGTTTTCTTTTCTTTTTTCTTGTTCTTTTTAGGTTTTCTCGGATGAAGCGGAATTCTTACGAATCCGATAATCAGCGTGCATTTATAGCCATTAAAGTAACTTGCTTTGAGCCTTATAGGAATAAGCATCAATAATGCAATCACCAAAATGACTATAAGCAATATATAAAACCAAGTCAAGGGCAATCCCCCTATTTATCTACTGATTTTCGTCGGTCTTAACATCAAAAACATTAAGCTGCTCATCTTCATTTTCTTTTTTATCTTCATCATTATCCGGCAGAGGCGGAAGATCGTCAAGTGTAGAAATATTAAAGCATCTGAGAAAGTTCTCGGTAGTTCCGTAAAGCAGAGGTCTTCCCGGCAATTCAAGCCTTCCCTTTTCCTCAACAAGTCCCTTTGAGGTCAGACTGCCTAATACACCGCTGCAATCTACACCGCGCACCTGTTCGACAAAAGCCTTTGTAACAGGCTGATTATACGCAACAACTGCAAGCACCTCAAGAGCCGCCTGCGACAGCGGAGTATTGCGGCGCAAATCCATAACTGTGCGCACTTGCGGAGCATATTCTTTGCAGGATACCATCTGGTATGAATTTCCAAGTCTAATTATTGTTATTCCCCGATTTGCATTTGTGTAATCATCAATCAGCGCGGTAATATGTTCATCAATCTCATCACTTGAGATATCAAGAGCCTGTGCAATTTTTGTCTTCTCTACAGACGCGCCGCTGGAAAACAAAATCGCCTCGATTGCCGCCGAAATATTCTCAACTGCCATTACTGCACCTCGCCTTTGCCCTTTTCAATCATTCTTACAACAGCGTTTTCACCGTTTCCTTCAATTCGTATTCTTTTTCCCTTGACAAGCTCAAGGGTTGCAAGAAACGTTGCAACAAGGTCGCTCTTGCCCTCGCAGACTTCAAATATCTCGTGATATTCAAGGCGTTTTTTTGTACGCAGTCTGCGCATAAGATTAATAATCTTGCTGTTGACCGAAACAATTTTATGCGCCACAATTCCCGAAAAGGCCTGCTCAGACGGCGGCAGTTTTCTTTTGCCGCGTCCTACGGCACTTACATATGCCTTTGCAATATCATTGCTCGGATGAATTCGGGTATATGTTAAATCAAACTCGACAGGAGACGCTTCTCTGAAAAAAGTATCAAAATCATAAATATCTCCGAGCTTTGCCGCCATTTCACGGCAAACAGCATATTCAAGCAACTGTCCCGATAGTTCTTTTTTCAGTTCTTCCGCTTCCTCCTCGTATTTTGGAAGAAGCATTACAGACTTGATATATACCAGCCGAGATGCCATTGTGAGAAATTCCGATTCAATATCCATCTGGTTTTCCTGCATGCGGTTGATTTGTTCCATATACTGCTCAAGGAGCTCGGAAATCTGAATATCATATATATCTATTTTATTTTTTGAAATCAATGTGAGTAATAAGTCAAGCGGTCCCTCAAATACGGGCAGCTTATACTGTAACTGCGTTTCCATAAGTTGCCCTCCTAAAATCAGTGTATAAATAAATTGAAAGGCAGTGAAGCTATCCAATTAAGCGCGGAATACAGTCCGTTTGTAGCCCAGCCAAGCACTCCGTTTAATATTCCCACATAAAGCAATACAAATAATACTATAAAGAAAATCTGCTGGTATCTGTAACAAAAATTAACAGCACTGTCAGGCAAAAACACAAACAATACCTTTGAACCGTCAAGAGGCGGAATAGGAATTAAATTAAACACTGCAAGACCAATATTGCAGTTTATATAGAAAGAAAGAAAAATAAGCACATATCCGCCAAAATCAGAATACAGAAAATTCAAAGCAAAAACAGCCAGAGTTTTATAAACCAATATTCCGAACAAAGCAGCAATCAAATTTGCTACCGGGCCCATAACGGCTGTTACTGCCATACCAAGCTTTGGATTTTTAAAATTGCGCGGGTCAATAGGAACAGGCTTTGCCCAGCCAAATCCAAACAAAAGCAGACAAAGTGCGCCAATAGGGTCAATATGATTAAGAGGATTTAATGACAACCTGCCGCGATATTTAACCGCTGTATCACCCATAAGCGATGCGGTAAAGGCATGAGCCCACTCATGAAACGGTAAAATCAGAAAAATTATCAATAGTACAGCGAGTATTTCTGCAACAATTGAAAAAAAGTCGAAATGTCCGGTAAGAAGTTGAGAAAGCATAATTTCCTCCAAATATGACGATATATATTTATACTATTATATTATATAATAAATACTGTAAAAAAACAAGTTAAGAAATTTCCTAAAAACACTTGCATTTTATTTGATTTTCTGTTATTATAACAAAGTTAGAGATAGATTTGATTTTATTAAGGAGGTGCAGACGCATGGCAAAATGTGAATTCTGCGGTAAGGATGTAAAGTTCGGCATCAAGGTATCTCACTCTCACAGACGTTCCAACAGAACATGGAAACCCAACGTTCAGCGCGTTAAAGCTATTGTTGACGGTTCTCCGAAGCGTGTATATGCTTGCACCCGTTGCTTACGTTCAGGCAAGGTTACCAGAGCAAACTAATTTTTTACCGATTATAAGTGTAATAAAGAACTATGGTATTTTGATAAAGTGCTGTAGAATGAAATTACAAAAACTCAAACAAAAACCACCGTATGTCGGCGTTTCAGCCTTTACGGTGGTTTTTATTATTTATACTAAATACTAATAATAATTCAGCAAAGATTAATGAGTAAATTAGTGTCAGACAGATACTATCCCACAAAAAAGTTTTTGCCTTTCTATAACAGCGTATAAAGTATGGCGCAAAAATACCTTCACTTTGCCGCAATTTCTCAGTACTGATTATAAAACATTAAGGGCTGACCTTTTGGTCAGCCCTTGTCTATTTAAAATAATTAAATTTTAAATTAGAACATTTCTCTCTTGCGAAGTACAAACATAACGCCTGTAGCAGCAACAAGGAGTGAAAGAATGATTACGGCAAGTGAAGCGTCACCTGTCTGAACTGCACCTGTACCTGTACCTGTACCAGTAGCACCGCCCGGTGTGTTAGATGTACCGGGAGTATTAGTAGAACCACCGCTTACAGATGAACCTGTTGCAGATGTAGCATTCTGTGAAGGAGCAGGAACCGTCGTATCAGGAGCAACTGTTGTTTCAGGAGCTGTTGTGTCTGGCTCTGTTGCTGTTGTCGGAGCTGTTGTGTCTGGCTCTGTTGCTGTTGTCGGAGCTGTTGTATCAGGCTCTGTTGCTGTTGTTGGAGCTGTTGTGTCTGGCTCTGTTGCTGTTGTCGGAGCTGTTGTGTCTGGCTCTGTTACTGTTGTAGGTATAACATATGTTGAAGGTGTAAGAGATGTACGACGCTCAACAGTTACACTTGCAGTTTGTTCATTATCTAATACTTCAGATCTGTTAAGGAGAATAACTTCTTCATTTTTATCTGAGTAAGTAGTGCTTGGATCAATTTTTGAAACTCTAAGTATATCAACATCAAGGTTAATAGTTGTGCTTACAGGAGCTCTGTCTGAAATATCAACTACATCAAAAATAATCTCTGCAAATACTTTTTCTGAACTTGAGAAGTCATAGAGACCAAGATTTGTAGCGTTATACTTAATCACACCGTCTCCGGCTGCAAGATTAAGCATTGCGCCAGCAGTGCCCATTTCAGGACATACAGTTTTTGGATTATTCTTTGAGGAAACCTTAAGAACACTTGAATCATAGTACATATACCACTGTGTATCAAGAATATCCTTTGATGACTTAAGTGTGTAAGTAACTGTTACTTCTTTTGTATCTTCATTATATTCAGCAACAGCCTTAGGGAAGTAGTTAGAAGTTGCTGTTACGGTAAGATACGGACTTGAAGGATTAGATGTAGGCTCCTCTGTTGTTGTCGGAACCGCTGTTGTTGGCTCTTCTGTTGTTGTTGGAACCGCTGTTGTTGGCTCAGGCTGAGCTGTAGTTGAAGGAACATAAGTTGAATCTGTGAGTTTTGTGTCTTTCTCAACATTTACAGTAGCAGTGCTTTCATTATTGAAAACTTCGGTTCTGTCAACAAGAATAATTTCTTCTTGTTTATCTGAATATGATGTGCTTGGATCAATTTTTGAAACACGAAGAACATCAACAGTAAGATCAATTGTTGTGCTTACAGGCGCATCATTCGAAATGTCAACAACATCAAAAATAACCTCAGCAAATACAGTTTTTTCAGTTGAGTAATTATAAAGACCAAGATTTGAAGCGTTAAACTTTATAGCACCGCCTGCAGCAGCAAGGTTAAGCATTCCGCCCGCAGCGCCCATTGTAGGACATACAGTTCTTGGATTATTCTTTGATGAAACCTTGAGAACCTTTGAGTCATAGTACATATACCACTGTGTATCAAGAATATCCTTTGATGACTTAAATGAGTAAGTAACTTTAACTTCATTGGTTTCTTTGTTATACTCAGCTGTTGCCTCAGGGAAGTAGTTTGAAGTAGCATTTACAGTAAGATAAGGCTTATCATCTTCATCTATAGGTTCTGATGCGGTAGCTTCAGTAGCAGGAACAGTTGTTTCTACTACTGCTGTAGTATCAGGAGCAGTTGTATCATCAGCTACAGGAGCTGTTGTAGGTTCAGGAAGCTCGGAAGTTTTCTGAAGTGTACCAGCAGCAGCAGCAGCTTCTTTGGTAGGATATGTACCAAATTCGCCGTCGCCATAGTAGAAGTACCAGTCGCCAACATAATTCATTTTGCCATTAAAACCTTCAGTTGTCTGTGAAGGATCAATAACAAAAATCATATTGTCCATTGTAAAAGAAAGACCATAATCAGCGTTATCAAAAAAGTTATCGGCAAAATTACCGAGAGCTGCTTTGTCACCGTCATAGCTTTTCTGCATTTCTTCAAAGAATTCTGTGGGATAAAGATCAGAATCACCATCAGAATAGTATTCACAGGAAGCATTCTGAGATTGTGCAGCAATTGAATAAATATCCTGTGATGGATCTTCGCCGCCATTAACAAAGTTGTTCCATATGATTACTGAAACATCAGTAGGACAATCTACGTAGTAAACGTCTTTAACATCACTTATTTGAGGCTTGTATCCCGGCCAAGCAGTTGTTCCGCCTGAACCGTCAACGGCGCCGCAAGCATCACTGCCTTCCCACCAGTAAATACCTGCGGTATCTGTATATTCACTATACCAATACTGGGGCATAGCGAAATAATATCTGTTGGTAGACTCAACACCTTCAGAAGGTGTATATCTACCCTGTTCGTCTGTCTTAGCAGAAACGCTAACAGCTGCGACTGCTACCATAGAAACTGTAAGCATAACTGCCAAAAGAAGACTAATAATTTTTTTGGACATTAAAATTTCCTCCTATTAGAATTTTCCGAACACCTCGGTAAATATATTATATAATAATTAAAAACAAAAATCAAGTAGTTTTTTTTAAAAAATAAGGATATTTTATATGTTATTATGACTAAATTTTACACTATTTTTTAGTAAGTTATTTTTAAATACATAAATATTATCTCTTGCTATAATAATTTTAATCAAAATTAAAAAAAGGCTCTATAATAAATGTTGGGGTAACAAATAGAGCCTACAGAAATAAAAATAATAAGAAAATAAAAAAAGT
>CANQDR010000018.1 GCA_947593615.1 uncultured Clostridia bacterium
GGTTTTCTTTTGCTAAAGCTTTTTTATCTTCCCCCGGTTCAACCGGGGGTTTATTTCCTCGCCCTAAAGGACACCAATAAAAACCGCATTAAAAGTCCCAAAAATGGCTTTTTAATGCGGTTTTGCGTTGTAAACAGGTTACGAAAAAGATGACAGCGTAAAAAATAATTTTGGACTTGAACCCCTGCTTATTTGTATTTAATTATACATAGTTTTAATTTTTGCAAAATATACACGCAAAATTTGTTCAACTGAATTTACGCTTAAATTCAAAATTTTCTTAATATAACTCAGTCATATATGTTTTGTGCGGCATTATATATGACTGAGCTATATTTTTTGTATTGATGGTATTAATGCATAAACTAATCCTTTCGGCAATCCTTGAATTTATATGATTATGATGTTAAAATTGTATTAAATTCAAGGAAGGAAAAGTATTATGGAAAAGCTTAAAAATCAACGCGGCAAGCTGCCGTATATAGTTTTCGTCATATTGTCTTCATTCTCCGTCAGCCTTGTTTTTAACAACAATTTATGGTTTGACGAGGCGTACACCTTATCTCTGATTCAGCATATTTACTCGAAAATAATTGAAATATTGAAAACCGATATGCACCCACCGCTGTATTTTTTATCTCTCAAATGCTTTTGTGAGATTTTTGGTTACTCAATACCGATTACCAAAGTCTTTTCGGTACTCGGCTATATCGCGACGCTTTCGCTCGGCTTAACGGTAATTAAAAAACATTTCGGTAAGTATACGTCAACAGTATATATGCTTACCGTCGGAGCAATTCCGATGTCGCTTTATTTCAGCGTTCAGCAGAGGTCATATCAATGGTGCATATTTTTTGTTACGCTTTGCTTTGTCGAGGCTTTGCTGTTTCTTGAAAACCGCAGGGTGCGGCATTGCGTTATATTTGTTATCGCCGCCCTGCTTGCCGCATACAACCATCTTTACGCGCTGTTGGCTGTGGGAATAATATTTATCTTCGTAAATATATGTATTTTATTAAAAAACAGAAATCTAATAAAAGCAATCATCATTTCCGATATAGCTATGATAGCAGGATATTCTCCGTGGATTATTCCGCTTTTATATCAGACCGAGGCGGCTGCCGGCAGCTTCTGGCTCACAGGCGTAGAACCGCTTTCGGTGATTGTATTTACTTCGGGAATTGTTATTTCAGCGCTGATGCTCGCTAAAAAAGAAAACCTCAGATTGCCTGTGATATTTGCGATAATCTGCGTATTAAGTGTTCAAGTGGTCGGACTGCTTGTAACAGTTTTCATTCGTCCCTTTTACATAGCCCGTTATAGCGTTGTTATATCGGGAATTTTCGCGTTGCTGATTGTCTTCGGCACAAAAGATATAAAAGAGAAATCCAAGAAATTTATTTGCATATTACTTTGCGCGCTTAATATAGCCTGCGTTGTCGGTACGGGGACATTTGAATACGATTCATCAATAAGTGACTTTTTTGCCCGCTTTGATAAAATCAGTTCTTCAACCGATACCTTTTTATATTGTGACAGCTCGTTTGGAATTTTGTCATATTATTATCACGAAAATACACATATTTGCACTTATTATGAGCCGTGGTTTTCGGCATTTGACAATGTCGAATATATAGATAAAAATGAGCTTGCAGATGAAATCCGCTCTGATTATACGGTTTGGTTTGTAAAGAACGAATTAACAATAACGCCAGAATACTTGGAAAATAATTTTGAGTTGAAAGCAGTCGGTTCATTCAAATGTGATTTCAATACCTTTGAGGTGTATTTAATACAAAATAATGGTTATTCTTGATTTAGTGTACCTAAGTGACTTATCCTAAACAGCAAGGTTGTCATCTGTGTGTTGTCGATGATGATGTCCGCACCCTCTTTTCCGTATTTTTTCGAGCTGGGCAAAGGACTGCACGATGGGAACAATTCGCAGCCGTCTTGAGCGTGAAGCGGAGAACATCATCTCGGCGTAGTCAATCCCCCACTCGTCGCAGAAGAAGACGCAGCGATTTTTAAGCGCGCCGCCGTTCTCGTCTGCGACGGAGAGGATCTCTCGGTAAAGCTGTTGGATAATCAGCGAAACCATAAAGAATGTGTTGGGATTTTCCTCTGGTAATACGATAAAGACAGCACATTTTTCGTTAATTGTTCAATAGTTGTATAAATTCAAAAACAAAAAGTTTTGACTAACATTTATTCAAATTTTTACGATATTTTACGGTTTTTATCGGTATTTTAGAAATAATAAAAACCGCACTAAAAAGCTCAAAAATGGCTTTTTAGTGCGGTTTTTTGCGTTGTCAACAGGTTACAAAAGAGATATCAACACCAAAAAAATATTTGGACTTGAACCTATGTGAATTTATATAGTTCTGACAATTACCTCCACCTGAGTAATAACATCACGAAGTTTGTCACCGCTAACAATATATTCAAGAATCTCATCAGCAGTATCACCCCACATATCATCATTTGGAGAATATTCTGTGTGACTATTCACATTATAATATTTTCCGTCTTTTTCATAACATCCTTCGCCAATATTAATTCGTCCTTCCGGATGTGTAATTGAATACGATTTACCTTTCCATTTAAACTCAACCTCTCCGTGAAAACGCATACACCATTTGAATTCGCTGATTGTTTTAAATCGATCCTCTTCATTGTTAATTGTATTTTTATTTTCAATCATTTGCATATTCAGTCCTTTATAAGATTTAAATTCAGGAGCTCCGTTAGTATAATTTATCGGCGGTTGTGGATCTGGATGTCCCATTGGATTATCCCAAGAAATTTTATGGTCATGAGGATTGGTATGTTTATCTGATCGATTATGGAAACTCTCATGTCTTACCATTTCAGCTCTTCCATCATCACCAATCTTCGTCAACCTTCTTTCACCATTTTTATCAAAAGTTTCCTTGATTTCGCCAGGTTTACCCAAATACCTTTCATCATCGGGCTTTTTAGGTTTCCATTTTCCACCTTAAGCACTTCCTGTTCCTTTTAGTATATCATCAGGTTGTACCATTATTTTATGTATAATTCTATCACTTCTGTCTTTGTCATTCAATACATTTGTTTGCCCTTTTAGATATTTCCATCCACTAAGCTCATAATTAACATATATTATATCACCTTGCATTTCAGGAAAAGGTTCACTATAACATATAATCTTGCTCGGTTCAATTCTCCTAAGCATTTCGTTATAACCTTTCATAAAGAATTCCTTTTGATCCGAATGGTTATTATGTTCCTGAACCATATAGGTTGAAACAGCTACTATACTTCCTTTTTCTATTCCTTCAAAACAAAAATCAAAAGTGTCTTCATTACCTCAATTTACTGTAGGAATCACTTTTATCCCCTTCCTTGCAAGATAAGCACCACACCATCTATTACGAAAAGTGTTATATAATTGTAAGGTTCTATTCATTTCAATATACATACTAAAATCAGGGGATAACACAGCTTTATACTTTTTCAGTTTTTCTACATAAGCATTCGGTTTATTCCATATACTTTCAAATTTATAATCATAAAGGAAGAAATGCACCATCCTATCAAAATTATTTTCGTCATTTTTAATTTGATCAAAACCAATTAAAAGTAAATCGAGTAATTCTTCATTGGAAAAATTACTTTTAGGTATCAGCGGTATATTAAATTCACCTGTACCCTCAAATTGATTTCTCAAAAATAAATCACTTGTCCTATACTTATAATTTTCTTCTGTCATAAAAATAACCCCCTTCACTTATACCCAAAAATAATAAAAATTACATTGTTTTATGCAATCTGTGAAGAATGTTTTCAAAAAAATTATTTTTAAGAATTTTTAACACAAAAAAATCGGCAAGCTTCTGTCGAAACTTGTCGATAAATGTCAACAGATTATTAAAAAGATGATAACGCCAAAGACATATTTGGACTTGAACCCTTGCACCAAATGGTGCTCATAGCGGAAGCAGGCCAAAGGGCGGAACTTTTGTCTTTTGGCAAAAGTTTCAACCGTAGGCGACGCGGACGCCGGGGTCCCCGCAAAGCGAAGCTTTGTGGGGAGAGGAGCGGCAACCCGAAGAGTGACGCCGCGATTTGCAAAATAAATCGCGGCGAACTACAAGGGTTTGCCGCGACGTGGTCGAGGTGACAGGACTTGAACCTGCGGCATCTTGGTCCCAAACCAAGCACTCTACCAAACTGAGTTACACCTCGAAATACTGTCACTTATTGCGACAGCTCTATTATTATACATTACGTTTTTAGTATTGTCAATAAAAATTTTAAAGAATTGAAAGCTTCATAAATATTTCCGAAGCAGAGTTAATATATGTCTTACAATTGTACTTTTCGGCATCCTCTTTAGTTTTGAAGCCCCATCCGTACAAAGCCGCTGCAAAATCCATTCCGATATTAGCCGCGCCCTGAGCGTCAACATCGTTATCCCCGATATGAATACTCTCTTCAACCGGAATTCCTGTTATATCGCATGCCTGCAAAAGCAAATTGCTTTTTGTAAGGTTGGTATTTACATCGGTTGCACATACAGCATCAAACAAATCGGAAATGTTATACACCTCAAGCATATCAGAAGTAAACATTCTGTGCTTCTGAGTTGCAACAGCGATCTTATATCCGTTATCTCTGAGCTCGTGCAGAGTGTCCTTAACTCCCGAATAAAGCGAAAACATCTCTTTACCCTTCATAGAATAAAGCTTGCTGTAGTTATTTACCGCATAGTCAATTTCATCATCTTTCATACCAAACAACCTTTGGAATCCCTGTTCGAGCGGTATTCCTATAATACCGTAGAGCGCATCATGGTCAATAGGATCATACCCCATTGATGCTGCTGTCGTATTAAAACAATAGAGTATTCCCGGCGATGTATCTGCAAGAGTTCCGTCAAATCCGAAAATTACTAATTTTTTCATAATATCACCTGATAAATATAAAACACACAAAATAAAACGTTTTTTGCCCCTATAATAAGAGCAATTTCTGTATTTAATCCTATAATACGCAATGTCCTGCATTTTTGTTAATTATAACACTCAATTCTAATAAATACAATAGTTTTTTCAATTGACAATATAGCCCATACGGTATAAAATTGATTTATAGCAAAACTATTGAAAGGTTTTTAAAATGAGCAATAAAAAAAGACAAAATAGCAGCCATCGTATTGAAGAAAAATACTCTGTACGGCACGCTATAGTAAATTACTATCTTGCTTTGATGTTCACCATTTTCCCTCTGTTTGCATCAAATGCATATTTTAACATACGTCACGATAAATATTATTTTTTTATTATTCTTACATCAGTTGTTCTTTTATCGGAATTTTTAATTATACTTTACGTCAATCTTGGCAAAGACAGTGTGAACAGTTCTCCGAATATAACAACATCAGACAACATATGGTACAAAAACTTTTCGTTTCCCGATTGGGCAATGATTGCACTGCTTTTGTCAAGCATTATATCAACCGTTTTATCAAAGTATCCGATTGACTCTGTATTCGGAACAGCGGGACGTAACAACGGACTTCTCCTCATATCAATTTATGTGGGAATTTACTTTCTGATAACCAGATATTATTACTATAAAAAATATGTTTTTTTTGCTCTTGCCGCAGCATCTGCGGCAGTTTATCTGCTTGCAATTCTCAACTGCTACTATATTGACCCTCTGGGGATGTTTGAAAAACTTACCGATACAAAAACAATTGCTGATTTTACATCAACCATCGGCAACAAAAATTTGCTTTCAAGTTATATTTGCATTACTTTGCCGATATTTATAACAATGTCGGTACACACTAAAAAAAACTCATACAGAGCAATATATCTTACTCTTTCGGGTCTTGGATTTATCTCCCTTATGACAGCTGACAGCGATTCTGGAATTCTGGGTATAGGTATATTCCTCATAATATACTTTATATGGTATTCAAGAAAAATATCCCGATTAAAAAGATATTTCCTCTGCCTCACCGTTATGCTTGTTTCAGCGAAAATTTTAAGGTTGTTTTCGCTGATTATGAACGACCGCTCAAAAGGTATGGACGAGTTTCAGGAAATTTTTGTTTTCTCAAATATAGGATTTGTATTAATTGCCGTAACGGCAATTATTACGGCTCTGCTTTATTTTACAGACTATAAAAAACCGGGTATAGTTTTATCAAAAGCTGTTCCTGTTGTACTTGGGATAATTGTGGTTCTCTGCGTAACGGGGGCTGTAGGAGCAGTAATTTACTTTAGCTGTATAGATACCTCCGCAGAACTCGGAAGATTTGAAAGCATACTGCGCTTTAATGATAAATGGGGCACACACAGAGGTTTTATGTGGATACGGTCAATGTGGATATTCGGTGATTCTTCTATTGTCGAAAAATTATTCGGAACCGGTCCCGACACTTTCTATTACACATTCCAGCCATACTTTAATGATTTGCAAAAATTCGGAGACACAACAACAAACGCCGCGCACAATGAATATATAAATTATCTTATCACCATAGGTATTGCAGGTCTTGCGTCATACCTTGCCGCTGTTGGCGGAGTTATTGCAAGAGCGGTAAAAGCCGCACGTAAAAATCCAATTGCCATTGTATGCGTTTCTGCCGTAATTTGTTACTCGGTACAGGCTGTCGTAAATATCTCACAGCCTATTACAACTCCGCTGTTTATACTTTTTATGGCGTTGAGCGAAGCAGCTTCAAGGAAATCGAAATTAATGTAGTTTATTCTTAAATAAATAACACAAACCGCTGTCGGTAATAATACCACAGCGGTTATGCTTTATAAAATATGTTCGCTCCTGAGACTGTAATTCACAATACTGCCTGTTTTAAGCGATTTTGAAACATCAATAATGCGCTGATTTGATGAACCCCTGAACGACAGGCTTATGTCATACAAATCCTGTACAAATTCACCGTCAACGAGCACATCTATAAGAGAAAGCATCTCATCCGTATATTCGCACCTTGCACGGCTTTCATTCAACAGCTCTTCATCAAACAAATAACCCGTATAACACCAGATCGTCTTATTCGGAAGATTTTGGCGGACTCTTTTTAAAAATGGAAGCAACGCATTTTGGTTACTCGGCTCAAACGGCTCGCCTCCAAGAACAGTGAGTCCGTCGATATAATCGTGCGAGAGATACTCAATCAGCAAATCCTCGGTTTCCTTAGTAAAAGGATTTCCGTAATTAAAATCCCATGTTTCGGCGTTAAAACAATTTTTGCAGTGATGAGTACAGCCCGACACAAACAGAGAAACTCTTACTCCTTCGCCGTTTGCAATGTCGTAATTTTTTATTTCTCCGTAATTCATCAGAGATGAAGCACCCTTTCTTTTATTTCCTGAGTTCTTCCCTGATTCCAGAACTGCGTGCCTATATAACCGCAGGTTCGTCTTGCAACATTCATCTTATCCTGGTCATGATTATGACACTTCGGACATTCCCACAAAAGCTTTCCGTCCTCTTCAATAATTTGAATTTCTCCGTCATATCCGCACACCTGGCAATAATCGCTCTTGGTGTTAAGCTCTGCATACATGATATTGTCATATATAAACTTAATGACCTGAAGCACGGCAGGAATATTATTCTGCATATTCGGAACTTCAACATAGCTTATTGCACCGCCCGGTGAAAGAGCCTGAAATTCCGATTCAAGTTTTAATTTATCGAACGCATTTATTTCTTCTGAAACATGAACATGATAACTGTTTGTGATATAATTTTTATCAGTAACTCCCTTAATTATGCCAAAACGCTTTTGCAGACATTTTGCAAACTTATATGTGGTGCTTTCAAGGGGAGTTCCGTAAATACTGTAATCAATATTTTCTTCTTTTTTCCACTTAGCACAGTAGTCATTAAGTTTCTGCATTATCTGCAAGCCAAGCTCCTTGCCCTCTTTTTCGGTGAGCTTTTTGCCGTTAAGGCTGTAAACACATTCCCAAAGACCTGCATAGCCGAGAGAAATGGTTGAATAGCCTCCGTGGAGAAGCTTGTCAATTGTTTCGCCCTTTTTAAGTCTTGCAAGTGCTCCGTACTGCCAAAGAATAGGAGCGGCGTCAGATAACGTGCCGGTAAGTCTTTCGTGGCGGCACTGCAGGGCACGGTGACATAACTCCATACGTTCATCAAAGATTTTCCAGAACTTATCCATATCTCTGTTTGCGCTGAGTCCGATGTCAACAAGATTAACTGTTACAACACCCTGATTAAAACGTCCGTAGTATTTTGGATTGCCGTTTTCATCCACATACGGAGTAAGGAAACTGCGGCATCCCATACACGTATAGCAATGGCCCTCACCGTTTTTGTCAATCTTATTTTGAAGCATAACCTTTTCGGAAATATAATCAGGTACCATTCTCTTTGCCGTACATTTTGCTGCAAGCTCGGTAAGATACCAGTATTTGCTGTCCTCAGTTATATTGTCTTCTTCAAGTACATATATGAGCTTCGGAAACGCAGGTGTAATCCACACTCCGTCTTCATTTTTTACTCCCTTATGACGCTGTTTGAGAGTTTCCTCTATTATCAGGGCAAGGTCTTTCTTCTCCTGCTCGTTTCTGGCCTCGTTAAGATACATAAACACGGTTACAAACGGAGCCTGACCGTTAGTAGTAAGAAGTGTTACCACCTGATATTGAATAGTCTGAACGCCTTTGTTTACTTCATTGCGCAGGCGCTGTTCAATGATGTTGTTTATCTTATCCTCGGAAACATCACAGCCGAGTTCTTCAATCTCAGCAAGTGTTTCTCTGCGGATCTTTTCTCTTGAAATCTGTACAAACGGTGCAAGATGAGCAAGGCTTATGCTCTGTCCGCCGTACTGATTGCTTGCAACCTGTGCTATAATCTGAGTAGCAATATTACAGGCTGTTGAAAAGCTGTGAGGTTTTTCGATCAAAGTATCGCTTATAACGGTTCCGTTCTGGAGCATATCATCAAGGTCTACAAGGTCGCAGTTATGCATATGCTGTGCAAAGTAATCGGAATCGTGGAAATGAATTATTCCCTGCTTGTCTGCTTCAACAATATCAGGAGGCAGTAACATTCTGCGTGTAAGGTCACGGCTGACCTCGCCTGCCATATAGTCACGCTGAACGCTGTTGACTGTGGGATTTTTATTTGAATTTTCCTGCTTTACCTCTTCGTTGTTGCACTCAATAAGAGAAAGAATACGGTTGTCGGTTGTATTTGCCTTACGAATCAAAGAGCGGTTATAGCGGTAACGCACATAACGTCTTGCAAGCTCAAAAGCACCCTTTGCCATAAGCTGGTCTTCAACCATATCCTGAATTTCCTCTACTGATACTGCCCTTTTCATTTTATTACATTTATATTCAACATAATCTGCAATATCATTGATCTGCTCTTCGGTAAGAAAAGGCTTTTCCGATGAGTTATTAGCTTTTTTTACCGCATTAATAATTTTTTCAATGTTAAAGTTTTCTTCCGAGCCGTTTCTCTTAATTATTTTCATATAAATTCCTCCCTTTTAAACTAATTTTCATTGCGAAACATATTATACATCAAATAATTTTAATATTCTGTTGCACCGGCAACAAATTTGTTGTATAATAACAATATATAGTGTTAGTCTTAAAAATAAAACACATTATGGAGTGGTTGTAATGAATGAATTTTTAATCGAATCAAGGCTCTCCAACGCAGAAATAATCGGAATAAAAGAGTGTTTTGCACCTGTATCAAGAGAGTATGGACGCGGCGAAGTTATTACAATATGTTCACCGGAAGATGACACAATTGGAATAATTACAAGCGGCACGGCATACCTGTCAACAATCAATACCGAGGAGCAGAGAAGAATACTCGATTACTATCAAAAGGGATGCGTGTTCGGCAAACATTTTCTTCCGGATACCGAAGACAAGCTGTTTTATATAATGGCAAAAACAAAATGCTCGGTTGATTTTATAAAATACAAAAAGTTTATAACGTGCTGTCACAATAACTGTGCAAAGCATGTAGCAATGATCGACCATCTGATTATGGTGACGGCAAGAAAATCGCTTATACATATTGATATTCTCGGACAGCGCACCCTGAGAAGCAAGCTGATGTCCTTTTTTGAATATCTTAAAGAACAGGATGGCAGCAATACATTTTATTTACCTTTGCCGCTTTCCGATCTTGCAGATTATCTGGCAGTTGACAGAAGCGCAATGATGAGGGAAATAAAAAAACTCAACGATGAAAAAATAATTATTTCCGAAAAGGGCAAAATCACTTTGCTGCGATGAAGTGACGTCCTAAATATATAGATTATATAAAATAATTTAAAACACAAAACATAAAACTCCTCCTGCTTAGGGGCGTATCTGAAAATATCCGACGCGCCTCAAAACAGGAGGAAATTTTTTATTAAAATTATTAAACAGAAAAAAACAGAAAATCAAATAACTGTTTTAAGATAATCACAAATTTCTTTTTCCGTGTTCATTGACATGACCCTTTCAGCAACCTTATCGGCTTCCGTCTTTGTCCAAGTGGAAATAATTTTCCGCACTCTTAGAACAGAAGGAGCAGAAACGCTGAACTCAGTAAGTCCGAATGAAATCAGCAATGGAATAATCATACTGTTTGCTGCGGCTTCACCGCACATTCCGACAGGAATATTATTTTTTACGCCGCAGTCAATAATATTTTTAATCAGGCGTAAAACACTCGGCTGGAGTGCCGAATAAAGATACGACACATCGCTGTTGCCTCTGTCGCAGGCCATAGTGTATCCGGTTAGGTCATTTGTACCTATGCTGAAAAAGTCCGATTCTTTTGCAAGAATGTCAGCAATGACCGCAGCAGACGAGGTTTCCATCATCACGCCGATTTTTATATTTTCATTAAAATTAATTTTGTTTTCTCTCAGTTCTTCCTTAACCTTTTCAACAAGCTCTTTTCCTGCTCTCAGCTCGTCAACACAGGTAATTAACGGAAACATAATTCTTATATCTCCGAACGCGCTTGCTCTGAGAATTGCCCTTATCTGTGTTTTAAATAGCTCGCGGTTATCAAGGCAGTATCTTATTGCTCTGTATCCCATAAACGGATTTTCTTCTTTTTTCAGTCCAAGATAAGGTAGATCCTTATCTCCTCCTACATCAAGTGTTCTGATTATAACAGGCTTGCCTTTTAGTATGAGAACAGCTTTTTTATATGCCTCAAATTGTTCATCTTCAGTCGGAACAGAGTTTCTGTCCATAAACAAAAATTCAGTTCTGAAAAGTCCGACTCCTTCGCCGTCAAATTCCATTGCGCTTATTGCGTCGTCGGGATTTCCGATATTACAAAAAAGCTCGTATTCTTCACCGCTTGCAGACAAGGTTTTCTTACCTCTGTAATTTTCAAGCTCACGGCGATCTCTGAGAAAAGCATTGCGCTTTTGTGTGTATTGCTCAATCTGCGATTCTTCGGGAGAAGCAATTACAATTCCTTCATTTCCGTCAACAATGACCTGCTCTCCTGCGGAAAGCTTTTTTGCCACGCCGTCCACACTGAGTACGGCGGGAATTTCAAGCGCCCTTGCAAGAATTGCTGAATGAGAGGTCTTTCCGCCTGTTTCGGTAACTATTCCCACAATGTTTTCCTTATTTATTCCTGCCGTCATTGACGGGGTAAGCTCTTTTGCAACAATTACGGTTCCCTTTGGAGCCGCGCTTATTTTGACCTCGTTTACTCCGAGGAGTATGCTTAGCACACTTGTTTTTATGTCTTTCACGTCAGACGCGCGCTGTTTTGTAAGCTCATCGTCTGCCGCAGAAAACATTGTGATAAACATATCGCACATATGCTCCAAAGCGGCTTCCGCACACTGACCGTCTGAAATAAGCTTTTCTATTTCACCGCACATATAAGGATCTCTCATTATCTGAATATGACCCTCAAGGATTTCCGCCTCTTTATCTCCGGTAGATTTTCTTAATGCCTCAGCCTGAGCAGTTGTATTGTCGCAGAAAATTTTCACGGCATTTTTAAATCTTTGAGATTCCGCATCTGTATCGGTTATCGTCTTTGGAGTATAGTCAAGCGAATGTTCCTCAATTATCATTGCTCTGCCAATTCCTATTCCATCAGATGCAGCGGTTCCGTTTAACATTCTCGTCACCTCGATATAAACATAATCTCTAATCTTACAGCCGATATTTTTTCAATTTTTAAATTAAAGACAGGTATAACTGTCAGACATTATTCACCAAGACCGCTTTCAATAAGCTGTACCGCTTCTTCAAGCGCTTCTTTTTCGTCTGCGCCGTCGCATACCAATTCAATTTCACTTCCGCATTTGATGCACGCCGCAACAATGTTCAGCAGACTTTTTGCGTTATAATCATTGCCATTGAATTTAATTGTAACATTGCAGGAATATTTTCCCATAGCCGTCGCAAAAACAGATGCCGGACGCATATGAAAACCTTGTGCATTTGTGAGTGTAAGCTGTTTTGATACCATTGTAAATTCTCCTTTTTATTATATTTGCAGACTGCGCAACAGGCTGCAAAATTTAAGTTTTTGGAATAGCCGTATTTTTCTGACAGCTTTATTATATTATTTGACTTTTTCAGAATCAATAGGTTTTTTAAATACTGCAAGAAGCAGCATACCTGCTACTGCACCTGCTAAAAGTGCAAGCAGATACATAAGAGGATTGCCTATCGTAGCAACTACGAATATACCTCCGTGAGGGGCCATAAGCGTACAGCCAAACAGCCACGAAAGGCCGCCTGCAACTGCCGCGCCGATTGCGCATGCAGGAATAACCTTCAGCGGATATGATGCGGCGTAAGGAATTGCGCCCTCTGTAACGAACGAAAATCCCATAATATAGTTTACCACACCGTTTTTGCGTTCGTCCTCTGTCCATCTGTTTTTAAAGAATGATGTTGAAAGTGCAATTGCAAGAGGAGGTACCATACCGCCAACCATAACGGAAGCCATTACCTGATAACAAACAGTCTGAACAGACGGATCAGTTACCGTTGCCGCTGTAGTGAGCATACCTGTACCGAATACATAGGCGGCTTTATTAAACGGTCCGCCCATATCAATTGACATCATTGCACCGAGAATACATCCGAGCAATATTCCCAAATCGTTTGCGCTGAGCCATGTAAGACCGTTGTTAAGTCCTGTGTTAATCATACCCATAAACGGATTGACCGCACACATCAAAAGACCTATAAGTCCAAGGCCTGCAAGCGGATAAATAAGAACCGGCTTAATGCCCTCAAGTGAATTCGGCAGTCTGTCGCAGATTTTCTCTATAAGAAGCATTAAGTAGCCTCCTGCAAAGCCTGCAAACAGTGCGCCGAGAAAACCCGACGGAACGGTTGATACTGCGGCAGGGTCTGCAAATGTTGCACCGTTTGACGCAAGCAAGCCGCCTACAAACCCCACAAGCAATCCGGGACGGTCTGCAATTGACATAGCAATGAAGCCTGCGAGTATCGGAAGCATAAAGTTAAATGCAAAACCTCCGATAGTCTTAAACCAAGCCGCAACAGGTGTGACTGTACCGAATGCGCTGTTGCCCTCAGCCGAAACTCCGCTTGCCGCGTCAATTAGGAACGCAATAGCAATAAATATTCCGCCCGCTACAACGAACGGGAGCATATGTGATACACCGTTCATAAGGTGCTTGTAAATCTGCCGTCCAAAGCTTTCGTTTCCCCCGCCGTATGAAGAATCCGTCGCTTCTTTATGACTTGAGTGATATATCGGTGCTTCGCCGTTTATAATTTTATTAATAAGCTCTTCGGGCTTATTTATGCCGTCAGCAACCTTTGTGGAATAAACAGGCTTTCCGTCAAAGCGTGCAGTTTCAACGCTTTTGTCCGCGGCAATAATAATGCCGTCGCAGTTTGCAATTTCCTCTGCGGTAAGAACATTTTTTGCGCCGCCAGAGCCGTTTGTTTCCGCCTTTACGGCAATGCCCATTTTTTCTCCTGCTTTAACAAGAGCTTCGGCAGCCATATATGTGTGCGCAATGCCCGTAGGGCATGCAGTAACAGCAAGAACTCTGAAGCCTTTCTTTTCAGCGGTTTTCTCCGTTGCTTCTGCGGCTTCCTCAGGGAATTTTTCAGTTTCCTTTGTATCTATAATTTCAAGAAACTCATCGGCTGTTTTTGCCGTTTTCAGCTTTGCGGTAAAATCTTCGTCCATAAGCATCTGCATAAGCCTTGCAAGCACTTCAAGATGTACATCTCCGTCTGTTGTTGCAGCAATCATAAAGATAAGAGTACAGGGCTTTCCGTCAGCAGCACCGTAATCCACGCCGTTTGGCACTGTTATTGCAGTAAGGGCAGGAGCCTTTACAGCCTCGCTCTTTGCGTGCGGAATGGCAACCTCCATTCCCACCGCAGTTGAGCCCATATCTTCTCTTGCAAAAATACCCTTTTTGTATGCGTCAACGTCATTAAGGTTTCCGCATTTTTCGTGAAGAGAAACGAGTTTATCTATAGCGTTGCTCTTATCGGATACCTCTACATTAAGAGCAATGCTGTTTTTATTGAGTAAATCCGTAATACGCATGAGTTTGTCTCCTTTTGTCAGCTGAATTTTTCGAGCAATTCAGCTATTTTTTCTTTTGTGGCAAGTCCGCTGAGAAATGCTGTGGCATTTCCGCACGCACTTCCTAATTTGAGTGCATAAGAATAGCTGTGATTTTTTTCATATCCTGCGATAAAGCCTGCTACCATTGAGTCTCCTGATCCCACGGTATTGACGGCTTTTCCTTTTATTGTGCCTGCTTTGTGTTTTTCCCCGAATTCGTCAATGAGCATTGCGCCGTCTTTTCCAAGCGAGATAAGAACATTCTGCGCACCCATTTTCTGTAATTCTTTTGCGTATTTTTCAACCATATCCTCAGACTCAATCTGAATTTCGAAAATTTCCGAAAGCTCCTGCCTGTTTGGCTTAATTAGAAACGGTCTGTATTTCAGCGAATTTATAAGAAGCTTTTTCGTTGCGTCAACAACTATTCTTACATTTTTTCCTTTTATTCTGTTCAGGATCCTTTCATAAACGTCATCGGGCATTGTGCTTGGCACATTTCCTGCAATAACAATAGTATCGCCGTCGGTAATTCTGTCAAACTTTGAAAGCATTCTTTCAAGCTCGCTGTCCTCTATGTGGGGACCCTGGCAATTAATTTCGGTTTCCTCTTCTGCTTTGATTTTTATATTAATTCGTGAAATTCCCTTTCTGAGCTTAATAAAATCGGTAATGATTTTATCGTTTCGTATTCCCTTTTCAATTGCTTCACCCGTAAAGCCTGCCACAAATCCGAAGGCTGTGCTTTCAAGGTCAAGCTCTGCAAGAACACAGGATACATTTATTCCCTTGCCGCCAAAATAATACTCCTCGCTTACGGTTCTGTTTGTAATGCCTGTTTTAAGCGTCTCAAGCCGTACTATATAGTCAATTGAGGGGTTTAATGTAACTGTGTAAATCACTTCATCACCTCCTTTATTACGGTTTCATCAGCAAATTTACCATCCGGCAAAGAATCTGTAATTATGCAACATTTCTTCAATGAAGAAAATGATACCGGAAAAACACGTTTGAATTTTGTATGGTCTGCAAGCACAAAGGCCATATAACTTTTTTCAATTGCCATCTCCTTAACCAAAGCTTCTTCAATGTCGGGTGTTGTAAAACCTGCTTGAATATCAATTCCGTTTGTACCAATAAAAGCTTTTGTAAAATTAAAGTTTTTTATACTTCTTATTCCCTCAGCACCAACGACTGCTTCAGTAACAGGTTTAATTCTGCCGCCGACTATATAAGCGTTAATACCTTTATGAATAAGCTTTCGCGCATGGGTTATCCCGTTGGTAACATAAGTAGCTTTGTCGTTGCTTATGTAATCAACAAGATGAGAGGTAGTTGTTCCCGCATCAATATACACAAAATCGTTATCGTTAATCAACGGGGCTGCGTAAGCAGCAATAGCCTTTTTTTCTTCAATCATCAAAACTTCTCTGCTGTTTACCGTATCCTCTAATACTCCAGAGGACTGTTTAATTGAGGTAGCTCCTCCGAATACCTTTTTAAGTTTTCCCATCTCGTCAAGAGTTATAAGATCGCGCCTGATAGTTGATTCCGAAGTATTTAAAATTTTGGTTAATTCAGAAACAGTTATTGCACTTTTCTCGTTAAGTATATTTAAAATCATCTGATATCTTTCCTGAGTTAGCATTTTCAGCCACCTTTCGATTTTATTATAACACATAAATCTTCAAAGTCAATCATTTTCATTTAAAAATCTTCAAAATATTTTAAACTTTTTTAAAATTTATATATTATATAGACAAATTATAATATTTTACTGCACTTTTAAATATCTAATCGTTCAAATTACTTCAAACTGTTTCACTTATATTATATTATTAATTCATTCATAATATCATTTGCAAAAAAATGATTATTATAATAAGTTTATTATAATTTGTACTAATTGCACAGTACGGCGCAAAATGAAAATATCATTCTGCGCCGTAAAGCTAATATATTTAAGTCTGTATTCTTCTGACATTTTATTTCAGCTCGACAATCGTTACACCGTCTTCCCCCTCGCCGAAAACTCCGAGCCTATGGCTTTTTACCGCCTTGTTTAATTTAAGATACTGGTTGATTTCACGGCGCAGAACACCTGTTCCCTTTCCATGAATTATCGTTATTTTGCTTATTCCCGACAAAACGGCATTATCAATCGACTTATCAACGATATTTATCGCGTCAAAAGCAGTTTCTCCTCTTACGTCTATTTCAGTTTCGGGGCGTACATCAAGCTTGCTCGGAACATTCAGTCTTTCGGAAAATCTGCTTATGGGAGATTTGCTCTGCGACTTGAGCAGTCTTAGGTTTTTTATATCCACTCTGGTTTTGATTATCCCTGCCTGTACAAGCACAAGTCCTTCCTTATTCGGCGGTGCAAGGACGGTTGCATTTTTATCTATATCATAAATCAGCACGTTGTCCCCCACCTTGAGCGGTCTTGGCAGCTTGTATGTCTCATTTGCGGAATCAATATTTTTAACAGGGTCGGCATTAGCCTCCATTTTATCTATGTCGCGTTTCAGCTTTGAACGTGCTTCGGCGCTCATATCTTTAGCTTTACGAGCTTTTTCAAGCTCTTCAACAAGGGCGTCCGCCTGTGCTCTCGTTCTTGAAATAATCCTCTGAGCCTCCTGTTTTGCACGTTCAATTTCCCTTTCGGCACGCTCTTTTGCTTTCTGCATTTCATTTTCGGCTTTCTGCTTTTCGGTGTTTGCCTTTGCAGTAAGCCTATTTGCATTTTCAAGTTGTTTTTCAAGGCTCTGGCGGCGCTTTTCGAGTTTTTCAACAACATCTTCAAACTGTCTGCTCTCACTTGAAACAAGCTCCTGTGCGCGCTCGACTATTGCAGTCTCCATACCCAGCCTTTTTGAAATTGCAAACGCATTACTCTTGCCGGGAACGCCGATTAACAGCTTATATGTCGGTTTCAGCGTTGCAACGTCAAATTCGCAGCAGCCGTTTTCAACTCCATCTGTGCGCAGAGCAAACTCTTTAAGCTCGGCATAGTGAGTGGTTGACGCAATTTTTGCATGGCGTGTTCTGAGTTTTTCAAGAATTGCAATTGCAAGAGCAGCACCCTCAACAGGGTCGGTGCCTGCTCCGAGCTCGTCAATAAGGCACAAAGAACCTGAATTTGCAAGCTTTATTATCTGAATAATATTAGTCATATGTGCCGAAAACGTGGAAAGTGACTGTTCTATGCTCTGCTCGTCGCCTATATCCACAAGCACTCGTCTGAATACGGAAAGCTCGCTGTTGTCTGCACACGGAACAAGAAGTCCGCACATTGCCATAAGCGTGAGCAGTCCGAGAGTTTTGAGCGTTACGGTTTTGCCGCCGGTATTGGGGCCTGTTATAACAAGCGTATCGAAATTTTTTCCCAAGGTTATATCTACGGGCACAACCTTGTCTTTGTTGATAAGCGGATGCCTTGCCTGCTTTATATCAACAATCCCTCTGTCGTTCATAACGGGCATTGACGCTTTCATTGAATATGCAAGGTTTGCTTTTGCAAAAATAAGGTTAAGATGAGAAAGATTAGAATAGCTGCTTATTATACTGTCGGCAAAATCGCCTGCATTGGCTGAAAGCTCAAACAGTATCCGCTCTATTTCGTCCTCTTCCTTTGCTCTGAGCATTTTTATATCGTTATTAGCCTGAACAACTCCCATTGGCTCAATAAACACCGTTGCTCCGCTTGAGGAGGTATCATGTACAAGTCCTGGCACATTGTTTCTGCATTCACTTCTTACAGGCACAACATACCGTCCGTCACGCTGAGTTACAATGGCCTCCTGCAAATACTTTATGTATGTTGAGCTGTGTATTATTTTATCAAGCACCTCTCTGGCCTTTGATGAAGCGGTGCGGATTTTACGGCGTATTTCTGATAATGCTACGCTTGCTTTATCGGATATTTCATCCTCACTTATAATCGCGGAGGTAATTTTCTCCTCAAGAAATTTATTTGAAACAAGTCCGCTGAAATAAATGTCAAGAGTAGTTCCTACTGAGGCAAATTTTGAATGCCACTCCTTAACTGTGCGAATAACTCTGAGAGTTTGCGCTATTGCAAGCAGTTCTGCTGTTGTAAGGCAGCCGCCTGCCTGTGCTCTTCGCAGATTATTTGCGCAGTTTGTTGCTCCTCCAAACGAAGGCGCTCCGAATTTTCCGCTTAGAATAACGGCGTCGTCAGTCTGCTTTAAAAGAAGCTTAACTTTTTCAAGGTCAAACTGCGGTTCAAGGCCGAGAGCCATCTCATGAGCGTCATCAAGCGATGTCTGACCTGCCAGCTTTTCGAGTATTTTATTTAATTCAAGTGTTTTGTAATGTCTGTTCATATTAATACCTAAATTATTGTTTTGTAAAATGTTAGGGTTTTAAAATCCTTTTCAAATCTGTATTTCAAATAGCTTTCGCTTGCCTGATTGAGAATATCAAGTCCCTCTTGCGGTAAAGCAAAAGAAAACAGCTTGTCATCATCGGCATAAACCGTATGACGGAGCGCCGTAAGTACCGACGGATTTAACGGTATGGCAGTTTCGCTGTTTTTAACGTAACAGTCTGCACATTCAAGCATACCGCTGCGGGGCAGAAAATACATTGTATCGGCAGAATATTCTCCGCACCCTCTGCACATACGCAAATCAGGCATATATCCTGCCATACTTGCAAGACGCATTTCAAAGCACGGTTTTATCAAATCAGCTGCGCGCTTATCCTCCGACAAAAGATAGAGTGAATTTAACATAAGGCTTAGAAAAGCGTCAGACCTTTGCTCCCGCGGACAGATCGTGAGCGCAAGTTCGCAAAAATATTGAGCAAGGCACATTTTTCTGATGTCGTTTCTCAGTTTAGAAAAAATCCGTATGGTGCGTGCTTCTCCGATTATGTAGCTGTCCCGGCCCTTATAAATTGTAAGCCGGGAATATGAAAGAAGCGAGGTCGAGGCGCATTTTTGATTTTTAATGTTTTTTGCTCCCCTAACGAACGCTTTTATTACACCGTTTGATTTTGTCAGAGCAAACACAAGCTTGTCCTGCTCACCGATATTCTGTTCCTTTATTATCAGTCCGTCTGTTCGGAATTTCATCGGTTTCCTCCCTGAGAATAGTATCGGCACCCGTATCTTTAGCGTCCTGAATGCCCTTATATCGCAGATAGTCAAGAACATTTCCCGTTGTGAAAAACGCCTGCCACAAATACCAGTCATCCATGAAAAACACCTCCGAAATTAGTGTTTTTCTATATGATGTTTTTATTTGTTGCAAATTTTAGCAAATTTTAATTACAATTTACTCAATTCTTTAAGCAGCTTCGTTTTCATTTCTTCAAGCTCAGCTTGCGACGGTCTGTTTTTGTCATCATACATTTCGTCTTTCGGAAGCCACCATACAGGTCCTTTTATAGGCATATCTCCTGTTCTTCTCGGAAACAAGTGCCAATGCAGATGTGTTTCGCCGTTGCCAAGGCATTCGTAATTCATCTTTTCTGCATCAAAGGCATTGTAAACCGCCTTTGCAACATCAGCCATTTCACTCAGAAATTTGTTTCTGAATTCCTCGTCAAGAAAATGAAGTTCAGTTTTGTGCTGTTTGCATAAAAACAACGTATAACCCTTAAAATACTGGTGGTCTCCTATTACGACATAGCCTGTTTCAAGCTCTTTTACAAAATAAGGATTTGTATTGTTTTTTATCATTTCAATTCTTTCGCATATAAAGCACATATTGTCCTCCGTTATAACTATTTTAGCTTTTGGTAAAATGTTATCGTCATATCGTCTTTTATTTTTTCTTCTTTGCCTGTTGAATTATAACCCAGTTTTTCATATAAGTGTCGAAGCTTATTTTCCTGTTTAATTGTATCCAGACGCCAGACATTTACATTAGGATACATTGCTTCAATTTCGAGAATTGCCTGTTGGGCAAGTCCGCGATTCTGATATTCAGGCAGAATAAAAACAGGTGATATTCTGCAAGTGTTTTCATTTATGCGCACAACTCTTGCCGCGCCTGCTTTGATATTATCTGCCATAATAAAGTAATAATCCGTACAATCTTGTTTGAATTTATACTCTATCGTTTCAAGCGGCTCAGCAGCGGGATTTGTATTATAATCCTTATATTTATTCAGCAATTCTGTAAATGCCTTAACCTGCATTTTATGTATTTCAGCACAATCATCAAATACAGCTTTTTTGATTAAAACAGTCATAATGTGTTATTCCCTTTTTGAAAATAATCCATACTGTCATTTCTATTCCATATGTATTCAATATCATTAGCAATCTGTTCGGATCTTTCAATTCCGTAAATATCACCTATAAATCCCAAAGCCATATCCATACCGGCAGAAACGCCGGAAGAAGTATAATATTTACCGTCAACTATCCAACGAGCATTATTTATCCATTCAGTTTTTGCAGATGTAGTTTTTACCCATTCAAACGCCTTTTTATTTGAGGTAGCTCTCTTATTATCAAGTAACCCTGTTTTTGCTAATAATGCAGAACCTGTACAAATTGTAAGACAATATTTAGAATTTTGCGCATAATACTTTATGGTATTGATAAACATGTCATCCAATACATATCTTCGTGTACCTTTTCCTCCGGGAATAATCAATACCCCTGTTTTATCGGCCTTATTAATAGGGTCAGTCATTATTTCAGTATTCTGCGCACTTTTGACAATTCCGCCATCTATAGAATAATAATTTAGATCATGATCCGGAATTCTTGCAAGAATTTCAACAGGCCCGAAAACATCTAATGTTTCAAAATCATTAAATAATAAAATGTTTATCTTCATATCAAATACCAAAACTAAAAGTTCTTTTCATCATATCCGAAATTTTGGAGTATCTGAGCACGGTTGCGCCAGTCCTCCTTAACCTTTACCCAAGTCTGCAAAAACACCTTGCAGTCAAAGAAATTTTCAATATCCTGACGGGCGTATGTGCTGATTTTCTTCAGCATTGATCCGCCTTTGCCGATTATAATGCGCTTATGCGATTCTCTTTCGCAGAAAATTGTTGCATCGATGTCAAGAATTCCGTTTTCTCTTGTTTTCATTTTTTCAATTACAATTGCCGTTCCGTGGGGAATTTCCTTGTCGCAGAGCCTGAGGATCTTTTCACGGATTATTTCCGCAACAATAACTCTTTCGGGCTGGTCGGTCAAAGTGTCGTCGTCAAAGAAATGACCGCCCTCGGAGGACTGCTTTTTCAGCTCGTCAAGAAGCTCGCTCATACCTCTTCCGTCCTGCGCGCTGACAGGAACAACAGCGTCAAAGTCATAAAGCGAAGTATAGCTTAATATCTGCTTCATAAGAACGTCTTTTTCCTTGAGCATATCAATTTTGTTGATTGCAAGAATTGCAGGCATATTAAGCGTTTTGAATTTTTCAATAAGTCCGAGCTCAATCTGTTCGGGCTCTTTTCCTGCCTCAACAACGAGCATACAGCAATCCACACCGCCGACAGATTCATTGACGGAACGCACCATATATTTTCCGAGCGAATTCTTAGGTTTATGCATACCCGGAGTATCAAAAAATACAAGCTGATATTCTCCGTCGGTAAGTACGCCTGTAATTCTGTTTCGAGTTGTCTGCGGCTTGCTTGAAACAATTGCTATTTTTTGGCCGAGAAGTCTGTTTAATATTGAGCTTTTTCCTACGTTCGGTCTGCCTACGATAGCCACAAAGGCTGATTTGTCATTTTGGTTCATTAAAAATCAATTGCGGTACATAGTCTGCACAATGCTATTTAAAAATAATTTATCTGTGCGCAGTACCGCTCCTTTCTTTATATTTTTCCAACTATATTTTAATACAAAATCGGGGGCAGACTCATAAGAGCGCCCCTTTGTTTTATTGCTTTTTTATTTTTAGTTTAAGTTTTATACGCAAAAGTTGCTCTCTTATTCCAACAGGGCCAAGCCATACAAAGATTACAGAACAAACGGCAGACAAAACAAGCAAAACAAGCAAAAATATGTTGTCCGCAAAAAAATTGATTATCTGCAAAATTATGCTGATATTCCAAAAGAAAATCACGGCAACAACAGCTGCGGCAATTGATAATATCAGCACCGCTCCCGCCGCTGCATCCTTAGCGACTTTTACAAGCGGGTCATATCTGTCTGCGGTAAGATTACAAAGCTCTTCAATACAAGTGTTTACGGTTTCAGCCGCCAATACAGCCGCAATCAAAATAACAAGCAAGGCTGTCTGACCTGCCGAAAATCCGTAAAAGGACGAAAACAAAAGTACGTAAAAGCCTGCTGTCATATGAAACCTCATATGACCTTCGTTCTTCACCGTATTCCATACACCTGTGAGCGCGTATTTAAAACTTAAAATCTGTTTTTTCATTTCAAATCTTCATCAATTATGTAGCTTGATGACGCAGGAAGTCCGAGCTGTTCCATTACAAGCTCTTCTTTTTCTCTCATTCTTACTCTTTCAAGCTTTTCCATATGGTCATAACCAAGAAGATGAAGTACACTGTGCGCAGTAAGATATCCTACTTCTCTCTGCAGGCTGTGTCCGTAAAGTTCAGCCTGATCTCTGGCTTTTTCCATAGAGATTACAACGTCGCCGAGAATTTTTGCTCCTGTTTCCATATCTGTGTCATACACACCGTTTTCTCCCATTGGGAAGGACAGTACGTCAGTTTCAATATCCTTGTCGCGATACTGCTTATTTAACTCCTGTATTCCCTTGTTGTCTGTAAATGTAACGCTGATTTCAGCCGGGCCTTCAAATTTTTCAAGCTGAAGCACGGCATTGCAGCAGCGGCGAACAAGCATTCTTATACCCGTAGGAATTTTTACAGTTTTCTGTTGATTTGTTATTACTACTTTGATTTTATTTTCTGACAATATAATCATTCCTTTCGGCAAATTTTTAATTAATCTATAACCCATCAATATGTCAACCGACGTTAATTTTTTATATTTTCATACTTTGCATATGCCTTTATAATATCCTGAACAAGTCTGTGGCGCACAACATCTTTCTCGTCAAATGTGCAGTTTCCTATTCCCTCAATACCCCTAAGAATTTTTATGCAGTCCTTTAATCCGCTTCTTACACCGTGAGGCAAATCTATTTGAGTAATATCACCCGTTATAACCATTTTTGAGTTAAAGCCAAGACGAGTTAGAAACATCTTCATCTGCTCGCCTGTGGTGTTCTGTGCTTCATCAAGAATTATAAAGCTGTCGTCAAGAGTTCTTCCGCGCATATAGGCAAGCGGAGCGACCTCAATATTGCCGCGCTCAACATATTTCTGATATGTTTCGGCACCGAGCATATCAAACAGCGCATCATACAGAGGTCTGAGATACGGGTCTACCTTGCTCTGCAAATCACCAGGCAGGAAACCGAGCTTTTCACCCGCCTCCACAGCAGGGCGCGTAAGTATTATTCTGTTGATTTGCTTGCTTCTGAAAGCCGTAACCGCCATAGCAACCGCAAGATAAGTCTTGCCCGTTCCTGCAGGACCGACACCGATTGTGACCGTATTTTTGGCAATCATATTACAATAACGCTTCTGACCGATCGTTTTCGGTTTTATAGGCTTGCCTTTTGAAGTAATACATATGCAGTCGCCTGCGAGCTGTTCAATTTTATCTTCGCTTCCGTCATTCACAAGCGAAATACAATAGCGTATGTTCTGCTCTGACAGAGCTTCTCCCCTGTTAATGAATTGAAGCAGACTTTCAATAACTTTATACGCCTTTGAAGTGTTCTCTGCATCGCCTTCAATTTTAAGCTCGCTGTCGCGGCAGGTTATATGAACTCCAAATTCCTTTTCAATAAGTTTTATGTTCTCGTCAAAACTGCCAAAAAGTGCAACTGCACTCTCCATTCTGTCAATACTAATCACTTGTTCCGTAAGTCAAAACTCCTGTTTATCCATTATAATCAAAACAATTATACCACATTTTAAAGATAAAAACTCATAAAAAATAGCTTTTTTTACTAAAATTTTAATTTTTGTTAAATTCGACGAAAACACTTCTTTATCGAAACTTTGCTTTGTAATATTTATCGCTGTTTTTTCTTTCATATTATTATAAAATAATGCATTTATTATCTTAATATTAGTAATATTAATGATTTTTAGATTTTTCCGCTGAAAAAATTCAGAAAATTACTTGACAAATGCGGTTTGATATAATATAATCACAAAGGTGTAAAGAAAAAAACTTTACATTGTTTTTTGTATTACATAGCAAGGAGCTATGAATAATGGAAAAAAGCATTGAAATTTCTCTGCTTTTTGACTTCTACGGCGAGCTTTTGAAGCCGTCGGGAAGACAGGCGGTAAATCTTTATTACAACGAGGATTTATCTCTTGCCGAAATTGCAGATCAAACCGGCATAACAAGGCAGGGAGTGCGTGACAGCATAAAACGATGCGAACAACAGCTATTTGAATTTGAAGAAAAGCTTGGCTTGTTCAAAAGGTTCAGAGAGCTTGAAAAAGGGCTTGACGAGATTGCTGTTACCGCTGAAAAAATATACTATGATTCAAACGACAACAATATAAAAACGCTTGCTGAAAGTATCAGACAAAAAGCAGGCGCACTTAAAGAATAAGAGGAATTTTCATGGCATTTGAAGGACTTGCAGATAAACTTAGCAATGCGTTCAAAAAACTGAAAAACAAGGGCAAACTTACGGAAAATGACGTTAAGGAGGCAATGCGAGAGGTAAGACTTGCATTGCTTGAAGCTGACGTAAACTACAAGGTTGCCAAGGATTTTACGAACAAGGTTACCGAACGAGCCGTAGGACAGGACGTTATGGAAAGTCTTACGCCTGCTCAGATGGTAATTAAAATAGTTGATGAAGAGCTTACCGAGCTTATGGGCGGAGAAGGTGCAAGAATTGAGTTTGCGTCAAAGCCTCCGACTGTAATAATGCTCTGCGGTTTGCAGGGTTCAGGTAAAACCACCCACGCCGCAAAGTTGGCGCTTATGCTTAAAAATCAGAATCGCCGTCCGCTGCTTGTTGCTTGCGATATTTATCGTCCTGCCGCTATCGACCAGTTAAAGGTTGTCGGAGGGAAAGCGGGAGTTTCCGTTTTTGAAATGGGAACGGAGAATCCCGTTAAAATTGCAAAGGCTGCAATAAGACATGCAAAGGACTACGGAAATGATGTAGTAATCCTTGATACCGCCGGACGTCTGCACATTGATGAAGAACTTATGAATGAGCTCAAAGAAGTCAAAGCAGAGGTTGATCCTGATGAGATTTTGCTTGTAATCGACTCAATGACAGGTCAGGACGCGGTAAATGTTGCAAAGAGCTTTAATGAGCTTCTTGACATAACAGGCGTAATTCTTACAAAGCTTGACGGTGACACCCGAGGCGGTGCTGCGCTGTCGGTTAAAGCAGTTACGGGCAGACCGATAAAGTTTGCGGGCACGGGAGAAAAACTTGAAGATATTGAAGTTTTCCACCCCGACAGGATGGCAAGCCGTATTCTGGGAATGGGCGATGTGCTTACGCTGATTGAGGACGCTGAAAACAAGCTGGATCAGAAAAAAGCCGAACAAATGGCTCAGAAAATGATGAGCAATAAATTCGACTTTAATGACTTAAACGAACAGTTTGAGCAAATTAAAAAGATGGGTCCGTTAAAGGGAATACTGTCAAAAATTCCGGGACTCGGAAAACAACTTGACAATGTTGACATTGACGACAGACAAATTGACTGGGTGCAGGCGATCATACTCTCAATGACGCCTGAAGAAAGAAGTAATCCAAGCGTTATGAACCCCTCGCGCAAGCGCAGAATCGCAGCCGGCTCAGGCAGGACTGTTGAAGAAGTTAACAGACTAATCAAGCAGCTTGAGCAAATGCAAAAAATGTTCAAGCAGATGAAAACCAAAGGCAAAAACGGAAAGAAAAAGAAGATGAAACATCTTCCCGGCCTCGGCGGTATGCCGATGGGCGGAATGCCCCCTTTTAAATAAGCCGTTCATCCAATTAACATCATTGGTGAATATATAAGCAAAACCACTTACATTCTGCGGTTTTGTACTAATTAATTAAACTGAGGTGAAAAATATGGCAGTTAAAATCAGACTTAGAAGAATGGGTTCAAAAAAAGCTCCTTTCTACAGAGTAGTCGTTGCAGATTCAAGGTATCCGAGAAACGGTCGTTTCATTGAGGAAATCGGCACATACGATATTCTCAAGAATCCCTCCGAGTTCAAGGTAGATGCAGAAGCTGTTAAGAAGTGGATTGCTAACGGCGCACAGCCGACAGACACAGTTAAGGCACTTCTCAAGAAAAACGGCATAATTGAATAATTGCGGCTAAGGAAAGGATTTAAAAATGCAGGAATTACTCACTATTATTGCAAAGGGTCTTGTTGATGACCCTAATTCGGTAAACGTTGAAGCCGACGAGCCTACAGAGGACGGCACAATCGTATATCACATTCATGTTGCAGAAAGCGATATGGGCAGAATTATCGGCAAGCAGGGCAGAATTGCCAAGGCTATCCGCACAATTGCCCGCAGTGCAGCTATCCGCAATGATGAAAAGATTATGGTTGAAATTGACTGATCAAACCGAATAATACCGTTCAAGCGGTAATTAAAAGCTTCCCACCGGGAGGCTTTTTTATTGCGCAGCAAAAAAGCGGAGGCAGAAATAATTCTGCCTCCACTCTAAATTGCAAATTATTTTGTTTCAAAAACGAACTCATTATTCTTAAAGTCACATTCAACTGTAGAGTTCTCCTTGATATTTCCCTCAAGCATCTGCTCAGAAAGTGCGTCTTCAATTTTGCTTTGAATTGCTCTGCGCAAAGGTCTTGCACCGTAGTTTTCGTCAAAGCCTTTATCGGCAATTGCCGTTACTGCCGCATCTGTAAAGATAATTTTAATATTCATATTTTCAAGACGCTTTGCAAGAGTATCAAGCATTTTCGAAGCTATCTGCTTTATTTCATCCTGACTGAGCTTGTTGAACACGATAATATCGTCAACACGGTTAAGAAACTCGGGGCGAAATACATTCTTGATTTCACCGATAACCAGGTCTTTTATATGCTCCTGACTGCTGTCTGAATTTTGGCTGTCGGGAGTAAATCCGAGTGAATTTTGTTTTTCTGTAATAAGACGTGCGCCTGCATTTGAGGTCATAATAATTACGGTGTTTTTAAAATCCACTGTTCTGCCCTGCGAATCCGTAAGACGGCCGTCCTCGAGAATTTGAAGAAGCATATTAAATACATCGGGATGCGCCTTTTCAATCTCATCAAAAAGCACTACCGAATACGGTTTTCTTCTAACCTTTTCCGTTAGCTGTCCGCCCTCTTCAAAACCTACATATCCGGGCGGTGAGCCGATAAGCTTTGACACGGTATGCTTTTCCATATACTCGCTCATATCAAGACGGAGCATTGCATTTTCATCACCGAACATTGCCTGCGCAAGTGCCTTGCACAACTCGGTTTTACCTACGCCCGTTGGTCCTAAAAAGATGAATGAGCCTACCGGACGTTTTGGGTCTTTCAGTCCCACTCTGCCTCGTCTGATTGCTTTTGCAATTGCCGATACGGCTTCGTCCTGTCCGATTACCCTTTCATGAAGCACCTTTTCCATATTGAGCAGACGCTCGCTTTCCTCACGGGTAAGCTGTACTACAGGTATTCCCGTCCACTCAGATACAATTTTTGCAATATCCTCGGCAGTAACCTCTCCGCTGTTGTTTTTCTGGTTTTCCTGCCATTCCTTTCTGGCATTATCAAGCTGTAACTGTACCTCTTTCTGCTCATCACGCAATTTTGCGGCACGTTCAAAGTCCTGCTCGTTAATTGCGCTTGCCTTTTCCTTTTCAAAATCATTGATTTTATCTTCAAGTGACTTTACATCAGGCGGAGAAGTAAGAGAAGCAAGCCTTACCTTTGACGCACCTTCATCAATTAAATCAATAGCCTTGTCAGGAAGATACCTGTCTGCAATATATCTTGACGAAAGCGTTACCGCTGCATTGATTGCAGAATCGGTAATTTTAACCTTGTGATGAGCTTCATAGCTGTCGCGCAGTCCCTTTAATATTTCAACTGCTTGTTCGGGTGTCGGTTCTCCTACCTTTACAGGCTGAAAACGCCGTTCAAGAGCTGCGTCTTTTTCAATATACTTTCTGTACTCGTTAAGCGTTGTTGCACCGATTACCTGAAAATCTCCCCTTGCAAGTGCCGGTTTTAAAATGTTGGCGGCGTCAGCACTTCCCTCGGCCGCACCTGCACCTACAATGGTGTGGAGTTCATCTATAAACAAAATCGTATCCTTTGATTTTTTAACCTCATCAATTGCAGATTTTATACGCTCTTCAAAATCTCCGCGATATTTTGCTCCTGCAATCATTCCCGACAAATCAAGGCTCACAACCTTTTTATCTTTAAGAATTTCAGGAACCTCTCCCTTTGAAATTTCAAGCGCAAGTCCTTCTGCAACCGCAGTTTTACCTACTCCCGGCTCACCGATAAGCACGGGATTATTTTTTGTGCGGCGGGATAAAATCTGAATAACCCTCTGAATTTCCTTTTCACGTCCGATAACGGGGTCGATTTCTCCGTTTTTGGCTGCCTTAGTCAAATCTCTGCCGAATTTTTCAAGAGCGGAGCCGCCGTTTTTTGCTTGACCCTGCGACATTCCAAAACCATCCTCGTCGTCAGAATACGGATTTTCTGAAGCGCCGCTGTTCAGTCCTCCTGCAACTGCCTGTGCAATTGCAGATTCGCTTACACCGAGTTCACGAAGAAATGTTACGGCATAGCTGTCACTCTCGGAAATAACTGCAAGAAGCAAATGCTCTGTGCCTACATAGCCGTTTCCCATCTTTGAAGAAGCGAGCATCGCCGCTCTGAGTACACGCTTTGTGCGCGGAGTGAAGTCATTTGGTGTAAGAGAAGTCGGAGTACCCTGACCGTCAACGCCGCTTATCTTCTCTTTGAGGGCATCTTCGGTTACGCCGCACTGTTCAAGAGCAACTGCTGCGACGCCCGTATTTTCTTTTAAAAGTCCGAGTAAAATATGCTCTGTACCTACATAGCTGTGCCCCATTTCCTGCGCACATTCGATCGCAAGATTAAGGGCTTTGTTTGCCTTTTGTGTAAATCCTCTGAATTCATACATAATATCCCCCTCTTTCTTTAAGGAAACATTTTAATTTTTAAATCTATATTTTATACCGGTACTGATATTATTATCACTCATTTTAAGACAAAAAATCAGGTGAGAGCCGCTCTCAATAGTTTTGCCCTTTCAATGTCCCTGTCATGTGCAGACAGATTTTTATTTATGTTTACCGTAAGAGTAGCAGGCTCGACTGCGCTCATAAGTTTATCAATTGTTTCGGTCGTTACATCGGTAATCTGTTTTGAAACAACACCCAGACGTACATTTGACAGAAGCTTAAGCGCCTCATCATGTGAAATTACAAGAGCCGATTTCAGAATTCCGAGACTTCGGCTGATTGTATCCTGTATTTCAATGCTTGAGCAAAGCCTTTCTCTTGCCTGATTTTCCTGATTTATAAGCTGTTCGGTTATATTCTTGAGGTTCTCAATCGCCGCCTTTTCGGATATTCCGAGTGTAACCTGATTTGAGAGCTGATAAAGCGCGCCTTTCGGCTCCGTGCCCTCTCCGTGAGCTCCGCGTATTGTGAGTCCGAGTTTAGAAAGGTTGCCTGCAATTCTGTTAATTGCTCTGCTTTTTTCAAGTGCAGGAAGATGAAGCATTACCGAAGCTCTCATGCCTGTTCCTAAATTTGTCGGGCACTGAGTAAGATAGCCTAACTTTTCATTAAAAGCAAAGTCCAGATTTTCGTCAAGCAAAGTATCCAGCTTATCTGCGGTATCGTACGCCTCATCAAGTGAGAAACCATTAGTAATTACCTGAAGTCTGATATGATCCTCTTCATTAATCATAATGCTCAGGCTTTCATTACTGCTCAACATAAGCGCGCGTCCCTGTTCCTCGCTGATAAATTCGGGACTTACCAAACGTCTTTCAACAAGCGAAACGCTCTGTCGCGGAGTAAGCTCACCCATTTTAATAAATGAAAAATCGGAAGCAATTGAACTGTTGCTGTTTTTGACTGCGTCTTTTACCTTTTCAATTACCTTTTCCCTACCCTGTGTATTAAGTTTGCACGGAAACGGATAATCCCTTAGGTTTCTTGCAAGTCTTACTCTTGTTGATATAACTACTTCGCTGTTCATATTTATGCCTCCAATTCCTTTATCTTATCCCTTAACTCTGCGGCGTATTCAAAATTCTGTTCTTTTATAGCCTTGTCAAGCTCTGTCTTTAGTTTTTTGATTTTATCTTCTTTTGTTTCTTCCTGCGGTTTTGACTTCCGAACTTCGTTACCTTTCATACCGCTGTTTTTTCCGCAGTGTGTTGTGTTTCCGTGAATTCTGCGTATTGACGGCAGAAGCTCGTCTGTAAAAACTTCGTAACAATGGGCACATCCTACGTGTCCTGACTTGGCTATATCCGAATAGGTGCTTCCGCAAAACTCGCATCTTGTTGCCTGAGTTCTTGCAGGAAGAACATTTCCGAAAAAGCTTCCGAGGAAGTTTGAAAACTCACTTTCTATATCCCCGAAAACATTTGTATAACCCATTTTCTGAGCACATTCGCTGCAAAGGTCATATTCTTTAAATTCACCGTTTATTATAGTTTTTACATGTGTATTGGCGTTATTTGCGCCGCATTTTTGACATTTCATATTATTGCCTCCTGTCAGCTGCTGATCGTGAGCAGCATATTTTTAAAAAGGTCGGCGCGGATTAAATCGCGCTTTTCCTGTTCTACCTGTGAAAGTGTTCTGTCGGACAAAGCCGAAGCAATTATTTTCGCGGACTGCAAATCCACTATCTGACGCTGCAGCATATTATTAAGCATTGCCTCAGCAGTTGCCTTATCAAGCGTATTGCCTATAGAGTTTATTATATGCATAAGAGCCGTCCCTCTATCCATTTTTACACGGCTTATTCTTATGTAACCTCCGCCGCCCCTGCGGCTTTCGACAATATAGCCCTGCTCAGGAGTAAAACGTGAGGTTATTACATAGTTGATCTGGCTTGGAACACACCCCAGATTTCCTGCCAGCTCATTTCGCTGGATTTCTGCAATTCCGTTTTGCTCATCAAGCATTTGCATAATATATCGAGCTACCACATCGCTCATCCTCATACCTATCGCCTCTTTTTATTCGGTTTTTAACCTTTGATTATATTATAATCACAAGGTCAGAGAAAGTCAAAGTCAAATAAAGTCAAATATTAATTGTAAATCTTTAGAATTCTTTAATTTTCTCACATATACTCTTGTTTTCTAATTTTTAAAATTTTTTTGACTTTTCCTGACCTTGATTTTTAATTTTTTATAATTTGAAAATCAATATAAATTAAAACTAATTTGCTACAATCGGTGGTTGTCGCTGCACGACAAAAAGGCAGAGAGCTTAGCTCTCTGCCTTATATTGCTGTACCGAATATAGATACAAAATTCTATTATTAGTAGTTCTTGCCTCTGCTTACATAAGAAGTATGGAGCAGCTTGTGTGCAAGCGGTTTGCCCGGAGCTTCAAAATAATCATCATAAATCATCTTGATAACCGGACTTTCATTACTGCTTCTAAACTCGCAGTTTTTGTCATAGTCATACAAAGCTTTTGAACGTAAAGCTTTGAGGTCAACATTATTTCTAACGCTGTCGCTCTGAACAGGCTGGCCGCCGCCGTTGATACATCCGCCAGGACAAGCCATAATCTCAACCATCTGATAATCGGCTTCGCCCTTCTTGATTTTATCAATGAGTTTTCTTGCATTGCCAAGTCCCGATGTTACAGCAACCTTAATGTCAACACCTGCAACATTGTACGTTGCCTCTCTGATTTCCTCAGGACCTCTTACCTCTTCAAAATCAATTTTCTTGAACTCGCCGTCAAGCATTCTTGCAGCAGTACGCAAAGCAGCCTCAAGCACACCACCTGTTGTGCCGAAAATAACGCCGCCGCCTGTAGCTTTGTTGAACGGAGCATCGTAATCCTCGTCATCCAAATCTTCAAGATTAATTCCTGCGCCCTTTATCATTCTTGCGAGTTCACGTGTTGTAAGTGCAACATCAACATCATCGTAATCGGCTGTTCTGAGTTCAGGACGTGTTACTTCAAACTTCTTTGCAGTACAAGGAATTACGCTGACAACAAACATATTTTCAGGAGCAATATTATATTTCTGAGCATAATAATTCTTGAGGACTGCACCAAACATACCCTGCGGAGATTTGCAGGTTGAAAGATGAGGTATCATTTCAGGATAATAATGCTCTACAAATTTTACCCAGCCCGGACAGCATGAAGTAAACATAGGTAATGTTTCCTTATTTTTAATTCTTTCAACAAGCTCATTAGCCTCTTCAAGAATAGTAAGGTCAGCAGTAAAGTCCATATTGAATACCTTGTCAGCACCGAGTCTTCTTATTGCTGAAACCATTTTGCCTTCAACATTTGTGCCGATAGGCATACCAAAGCTCTCGCCGAGAGTAGCCTTTATTGACGGCGCGGTGTAGAACAAAACGTGCTTATCGGGATTTGAAATAGCGTCCCAAACCTCACTTACCTGGCTTTTTTCACTCAGTGCGCCTACAGGACAGCTTACAATACACTGACCGCAGCCAACGCACGGAGAATCACCAAGACCCTTTTCAAATGCACAGCCTACATGCACCTTAAATCCTCTTTTAATAGGACCGATTACGGAAACGCTCTGAACCTTCTTGCATGCTGCAACGCATCTCATACAATTAATACACTTGTTATTGTCGCGTACAATATATGGTGACTGGTCGTCAATTTCATAAATCGGTTCTTCTGTTTTAAATCTGTCTTCATCTACGCCATAGGCTGCCGAAAGCTTCTGAAGCTCGCAGTTTGTGCTTCTTTCGCATGAAAGACATTTTTTATGGTGAGTAGAAAGTATAAGTTCAAGTGTAGTCTTACGTGAAGCTCTTACCTTTGGAGTATTTGTAAATACTTCCATTCCCTCTTCAACAGGATAAACACATGCGGCAGTAAGACCTTTTCTTCCCTTAACCTCAACTACGCATACTCGGCACGAACCGATGCAGTTAATATCCTTAAGATAGCAAAGAGACGGTATTTCAATTTTAGCTTCTTTAGCCGCCTGCAAAATTGTATAACCTTTCGGTACTTCTACAGGAATTCCATTTATTTTAAGATGTATCATATCCATCACTATCCCTCCTTAGTGTGTGTAAATCGCGCTGAATTTGCAGTTACTCATACAAAGTCCGCACTTAATACACTTATCCTGGTCAATGACATGCGGCTGCTTAACTGTTCCGGAAATTGCTCCAACCGGGCAGTTTCTTGCACAAAGGGTACAACCTTTACATTTTTCAGGGATAATTTCATACTTGGTCAATGCCTTGCATACGCCTGCAGGACAGGTTTTATCCTTAATATGAGCAATATATTCGTCTTTAAAATATCCCATTGTTGACAATACGGGGTTTGGAGCAGTCTGTCCGAGAGCACAGAGAGAAGATGACTGCATATGATTTGCAAGCTCTTCAATTCTTTCAAGGTCCTCCATTTCTCCCTTACCTTCTGTTATTTTATCAAGGTACTGGAGAAGTCTGCGTGTTCCGACTCTGCACGGAGTACATTTTCCGCAGCTTTCGTCAACGGTAAATTCAAGATAGAACTTTGCAATATCAACCATACAGGTATCTTCATCAAGAATAATCATACCGCCTGAACCCATCATTGAACCGAGTTCAATCAGGCTGTCGTAATCAATAGGTGTATCAATATGTTGCGCAGGAATACATCCGCCCGACGGGCCGCCTGTCTGAGCAGCCTTGAACTTTTTGCCGTTAGGAATACCGCCGCCGATTTCTTCAACGATTTCACGCAGCGTTGTTCCCATAGGAATTTCAACAAGACCTACGTTAGTGATTTTACCGCCGAGAGCAAATACCTTTGTTCCCGGGCTCTTTGGCGTACCCATTGAGGTAAACCAGTCGCTTCCGTTTAATATAATTTGTGCTATGTTTGCATAGGTTTCTACGTTATTAAGTACGGTAGGCTTGCCGAAAAGACCTTTTACAGCAGGGAACGGCGGACGCGGACGAGGCTCGCCTCTGTTGCCTTCAATTGATGTCATAAGAGCAGTTTCCTCACCGCATACAAATGCTCCGGCACCGAGTCTGATTTCCATATCAAAGTCAAAGCCTGAGCCGAAAATATCTTTTCCGAGGAATCCGTATTCTCTTGCCTGGTCAATAGCCTTCTGAAGTCTTTCAACGGCGATAGGATACTCAGCTCTGATATATACAAAGCCCTGATGTGCGCCGATTGCATATCCGGCAATTATCATTGCTTCGATGATACACTGCGGGTCACCCTCAAGAATTGAACGATCCATAAACGCACCAGGGTCACCCTCGTCGGCGTTACAGCAAACATATTTTATATCATTCTGGCTTGCTTTTGCAAAAGACCATTTTCTGCCTGTCGGGAATCCGCCGCCGCCGCGGCCTCTGAGTCCCGAAGCGGTAATTTCATTTATAACATCATCAGGCGTCATACTTGTAAGCACCTTAGCAAGTGCCTGATAACCGTCAACAGCTATGTATTCGTTTATATCTTCAGGGTCGATAACACCGCAGTTTCTAAGTGCAACCCTGAGCTGTTTTTTATAGAAAGCAGTTTCAGAAAGCGATATAATTGAACCGTCCTCGTGAACTGTTTCCTGATAAAGAAGATCCTTTACAACATTTCCCTCTTTAAGGTGTTCCTTAACAATTCTTTCAACACCTTCTGTTGTAGCCTGAGCATAGAATGCACCCTCAGGATAGACAATAAGAATCGGACCAAGGGAGCAGAGTCCGAAACAACCCGTTCTTACAACGAGGATTTCGTCTTCAAGCCCGTTTTCCTTAAGTGATTTTTCAAGAGCAGCTATAACTTTTTTACTTCCGGAAGAAGTACATCCTGTACCTCCGCATACAAGCACCTGCTTGCGGTAGCCTGTTTCCTTTGAAAGCTTTTCGCCCTCTGAGGCAATAAGCTTTCTTACCTTAACAATCTGCTCGTGCTCTTTTTTTATCTTGTTAAGCTCTTCAAGTTTCATTATTATTTGCCACCTTCCTCAGCATACTTATCAATTATTGCGCCAACCTGGTCAGGTGTAAGCTTGCCGTAAACTTCATCATCAATCATCATTACCGGCGCAAGACCGCACGCACCGACGCAGCGGCACGAATCAATTGAGAAAAGTCCGTCGGGAGTACACTCACCGCTCTTTATTCCGAGCTTTTTTTCAATCTCAGCTAAAATTTTGTCTGCACCTTTTACATAACATGCCGTACCAAGGCAAACGCTTATTCTGTGTTTACCCTTTGGTGTAAGGCTGAACTGTGAATAAAATGTAGCTACACCGTATACCTCACTCAAAGAAATTCCAAGGCCGTCGGCAACCATTTGCTGAACCTCAATCGGCAGATAGCCGTAAATTCCCTGAGCCTCCTGCAAAACAGGAAGCAGCGCACCCGGCATATCCTTGTGCTTTGCTATAACTTCTTGCAGCTTTTCTTCCTGAGCAGCTGTGCCCTTAAATGTGTTAAGAGACGCTTCTGTCATTTAAATACCTCCAGTACATCAATATTTACATCATTGAATACAATTATACAATATTATGTCGATTAATACAATTATTTTTTTTAAGATAGCAACAATTTCTAATTTTATTATGGTAAATATTTTTGAAATTTTTGCGCGCTTTTTATAAAATTTTGACGAAATATTGTATATATTGCATTTATTATTTGCAATATACATAATATATTTATATAATTTTTATAAATTTATCACAACTTTTTTAATAATATAAAATGTTTTTTCTTTTTTCTTGTTTAGAAATAAATCCCAAAAAGCTATTTTTTGACAATTCTGCTAAAAATACATTATTGAGAACCAATTAAAAATCCGTTAATATAATAGTATAGTTTATACTAACTATACAATATAAATGTATTATCCCTAATTACAATTATATAAAAAGCAAATAAAAACAACTATACAACAAGTATTTTGTTGAATTAACAAGTAAAAGTGATAAAATTAGTGTGTATGACATTTTTCGACCGATTAATAGTCTTTTGGGGAGGATTTTAGAATGTTAAGGGACTTAAAGCCGACGGATAAAGTCTGCGGTTATGATGTCAGACCCGGAAACTATCTGCTAAACGGCGCTACACCCGTCAGAGGCGGAGTAAATTTTACAATACACTCTGTTTATGCAACTTCCTGCACTCTTCTGCTTTTTAAACCGCAGGCAAGAGAACCTTATGCAAGACTTCCTTTTCCCGAGTCTTACCGCATAGGCAATACATATTCAATGATTGTATTCAATCTTGAAATAAACGATTTTGAGTACGCATATTCTTTTGACGGTCCGTATGATGAGAACAAAGGACTAATCTTTGACAAAAACAAATATATATTAGACCCTTACGCAAAGGCGGTCACAGGACAGAGCGGATGGGGCGAAAAACAGGCAAACGACTGCGTATACAAGGCGCGTGTAGTTTTTGACGACTATGACTGGGGAAATTTCAAGAAATCTACGCGTCCTCTTGAAGAGCTTATAATTTATGAAATGCACGTCAGAGGTTTTACTCAAGATAAATCTTCGGGCGTAAACCATCCCGGAACATTTGCCGGAATCAGAGAAAAAATACCATATCTTAAAGAACTCGGCATAAATGCTGTTGAACTTATGCCAATTTTTGAATTTGACGAAATGGGCGCATACCGCACATTTAACGGCGAGCAGCTTTATGATTATTGGGGATATAATACCGTTTGTTTCTTTGCGCCCAACACCAGCTATGAATCAGACCATGAGCACAACCGCGAGGGCACCGAGCTGAAACAGCTTATACGTGAGCTTAATGAAAACGGAATTGAGGTCATTCTTGACGTTGTTTTCAATCACACTGCTGAAGGCAACGAAAAAGGTCCGTTCTTTTCATTTAAAGGACTTGACAACAATATATACTATATGCTCACTCCCGATGGAAAATACTACAATTTCAGCGGATGCGGAAACGTGCTCAACTGTAATCAGCCTATAGTACAGCAGTTTATTCTTGACTGTCTGCGTTATTGGGTGACGGAATACAGAGTTGACGGTTTTCGTTTTGACCTTGCTTCAATTCTGGGAAGAAACGAGGACGGCTCGCCTATGGATAAACCTCCGCTTCTGAAAAGTCTTGCATTTGACCCGATTCTCGGAAACGTAAAGCTTATTGCCGAAGCATGGGACGCAGGCGGACTTTATCAGGTAGGAAGCTTTCCATCATGGAACAGATGGGCAGAATGGAACGGAAAATACCGTGACGATTTGCGCCGTTTTCTTAAAGGAGACGGTTATCTTGCGTGGGACGCTGCGCACAGGCTTACTGGTTCAAAGGATTTATATGACCCCGCCTACCGAGGCAATAATGCGTCGGTAAACTTCCTTACATGTCACGACGGTTTTACACTTTACGATATGTATTCATACAATGAAAAGCACAATTACCAAAACGGCTGGAACAATACCGACGGAGCAAATGACAATAACAGCTGGAACTGCGGCGCAGAGGGTGAAACAAACGACCCTTATGTAAACGAGCTGCGTTTAAAGCTGTGCAAAAACGCGTTTGCAACTCTTATGTGCAGTAAAGGAGCTGCGTTGTTCCTTGCAGGAGATGAATTCTGCAACACGCAGTTCGGCAATAACAATGCATATTGTCAGGACAGCATTATTTCTTGGCTGGATTGGAACAGAAAAGAAAAATATCATGATGTTTTTGAATTTTTTAAATATATGATTGCGTTTCGCAAACGCTTTCACGTTATTACCGATAACAACGGAGCTGCCACATGCAGTCTGCCGCCCGAAAGTATTCATTCATGTATTCCCTGGAACACTGATTTTAATGAAAACACACGAATGATTGGCGTTATGTATGCAGGTGCAGATAAAAACAATAATTCACTTGACCAGATAGTTTACTTCGGAATTAACGCATACTGGGAAAAGGTTGACGTTGAACTGCCTGCTTTGCCTGAGGGATATGTCTGGAAGCTTTATGTTGACACCGGAAGAAGCGCCGATAATGTAATCACAGAACACAAAAATATTTATCTTTATAACAGACGCATTGCTATGCAGGGCAGAACAGTTATTGCCGCTGTTGCCGAAAAAATAAATTAATTTTCTTGTATTTTTAAAAAACCGCCTCACTTTAATTTGTGAGGCGGTCTTGTTATTTTTAATATACTACTACGTTATAACCGATTTTTGCTTTTTGATAAATCTTTTTAACTGCACTATACGGAGTATTTACACAACCGTGAGAACCGTTTCCTTTGTAGGTTGTTCCTCCGTATTCCTTTGAGGATCGCCAGCTTGCGTCATGAATACCCACTCCTGAATAGGTAAATGCAAGCCAATAATTAACATATGAAGCATATCCCGGACCTATCAAAGTTGTCGGAGACTGACGCTGCCATATCTTATATGCGCCCTTAGGCGTGTTATGGTAACCGTCATTATTACCCGTTACAACATCTGTTTCACAATAAAGCTTTCCGTTCAAATAGAACCACATATGCTGCTGCTGGATACTGATTTCTATATATGTGTTGCCTATACTCTTTCCATATGCCTTATTAGTGACTTTTATCGATTTGGTGTGATAAGTTCCAAGAACCTTAGTTTTACTCTTACCTACATATTTATATGGCTGAACACGGAAATAATATGTTTTGTTGTTAGAAAGCTTAGATGTGTTGTAGAAATCCTTTGTAGTATTGCAAAGCTTTGTATATTTGCCATTTTTTGAAGTTGCATAGTAAACATCATAACCGTTTGCATACTTATTCTTTTTCCATGTAAGACTTACTCTGGAAAGCTGAGTAGTCATAGAAAAGTTTGGAGCACACAGTCCGCAGGCTGCTCTTGTAACCGAAGAAATACCGTTATAGGTAGTTCCGTACAAATCTCTGTACGCTTTGACCCTGTAATAATATGTTCTTCCGCCCTCAATATTTTTGTCAATGAAAGAGGTCGTTTTGTTATTGGTTACTACTTTGTACAATACAGATTTGTCATTAGATTTTGCGCAGGCACGATAGATTTTATAACCCGTAGCCTTTGGGTTGCGCTTCCATGAAAATTCAATTTCATTTGAAGAGCGGCAAATTTTTAGGTTTTCAATATTTCCCGGCTGTGTTGCTGTTTTTCTGAAAGCGGTTTTACCCTCATATATCTTACCGTCTTGCACAATATATGCAGAAACCTTAAAGTAATAAGAGGTTGTGTGAGTAAGGTTTGACACTGTGCAGGCGTTTGTTTTGATGTCTGCAATTTTTGTGTATTTTGTGTATTTTGTGTTATTGTCAGCGTTGCAATAGTAAATATAATAACCGGTAGCTCCGCTTACTTTATCCCAAGCAAGAGTTATTTTATTTGTTTCAAAACTCGTTTTTTTCAGGTTTTTTACAGCTCCTACAGTCGGCGCCGGCTTTGCAGTAGTAGGTATTGTTGTAGGTGCAACAGTAGTAGGTTCTGTTGTCGGTTCTGTAGTAAAGGTACTTTCTGCCGGTTCGGTTACCTCAGGTGCAGCCATACCAGACTGTACAATCGGTTTCACGTCAGAAATTTCATCTTCTCCCTCAAATTCAATAACTGCTCCAATATCACTGTCTGATGTTTCAGCAGCTGCCGCACTGAAATCAAGGCAGAAAACTGAACTTGATACCATTAATGCAACAAGAAAAACTGATAAAAATCTTTTCATTTTAATTTTCATAACATTCCCTCGCTAACCTTATTAACCTTATTTTTAAAAACACAATATATGTAATAAATTAATTACAGTATATACTATAAATTGAAAAAAATAAAGAGTATTTAGGAAAAATTTTCAAAAAATTTTATTCTAAATACTCTTTAGATATTATTATAAAAAATAATTAAAAATATATTGCCGTCGGCGTGACGTCGCTCACAGCTTCGGCAGACATGTTCTACAAATTAAAAACCTTAGCTGAATATGAAACAGAGGATAATTTCAAATATTAGAACTATATCGTTTTAGATTATTTATCTGATTTTTTCTTGGTGATTGTCTTATTTCTTATTTTTTCGGAATCCGATACAGCCTTTCTTACCTGCGCTCTAAGCCTTTCGAAAGGAGTATCCTTTTTTCCGATAATTTCTTTCGGTCCAAGTTTCTTAGGCGTCAGATTTGATGCTCCGGGCTGACTGTGCATTTGAATTACAATATGCTCGTGCTGAATGAGTGCAAAAAGCTGGCTAAGCGACTTACATTCGTCAATTGCTTTAAGCAGTTGTTTCTTATTTTTCTTACGATATCCGCTTACGCCTGTACTTTTCACCACATCACCTGTCTTTCGGCCAAGCATTCATTATATACCATTGTTCTTTATTATACTTAATATTCACATTATTTTCAATACAATTTTCGACTTATTTTATTTACATAAAATTAAAATTATGTTATGCTTTTAAAAAATAAGGATTGGAGATTTGGAAATGAAAAAATTTATATATATGTTTCTGCCTGCTTTAATAATATGCTGTGCTGTTCTTTACGGCTGTTCAAACAGCGAAGAAAACAGTCACTCTTCCCTGCAGGCAACCGCTTCTACTGACACTACCGTAAAAACTACCGGCGAAAAAATACATATGAACGACAGCACGTTAGGCGAAATCTGGATCACCGAGCTTGACGGCGTTCCGGTAAACAATCTTGATAACTCCAATTTTACATCGGATAATACATTCAAATATTATAATGAAAAAGGAAATCCGGCATCATCTGAGGGTATTGACATTTCGTCATACAGCGGAGATATTGACTGGAAAAAAGTCAAGGCAAGCGGCGTAGACTTTGCAATGATACGCATAGGCGGCAGAGGATACGGCGACGACGGAGCACTGTATGCCGACGACAGAGCAGTTGAATACATAAACGGAGCAAAAGAAGCGGGAGTCAAGGTTGGAGGTTATTTCTTCTCTCAGGCAATTTCAACACAGGAGGCTGTTGAAGAAGCTGATTACGTTAAGACGATTCTCGGCGATATAAAGCTTGACTACCCTGTTGCATATGATTGGGAAATCATTAAGGATGACAATGCAAGAACAGACAGCGTTTCAGCAACTCAGGCTACAGAATGTGCAAGAGCGTTCTGCGACAAAGTAAAGGAGTACGGATACACACCGATGATTTACTCGCCCAGCAAAGAACTGTATTTCAAATATGATTTATCGCGCCTTGCTGATATTGACATCTGGTACTGCGAATATGCGGACGTGCCTACATTTTATTATCAGTTTTCAATGTGGCAGTATTCAACAACAGCAACAATTGACGGAATTGACGGACAGGTAGATTTGAATATCTGTTTTACAAATGTAGCAGACTATGATTAATAATTAATAATATAACTAAATTATACTATATAATAAGGATACGATAAAATGAAAAAGATTGCAAGCTTTACCATAAATCACAATACGCTAAATCCGGGAGTGTATATTTCCAGAATAGACGGTGACATTACTACTTATGATTTGAGATTTATAAAACCAAACACTCCTCCCTTTCTTCCAAACCCGGTTATGCACACAATTGAACACCTTTTTGCAACATACTCACGCAACAGCGAGTATGCCGAAAATGTAATATACTTCGGTCCTATGGGATGCCGAACCGGATTTTACTTTCTTGTCAGAAATCTAAGCGAACAGCAGGCTCTTGATTTAATCAGAGATACCGTTAAAAAATGCTGTGAGCACAGCGGTGAAATTCCGGGAACAACCGCCATAGAATGCGGAAATTATAAGGAACACGACAAAAACGGTGCTATAAATGCTTTAAAGCAATATTACAGTTTGTTGATTAATTATAATGTTGATAACTTAAAGTATAATTAATTATAAGAATTATTGTGCATATTGTTGAAATATTTCTCCAAAAATTGGATATAAAATATTAATGGTTACATTTTTTAATTCTTGTATTGCAAATTCGTTACATTTTGGTATAATATAACCAATGAGTTTGTTACAAAAATGTAACGGTTAATGAGATAGGAGAAATTATTTTGAAGACAAAATTCATTGGTTTGGAAGGTTTCAATGAAATAGAAAGTCTTTCGACAACAAATAAAAAAGCATACGACAAAAAATTCGTAGAGCTTACAAAAGCTCAGAAAACTGTTCGGTTTGTAAAAAGAGCTATTGTTTATTTTGCAAAATCATTAAAAGAAAAATCAAAAAATCTTTTATCTTTTATAATCAAAAAGATAAATCAAACAGAATTTTCAGGCAAAAAAACTGTTTCTTCTAAAACAGCAAAAGCTAAAAGCACTCAGATTTCTTTGTTAGACAGATGCTATCGTGATAACAGAACAGGAAATCTCAACGAATTTAACAGTTCTGCAAAGGACGCTATTTCTAGCATTTCTTTTGCAAGAGGTCAAAAACGCGCACACAGTGCTTCTCATACTGGATACCACGCTCATACTATATTAAAGAAAAGAGCATTGCTTGCCGTTGTCACCTGTTTAATAGCAGTAACGCTTTCTTGTGTGACTGTTGCCAGTGCACTTGATTTTTCGGGTAACAACGCAATCGTTGCCGCAATGTCAAGCAATATTAAAACCGATATGTCGGCAAATAACAACAGCATTAGTCCCGAAAACAGTGATTTTCACGCTTCGACCGCAGATGAAGCTTTTCGTTCCGAAGCATATGTATCAATTGCAAAGGCACTTATTAACGACGACATACAGATGGGATGCTGCGGACTTTATATTGACGGCGAGCTTATAGGTGCAACAAATGAAGTAGCGGCACTCAAGGACGCTCTTGAAAAAGTTCTTGTAGATTATCGTGCCGATTATGATGATAAAACAACTACCGAGTTTGCAAATGACGTCGTTGTAAAGAGCGGTGATTTTACCGACAGCCAGATAATGAGTGCTGAAGATATTATGAATGCGGCAGACGGAAAATTCTCAATTGCTTTGTCAACTGATATTGTTTATACAAGAGAAATAAAATATGAAGAAAAAACAGAATATGACGATTCGGAACCTTCTTCATATGAAGAAGTTAAAACAGATGGTCAAAACGGCGAAGAAAAGGTTACCGTAAGAACTACCTTTACCGACGGAGTACAGACAGACGCAGTTGAAACTGATGTTGAAGTTCTTAAAAAAGCCGTTGACAAGGTTGTTGTAAGAGGCTCTAAGGACGGCATTTATTCTTCGAATGAAAGCTCGTCATCCTCGTCAGCTGATTCATCTTCTTCATCGGGCAATTTCAGCTGGCCTCTTCCATACACACACAACATCACAAGTCTCTACGAATGGCGCTGGGGCAGAATGCACTGGGGAATTGACATCTCAGACGGCGGTGTTTACGGTCAGCCGATTTCTGCTTCAGACAGCGGTACCGTAATTCATTCAGGCGATCTTGGCGACGGATACGGCAATTATGTAATAATTGACCACGGCAACGGATATCAGACGCTTTACGGCCATTGCAGTTCTCTGGCAGTATCATCAGGGCAATACGTTTCAAAGGGTGAAACAATCGGTTATGTCGGCTCAACCGGCAACTCAACAGGACCTCACCTCCATTTTGAGATAATATACAATTCAAACAAACTTGATCCGTTACAATTTGTAAGCTGATTTTCAAGGCTGACATAAGAATTACTTATGTCAGCCTTTTAATTTGATATTTATTTAAACATATACTGTGCGGTGTCCATAATTGACTCAACTGTTCTGAACGCCTTATTAGCCTTTTTCTTCAGTTTGGGATTATTTTCAAACACCTTTTTTCCTGCATATCCTACAGCCATTCCTGCTGCAAGTCCGATTGCGGCACCCTTTACCATGTTCATTACCGGTCTTGAATTCATAAACACACCTCCCTGTACTTTTACAAGATTACATCTTGCAATATTATTGTTTACGTTTTAAAATGTAATAAAACACAATAATAAAAAATTGGAGTGATAACTTTTGGCAAAACTAAATCTTGTGCTTGTTGAGCCTGAAATTCCCCAAAACACAGGCAATATTGCACGAACGTGCGCCGCAACAGGTGCAAGCCTTCATTTGGTAAAGCCGATGGGATTTACCGTTGACGACCGCAAATTAAAGCGGGCAGGACTTGATTACTGGCATTTTCTTGACATAACCTATTATGAAAATACAGATGACTTTTTTGAAAAAACAAAGGGCGGAATATATTACTTTTTCTCTACAAAGGGAACACACAGACACTCAGATGTTGACTATCCCGACAACTGCTATCTGCTTTTCGGAAAGGAAACAAAAGGACTGCCTGAAGAACTGCTTATGAAGTATCCCGAAAACACATTGAGAATTCCAATGATTGACGAAGCAAGAAGTCTTAATCTTTCCAACTCGGTTGCTATTGCTGCGTACGAGGTTTTAAGGCAATGGGATTATCCCGAACTTTTAAACAAGGGTGAGCTTCATAATCACAAATGGAGCGATATAAATAACATTACATAGATAATAATAACATTATATAGAATAAATCAGCTTAAAACGATTTCATAAATTAAAATTATTCCATAAAAATGTAGGTTTGTCAATGATGTGTTACAAAATTAGAAAACTTGGCCGGTTGATAAAAAAGCATTGATATAGTC
>CANQDR010000019.1 GCA_947593615.1 uncultured Clostridia bacterium
CAGCTTGATTTGCTATCGCTTGCTTATATCTAATTTCCTTTTTTCGGGTTTACCCCAACTATTGACATAGAGCCTAATAAATAAAATGCAAACAGTAAAGAAAAACCGCAATTTCAATACAATCTGTATCAAAACTGCGGTTCCTATTTGGAGCGGATGATGGGAATCGAACCCACACGATCAGCTTGGAAGGCTGAAGTTCTACCACTAAACTACATCCGCTTATCTGCAACGGAATAAATTATATCACCATTCCGCTGCATTGTCAAGCATTAAATTGACTGTAAAATAATTTTTTCTCCGTCTGAGGTAACATGAATACCGCTGAGCGAAGCATTGCCGGCTTCTATCATTGCACCTGCAATTTTCTCCTCCACCTCGCGTCTTATGGTGTTTCTTAAATCACGGGCGCCGCTTTTTCCTCCGCAGGATTTCTTTGCAATATACTCGCACGCATTATTATCATAAGTAAATTTAATGTGTTTTTCCTCAAGTGTCGGAACATACTCAGAAAGCATAAGCTCTGCAATCTTTACAAAGTCATCCTCATCAAGTGAGTTAAAGACAATTACCTCATCAACACGGGCAATAAACTCGGGGCGCAAAAACTCCGAAAGTGCCTTCATAACTTTTTCCTTTGAAGCGTCCTCCTGAGTTTTTCCAAAGCCCAATGCACTTTCACGATTTGAAGAACCTGCATTTGAAGTCATAACTATTACTGTATTTTCAAAGTTGACTACCCTGCCATGTGCGTCGGTAACTTTTCCTTCATCAAGAATTTGCAGGAGTATATTCAGAACGTCTGGATGTGCCTTTTCGATTTCATCAAACAGCAATACCGAATATGGGCGGCGGCGAACTTTTTCAGTCACCTGACCTGCTTCATCATAACCTACATATCCGGGCGGTGAGCCTATAATTTTGGATACCGAATGTTTTTCCATAAACTCGGACATATCAAGCCTTATGAGCGTTTCGGGAGTATCAAAAAGCTGCTGGCTGAGCACCTTAACAAGCTCAGTTTTACCAACGCCCGTAGGTCCTACAAAAATGAACGAGGCCGGACGGCGGCGGGGCGAAATCTGACAGCGGCTTCTTTTTATTGCAGATGCAAGCTCTTTAACCGCCTCATCCTGTCCTATAATTTTCTTTTTGAGTTCATCCTCAAGGTCAGCAAGCTTTGAAAGCTCGTTTTCTCTTATTCTTGAAGCGGGAATACCGGTCCACAGCTCTATAACCTTTGCTATATCCTCTTCAGTTACTTTTGAAATTAGGGTTTCGGGGTCGATCTCGGATAATTCGGAATCAATTCGTGCAAGGCTTGTATTGACCTCAGCCAGAGCCTTATAATCGATCTCTTCTTCACTTGTAAGTTTATCTTTCTGAATAATAAGATTTTTTCTTTCATCTGTCAGCCTGTCGTGACGTTCAACATTTTTGTTTCTCAGAGCGGCGCACGCACAGCTTTCGTCGAGCAAATCTATAGCCTTATCAGGCAAAAACCTGTCTGTAATGTAGCGCTCAGACAGCACAACCGTTTTTCTTACGACGTCGTCATCTACGACTACTCTGTGGTGCTGTTCATAATAGTTTTTTACTCCTGCAATAACATCTATTGTTTGGGCTATTGTAGGCTCGCCCACCTTAACAGGCTGAAATCTTCTTTCAAGCGCAGAATCCTTTTCTATATACTTTCTGTATTCATTAAAGGTTGTTGCACCGATTACCTGAACTTCGCCTCTTGAAAGAGCAGGCTTAAGAATGTTTGCCGCATTCATAGTTCCTTCGTTATCTCCTGTGCCGACAAGGCTATGTACCTCATCAATAAAGAGTATGATATTTCCGTTTTCCTTTATTTCAGATACAAGACCTTTTATACGGCTCTCAAACTGACCTCTGAACTGCGTTCCGGCAACAAGTGCGGTAAGGTCAAGAAGCTGAATTTCTTTGTTTTTAAGGCGCTGAGGAACATTGCCCGACGCAATTCTGAGAGCAAGTCCCTCTGCAATTGCTGTTTTGCCTACACCCGGTTCACCGATAAGGCACGGATTGTTCTTTGTACGGCGCGACAAAATCTGAATAACACGCTCAATCTCCAAATCACGTCCGATAATTCTGTCGATGTTACCCTCACGAGCTTTTCGAGTAAGATCTTCGCAGTAAAGATTAATGTGCTTTCTGTTTTTTTCCTTTTTCTCTTTTTTATTTTTATGTGAGTTTGAATTATTCGCTGTTTGCGCGTTATTCTGTCCGCCGCCGAAAATATTATTGAAAAAGGCAGGAAACGCAGGCGCACCGTGAGAAAAATCATCATCCTCACTGCCCTCGCCGTCAGAGTCAAATTCGTCCATTTGCTCGGCAAGATTCTCGGCACCTAACTGTTCCATAAGCTGAGAAATATCGCCGTTTTCACCCATATTCTTCATAAGAGTATTCATCTGGTCCTGAACATTTTCAAGATCCTCATCTGAAATACCCATTTTGCTTATAAGATCCTCAACGGGTTTTATTCCAAGCTCCTTTGCACAGGTAAGGCAATAGCCCACTGTGGGAGCATCTTTTGAAGTGTTATTTGAAACGAAAACAACTGCCTGTCGTTTTCCGCATCTGCTACAAAGCATAATAATCTCCTTATAATAATAAAAATAAATTTATAATTATTGTATAACAGGGCGTGTTATAGCTGTTTTTAGATACGCCTTGCACTATGATTTATAATTATATATGCTGACCGAATAAAATTCAATGGTAAATTGTCAGTTTTTTTATGATTATATGTGTTTATTTTTATTCTCTTTCAAGTTATACTCTTTAATCATCATAAAATAAATTTTACCATACTGATAAAGCGCAAAAAGCATTGTGAACGCAGTTATTGAAAGCAAAGTAAAATCAAGTGCAAAATTCTCATAATTAAACGCAGCTTTCAAAAATACTATCATACAAACGGAAAAATAAAATACCACCGTACCTACCTTGCCGTACCATTTTGCTGCAGGAGGTGTAAGTCCCTTTTTTATTAAATCGGTTCCTCCAAGAAGCATAAGAATATCTTTGAGTAACAGAGTAACAAGCACGGGAAGTACCGCAGGAACATAAATCACCATACACACAACTACGACAAGCAATGTAACTTTGTCGGCAATCGGATCAAGTATTTTTCCGAGTGCTGTAACCTGATTAAGCTTTCTGGCGGCAAATCCGTCAAAGCAATCCGATAACCCCGAAAGTCCTATACATATTGCCGCAGGAATGTATTCTTCTAAAAGAAAAAAGTAAGCAAAAGGAGCTATCAATATAAATCTTATATAAGTAATAATATTCGGAACAGTAAACAAATCATTTACCTTAAAACTCCAGACATCCTTATTCTCCATTTTATCACCCCATAATCTTATACTAATCTCTGTATAATATAACAATGTGATTAGTATTAAATTACAATACAAAAAAATCTAAACAAATTTCCCGTAACATAATCGCTTTCAATCAATGTCGGATTTGTAAATGCCATTACAGCAAAAAATATATTTACGGCAAGCCATACAAAAATCATACCTTCAACTGCACCAAGCACACCGCCCAAAAGCATATTAATCTGCTTAATCACAGGAATTTTAAACGCCTTGAGTGCAAGCTTGATTAGTTTTTTGACTAAAATGAAAATTACTATAAATAAAATGATTGCAAGTAAAATGCCGAAAACTTCAATTACAACCGCCGAAACAGATTTTTCAACAGATTGTGCAACAGATAAAGAAGCATTGTATGAGATATTCATATGTTTTTCAAAGCCGTTCAAATCGGTTCCGAACAATGACAAAATAGCAGAGAGCAATCCTGATATCCACCCCGGAACAGCATCAAAACAATTCTGTATTGCATATTGAATGCCGTTTTCACTTATAATTTGCTCAAGATTTGTAATTACCGACTGTTTTATAAATGTATCATAAGTAAATTGTGCCAAAAAAGATGATAAATAATTCGCCGAAATAACAGTCAACACAAGTCCTGCAAGATTCAGCAGTGTTTTTGCTATTCCGCGCTTTATTCCTATAATGATAAAAAGGACTATTGCAGTAATAATTACTAAGTCTGCTATCATACCTTACTCCTCTGAAGTTTCCCTGACAGTATCGGCAGTTGAGGGTGGATTCTTTAAATCTAAAAATCTAACCTGATTTACGCTAAGCACATACGCGGTACTGTCTGACGTCAAAACTATTTTCTTGGAACCTGTACCGGTGTTACAGGAATAGAGCAAATCGCCGTCTGTATTATACACATATGTGGTATTTCCGTCAAGAACAGCCATAACGCCTTTGTATATAGAAAGCGATTCTGCCGAATATTCGGTATCTACAGAACATACTTTTTCGCCGTTGTCGTTATACTCTAACAGGGCACAGTTTCGTCCGTCGCCGTTTCGGGATAGCGCAACCGTATATGAGTTTGTATCGGGATTAAAGCAGTAATTGGCGAGAGTTCTGTCATCATAACTTTTAGCTGTATAATTTTTATCTCCGATTTTCACAATATATGAAGCGGCTTGTCCGATTAACGCTGCTCTGCTGCCGCTCAGATATTTGCAGTCAATTACAGAATCATCAGCTATCTCATATGTTGAAACAGGGTCTTGCTTTTTAAAATCAAGAACATAAATGCCTGTTTTAATTCCGCCGTCATCGCTTGTTATTCCGCAGGCAATACAGCCTGTGCCGTCATTGTTAATTGCAACCGAAGTTATGTAATATTCTGAAAAAGAATATTTATATATCCTATTATTATTTTTATCGTATGCGAGAAGCACGGTTAGGTAACCGTTTCCCTCAGTAACAAGACAGTAAGTGCCGTTTGAGGCTATGTCGCCGGTATATATACTTTCGTCCGCATTCCCCGAATAGAGTTTGCTGTCAAAATCCTGAATCTGATATTCAGTATCCCCGAGACCGTAAGTCAGAAATTTGTTGTCAGCCGATTTCATCACAGGCTTTGAGTAACGAAGCTGAAAATTGGCTACCTCACTTCCCGTTGAGTTAAGGGTAACAAATGAGGTATCCGACGCATAGGCAACATGTCCCTGATTAACAGTAAAATTCCCCGATGTCACTTCAGACCCCACAAGATTTACAGGATAGCCGTTTCCCGCATTTCCGAGAACATCATAAATCCACCACGTTGAGATATTATCCCAAGTCAGCTTATCACGGTTTGCAAAAGCAAAAACAATAAGTCCTGCTGCAAGCGCAATGCAAACGCCGATGATTATTTTCTTGACTGCCTCGGGAGATATGTCGGTTTTCTCCTGCTCGTAATCATCAAGAGGCATGTCCTCATAGCTCATTACGTCACGATCTTGTTTCTTTTTGCGTTCCGCGTAACGGCCTCTTTTAAACTTATTTAACATTCTGTTCACCCCTTTTGTGAACTTAATTGTAATTTACTCTGTTAAGATAAAGTCCGCATGCCTGGGCAGTAGGTCCTGCAAACTTTCTGTTCTTTTTTTCTATTATATCACTTATTCCATCGGCAGGAATTTTCCCCTGCTGAACACGAAGCAGTGTGCCCACCATTATTCGCACCATATTATACAGAAATCCGTCTGCCTCAACTTTCATTGTGACAAGATTTCCGTCGCGGGTAACCGAAAAGGATTTTACATTTCGCGTCATATCTCCCTTTTCACGGCTGTCAATGGTACAAAAAGAAGTAAAATCATGCTTTCCCACATATGCCTGAGCGGCACTGTCAAGCATTTTTTCATCAATCTTGTATCTGTAATGAAGCGCATAACCGTCAAGAAACGGATTTCTTACTTCACTGTTCCAAATTTTATATATATATTCCTTGCTGATACAGCTGTATCTTGCATGAAAATCAATTCCGACCTCTGTGCAGTCAAGAACTGCAACAGTCTTTGGAAGCCAACGGTTAAGCGCCGCTTTGAGCCTTAACGGTTCTATGGGATGCATGGTTTTTACGCTGATACAGTACATATTTGCGTGTACTCCGCTGTCGGTTCTGCTGCACCCTTTGACGTCAAAATCTTCACCGATAATTTTTTCAAGACTTTTCTGGAAAACCTCCTGAACAGTCAGCGCATTTTGCTGAATTTGCCAGCCGTGAAAATTTTTGCCGTCATATGAAATTTTAACCAGCAGATTTCTTAAATTACTGCCGGAATGAATATGTTGCATAAAATCACTCCGCAAATCATTATTCCGAGTGCTGCAAAAGAAAATACATCACACTTTGACATATGAAGCACTTTCATTCTTGTTCTTCCGCTGCCGCCTCTGTAGCAACGACATTCCATTGCCGTCGCTATTTCATAAGCGCGTCTGAATGCCGAAACAAAAAGCGGAATGAGTATCGGGATCAGAGATTTTACTCTTTTTAAAATATTTCCCGATTCCATATCGGCTCCTCTTGCCTTTTGTGCCTGCATAATTTTGTCGGTTTCCTCAAGAAGCGTGGGAACAAATCTTAATGCAAGCGACATCATCATAGCTATTTCGTGTACAGGAAAATGAATTTTATTAAGAGGCTTCATAAGCCGCTCGATGGCGTCGGTCAGCTCTGTCGGCGAGGTCGTAAACGTAAGGCAGGAGCTTGAAAGAATAAGGCAGATAATTCTTATCGTTACAAAAATCGCCCTGTTGATTCCGTCAACAGTTAATTTGAATATTCCCCACTGCCACAGCGGATCCCCTGTTCCGTAAAAAAGATTCAGTACCGAAGTTATTATTACTATTACAAAAATCACCTTTAGGCTCTTAAAGTAAAATTTCGGCGATATGCCGCTGAACGCAAGATAGAAAACCGTAAACAGTGTAACAAGTAAAAGTGAAAAATAGTTGAACGTGCAGAAAATAATTACGAGAAATGCAACAAGCATAATAATTTTTGCACGGGGGTCAAGCCTGTGTATCAGGCTGTTGCCCGGGAAATACTGCCCAAAAGCAACATCTCTTACCATATCTTTCCCTCCTTTTTCAGGAGTTCGGAAATCTGCGCAAATGCATCGTTTACGGTAAGAACACCGTCCGATACATCATAGCCTTTCTCTTTGAGCTCAAGCATAATTTTTGTAATCTGCGGAACTCGCAGACCGATTTTCTCAAGCTCTCGTCCGTGTGAAAACACCTCTTTGGTCTTGTCAAACATAACGCAGTGAGAATTGTTCATCACAATAATTTTGTCAGCTACACGGGCAATATCCTCCATACTGTGAGAAACCAGCAATACCGTATTTCTTCTCTCTTTGTGGTATTGCACAATCTGACTGAGCAGAACATCTCTGCCCATAGGGTCAAGTTCTGCCGTAGGCTCGTCAAGAACAAGCACATCGGGATCCATGGCAATTACGCCTGCAATTGCGGCTCTTCGTTTTTCACCGCCCGACAAATCAAACGGTGATTTCTGCAAAAGCTCTTTTTTCAAACCCGTGAATTTCGCCGCATTTTTCACTGCAAAATCGAGTTCGCCGCCTGACTTTCCCATATTTGCGGGGCCAAAAGCTATATCTTTATATACCGTTTCTTCAAAAAGCTGGTACTCGGGATATTGGAAAACCATGCCCACTCTAAAACGTATTTTTCGTATTTCCTTTGGATTTTTCCAGATGTCCTCTCCGTCAAGAAGCACCTGCCCCGTTGTCGGCTTTATAAGTCCGTTAAGCATCTGGACAAGGGTCGATTTTCCCGAACCCGTATGTCCGATAACTCCTATAAATTCACCTTTTTCAATACAAAGACTTACATCGTCAACCGCACGCTTTTCAAACGGTGTTCCTTGTCCGTAAACAAAACCGAGATTTTTTAGCTCAAGGATACTGCTCAATTCAGCACCTCCTCAAGCAATTTTACACAATCTGATGTATTCAAAGGCATTTTATCTATTTTTACTCCGCAGCCTTTCAGTCTGTATGCAAGCTCTGTTGACTGCGGAACGTCAAGTCTGTGTTTTTTAAGAAGCTCAACCTGAGAAAACACCTCGTCGGGAGTTCCGTGAGTAAGTATTTTTCCGTCGTCCATTACTACAACTCTGTCGGCAAGCACCGCTTCGTCCATATAATGAGTAATTAACACGACCGTAATGTTTTTATCTTTATTGAGCTTTAAAAGAGTTGACAAAACTTCGTCACGTCCGTTTGGGTCAAGCATGGCGGTAGGTTCGTCAAGCACGATACATTCCGGCTGCATTGCGAGTATTCCTGCAATTGCAATACGCTGCTTCTGTCCGCCCGAAAGCTTATACGGCGCGTGTTTGCGGTAGTCATACATATCTACCGCTTTTAAAGCATTATCAACACGCTCTCTTATTTTATCAGGGGCTATTCCAAGATTTTCGGGACCGAATGCTACGTCCTCCTCTACAATGCTTGCAACAAGCTGATTGTCAGGATTTTGAAGTACAAGTCCTACTTTTTTTCTGATGTCATATGTTTTTTCCGCATCAGACGTATCGTCTCCGTCAACATACACTTTTCCGCTGTCTGGCAGCAGCATTGCATTGAGATGTTTTGCTATTGTAGATTTTCCGCATCCGTTATGTCCAAGCAAAGCAACAAACTCGCCCTTTTTTATTTCAAGCGAAACTCCGTTAACTGCGTTCTTTACAGGCTGTGCATCTTCGGGATTGGAATATGAAAAAAAAACATTTTGCACCGAAATAAAATTCATTAATTACTTCTCCCATATTGCTGTTGAACCGCACGGCAAAATCAGTCCCGTATCGGTTACTTTAAGACCTATTTCATTGCTTGAAACGCTTCCTCCGAATTTATTTTTCAGAAACAGTCCAAGCAGATATTCCATAACGGCAGGCGAAAGTCCCGTTGTGTATGAATTCAAAATAAAGAAAACAGGCTCATCTGACAAAATCTGTCTGCAAAGCATTACAAGAGGATAAAGCTGTTCTTCAAGCTTCCATATTTCTCCGTTAGGGCCTCTGCCGTAGGACGGAGGATCCATAATAATTCCGTCGTATTTGTTGCCGCGCCTGATCTCACGCTGAACAAACTTAATGCAGTCGTCAACAAGCCATCTTACGGGTCTGTCCTCAATACCGCTTGAAACGGCATTTTCTTTTGCCCATTGCACCATACCCTTTGACGCGTCAACGTGGCATACTGACGCGCCTGCGTTCATACACGCAAGAGTTGCACAGCCTGTATATCCGAAAAGATTAAGTATCTTGAGCGGCCTGTTTTCATTTTTTATTTTTTCAGCGGCAAAATCCCAGTTTACTGCCTGTTCAGGAAAAACTCCCGTATGTTTAAAACCCATAGGCTTGATATTAAACACAAGTTTACCGTAATTTACAGTCCAGCGGTCGGGCACGTTTTTGTATTTTTCCCAATATCCTCCGCCCTTATTGCTGCGGTGATACCTTGCATGAGCAGAATTCCAAAGGGGATTTTTTCTGCCCGTAGACCAGATAATCTGCGGGTCCGGACGAATAAGAATTACATCTCCCCAGCGTTCAAGTCTTTCGCCGTCGGAGGTGTCGATAAGCTCGTAATCTCTCCAATTTTCGGATAATCGCATTATGCCAATCTTTCCCTTACTACCTGAGCGGCTTCCTCTGCCAAGCTCTGAATTTCTTCAAGATCTTCACCCTCGAGCATTACTCTGACAAGCGGTTCCGTTCCCGAAACACGAATTAAAATTCTGCCTCTGTCGCCGAGAATTTCGCTTATGCGCTTGATTTCAGCCTTGATTTCTTTATCTGTATAGAATGAAAGCTTGCCTTTTGCACTAACCTTAACGTTAATAAGCACCTGAGGCAAACGCTCCATAACCTTTGCAAGCTCGCTGAGCTTTTCGCCTGTGCGTTTCATAATGCTTAAAATCATTGCGCCTGAAAGCTCGCCGTCGCCTGTTGTTGCATAATCAAGGAAAATAATGTGTCCGCTCTGCTCGCCGCCGATATTATAACCCTCTCTGAGCATAGCTTCAAGAACATAACGGTCGCCTACCTTTGTTGAAACAAAATTGATTCCGTTATTTTCGCAGAACTTATTAAATCCCATATTTGTCATTATTGTGCCGACAACAGCGTTCTTTTTAAGAACACCTCTGTTCTTCATATCATTTGCACAAATGGCAATGAGATAGTCGCCGTCAACAAGGTTTCCGTTTTCGTCAACTGCAAGACATCTGTCGGCGTCACCGTCAAAGGCAAGACCACAGCACAGCTTATGCTTGCGGACATATTCCTGAAGCTTATTAATATGCGTTGAACCGCATTCCTTATTAATGTTGATTCCGTCAGGCTCGTCAAAAAGCATATGCACCTTTGCGCCGAGCTTTGTAAACAGCTTTTCCGCTGTGCGTGATGAAGAACCGTTTGAACAGTCAAGGGCGATTTCCATACCCTCAAAATCGCAGTCAATTGATTTTGCAACATGCTCAATATAATCATCTGCCGCATTTTCAGCTTTCTTTACACTTCCTATATTATCATAATCCGCAATTGCATACGGAATTACGCTATCAAGCACTATTTCTTCTATTCTGTTTTCAAGGTCATCAGGCAGTTTACAGCCCTCGGAGCTGAAAATCTTGATTCCGTTAAATTCAAACGGATTGTGCGATGCAGAAATCATAATTCCGGCATCAGCATTATATCTACTTATAAGATAAGCTACGGCAGGCGTTGGAACAACTCCCAACAGAATAACATTTGCTCCAACAGAGCAAAGTCCTGCAATTAAAGCACCCTCAAGCATATCTCCCGAAAGACGGGTATCCTTACCAATAAGAATAGTAGGATGTTCAACCTCCTCGCTGATGAGCACCATTGCTGCCGCTCTGCCGATATTCATTGCAAGCTCCGCTGTCAGTTCGCTATTGGCAACGCCCCTTGCGCCGTCAGTTCCGAATAATCTTCCCATAATTCTCCTCCAAGTTTATATTTTTGTGTTATACATAATAAAAATCAAAATAGTCTTAATTTAAGATCAATTACCTTAATCGCCAAATAAATTCGGCTGAGTAGGCATTGCGTTTACTGTTCCTTTCGGGAAATCATATCCCAGATGTCTGCACGCTTCAGCCGTTATGCATCTGCCCCGCGGAGTTCTGCTCAAAAAACCTATTTGCAGCAAATATGGCTCATAGACATCCTCAATTGTCACGGCTTCTTCGCCTATTGCCGCAGCGAGTGTTTCAAGTCCCACAGGGCCTCCGTTGTAGAAACGAATAATTGCTTCAAGCATACGCCTGTCGTTCTGGTCAAGACCAAGCTCGTCGATTTCAAGCCTGTCAAGCGCTGTTCTTGCGCTTTCAAGCGTGATTATGCCGTCAGACATAACCTGTGCAAAATCACGAACACGTTTCAGCATACGATTTGCAATACGCGGCGTTCCTCTGGAACGCGACGCAATTTCAAGCGCTCCGTCGTGTTCTATCTTTATTCCGAGTATGCCTGCGCTTCGGGTTACAATTTTCGCAAGTTCTTCGGGAGTGTAAAGCTCAAGCCTCAAAACAACTCCGAAACGGTCACGCAAAGGAGCAGTCAGCTGACCTGCACGGGTTGTTGCGCCCACCAGCGTAAATTTAGGCAGAGGCAGATGATATGACGCCGCCATCTGTCCTTTTCCCGTGATAATATCGATTGCAAAGTCCTCCATTGACGGATAGAGGATTTCCTCTACTGCGCGGCTTAAACGGTGAATTTCATCTATAAAAAGTACATCGCCCTCATTAAGATTAGTAAGCAGAGCCGCAAGATCGCCGGGTTTTTCAATGGCAGGGCCTGAGGTAATCCTTACGGAAACGCCAAGCTCATTTGCTATAATTCCAGCAAGCGTAGTTTTTCCGAGTCCGGGAGGGCCGTAAAGAAGAACATGGTCAAGGGTTTCTCCTCTTATTTTTGCCGCCTCGATAAAAACTCTGAGATTTTCTTTAGCCTTATCCTGACCTATATACTCATCAAGATTTTTCGGGCGAAGCGGATTTTCTCCGTCTATAGTATCCTCAGGAAGCTCGGATGTATCAATTATTCTGTTTTCAAAATCAAATTCTTCCGAAAATTCCATTTTACTCATTTATTATTGTCTTCCCATCTGCTTTAATGTATTTGCGATAAGCTGTTCCACAGGTAATGAGCTGTCAAATGAAGCAAGCACAGGTGAGACATCTGACGGTGCATAACCGAGCACACCGAGAGCTTCAATAGCTTTGGGTATGTTGCCCGAAGCAGTATTGAACGCCGCACCTGTTACAGCCGAAATACCGTCATCGGTATTTGCCGCTTTGGCAAGCTTGTCCTTTAATTCAAGTATGATGCGCTGGGCAATTTTCTTTCCAATTCCCTGCGCTCTTGTTATTGTTTTGATGTCATCCGATGCAATTGCCATTGCAACCTGTTCGGGACTAAGCTCTGACAGCACTGCCAAGCCTGCCTTTGGTCCTACACCGCTCACGCTTATCAGAGTTTTAAAGGTTTCAAGCTCGGTTTTTGTCGCAAAACCAAAAAGCTCAACTGCGTCCTCTCTTACATTCAGGTATGTATAGAGCGTTACTTCAGTATTCAATTTTATACTGCGCAGAGTGTTTATTGTTGTCTGGCAATTATATCCTACGCCTCCGCATTCAACCACTGCGCTTGATGTTGTTGTATGAATTAACTTTCCTCTTACGGAATAAAGCATATTTATAATCCTTTCCTAAACATAGCTCTTCTGAGTTCTGAACCTGCCGCCTGTATATGGCAGATTGCGATTGCAAGTGCGTCAGCGGTATCGTCAGGCTTTGGAACCTCATCAAGATTTAACAGTCTGCGGGTCATTTCCATAACCTGAGGCTTTTTAGCCTTGCCATACCCTGTTACTGCTGTTTTTACCTGAAGCGGTGTATATTCAAAAATGGGTATTTTCAGTTTTTGTGCCGCAAGAAGCGTAACTCCTCTTGCCTGAGCCACTTTAATCGCAGTTTTCTGATTTGTCTGAAAGTAAAGTCTTTCTATTGCAAGTGCGTCAGGTCTGCATCTCTGAAGTATTGAATATAATTCGTCATAAATATATTCAAGACGTCGGTTAAAATCAGAATGAGCCTGAGTTTCAACAGAACCATAACCTATAGCCTTATATGTGTTTGATTTATAGCTGATTGCTCCCCAGCCAACTATGGCGTAACCAGGATCAATTCCGAACACTACCAAGACGTTACCTCCGTAATTTTATAAAAGGGCATAATAACACAATTTAAAACATTATACCACAATCATGGATTTTTATCAACATTTACAGTCTTATAATTTTATAATCTTAATCTTTCTTTTCCCTTTCAAGAGTAACTGTCGAGCCGCTGTAGGAAAGTTCAAGACTTTTTCCGTTCGGAACATAGGTAAAACTGTAATTTTGGGCGGCCTCGGGCACAAAAATCACAAAGGACTTTTCATCTGCAATATATTTTCCTTTAATATCTGTTTTTTTATCGGAGTTTTTTATTGAAAGGCAAGCTGTATTTTCATTAAATTCAAGCTTTAATTCTGCGCCTCCTTCAAATTTTGCAGACCATGAATTTGAGATGAGTTCGTGCTTATATCCTGATGTGTCGGCAGAACACGAGCAAAACAATAAACACAGCAAAAAACTCACGGCAACGACAAATTTTTTCATAATAATCCTCCCAGTCCGTATAAAATAATATTCAAGGAAACAATCTTTTATTACAGATTTACAGTTTTGTTATAATTCTTGATAAGCATAATAACATTATGATATATTATAATAGAGTACTTATAAAACGGAGTGAGTAAAATTGCAGCGTGAAATCACAGAAAAACATAATGTATTTGACGAAAACGGCGAGGTCGTTTGCGCAGGCTGGGCGCGCAGTCCTGTTTTTGAATATAACTGCGAGCAAAGCAAAATGCACGGCAAGCACAGCGAACGCGACTGCTATTTCATTAACAACGGCGAAGTATCACTCTATTTATCAGTAGAAAACAGCGGATTTGAATTTGCAATAAAAATTGCCGTAGCAGACCTAAAAAAAGGCGGTGTAATAAGCGATTGCGTTATAAAGAAATTTATGTTCTTTAAAAACGAGCTTCCCGAAGCAGGAAACAAAGGCGAGCTTTTCTATTCAGACAAACGTATTCAGCTTCAGCTTACAAACACAAATGACGGAAGATTTTTAAAATGTGACTTCATAGACTTTGGCGGATTAAAAAATTTGTATTTTAACATTAACCTTAAAAAAGTAAACGGCGAAAGCCTTAATGAGCTTGCACCGTTTGAACGTGACAGAAAGTATTTTTACTTAAAAAGATTTGTTCCTAAATTTATTGCCAACGGAATTATCAGGGTAGGCGGTCTGGAATACTCCTTAAATGAAATTAATTCTTTTGCTTATTTTGACTGGACACGCTTTTCAAAGCCAAGAAAACATAATTATCAGAGTCTTAGTGCAGACTGCATTATTGACGATAAGCGATTTTCACTCTGCCTCGCAAGCAGAATAGGCGACAACCGTTTCGGTAACGAAAACTGCTTTTTTATTGACGGAAAGCTTGAAAAACTGTCAAGAATAAACGTAAAAGGTTCAAACGGAAGATTTGACCGTCCTTTTTACTTTAAAGCAGGATATTCGGCTGTTGACATTACCTTTAAGCCGTTCACCGTAAAAGGGAAACCTATGACAGCAGTTATGGACAAAACAACCATCGTTTTCGGCAGACTTTACGGAGAGATAAAACGCATTGATTATGAAAATCCTGTAGTTCTTGACAATGCGCAGGCACATATGATTTTTTCAGAATTTTAACAACAAGCAACCCCGTACATCTTAGGATGTACGGGGTTGTATTCTGTAGAAAACTATTGTACGCAAATAAAGTTTGTTTTTTCAATACAACATAAATTTATATTTCCAATTTTACGAACGGTCACTGCGCACTTTTCTCGGGATTATCGGCAATTCTTGCCATCATTGCAATAGCTGTTATAAAGCTGATAAGAATATAAAACAAAAGTGAGAGCATTGAGCCGATATCCATAAAATTAAGCGTTACTATCAATAGAATTGCTAATACTCCAAACAAACAGCAAAATACAGATACAATATTTTTCAAATTACGCTCCTTGTCGAGCGCGCAGAAGAAAAATCCTACTATCGGGATCAACGGGAAAATAAAAAAGTAGGGATAGTATGACTGAAACGCTGCGCTTGCAGATATGTCGGGAAATGATCCTCCAATATATCCGAGCATATCAAACACGGTTGCATAAAAATCATGTCCGTTTGAATCAGGATTTGGAATATGTACAAATGTAAGAGTACACATAAAAATTTGAATCAAATACAGCACACACTGGGTTATTCTAAGCTTTTTTCTTGTTTTATTTTCACGAATTTTTATCATTTTTACCTCCGCAGTCATATTGACATAAGATTCTCTGAATATTTTTATTGTACCACAATTTATCGAGTTGCACAATAGACAATTAAATGATATAATTGATGTTATTGAAAAGGAGAATTTTTATGAGTTATATCAACGAATCAATAATCTATAATATCTATCCGCTCGGCTTCTGCGGAGCGCCGAAAGAAAACGATGGTAAGCTTGAATACCGACTTGATAAGATTTATGACTGTATTGAGCATATGAAAAAAATGTCTGTCAATGCACTGGTATTTAACCCTGTGTTTGAAAGCTCACGTCACGGTTACGATACTATTGATTACAGAAAAATAGACTGCCGTTTAGGTGATAATAATTCTTTTAAGAAAATTTGCAACACTCTGCATAATAACGGAATAAAAATTATTCTTGACGGTGTTTTTAACCACGTAGGCAGAGATTTCTTTGCATTCAAAGATGTTCAGCAAAATCTTTATAATTCAAGATATTGCGGATGGTTTCAAAATTTGGATTTCGGCGGCAGAAGTCCCAAAGGCGACCCGTTCTGGTACGAAGGCTGGGCAGGTCACTATGACCTTGTAAAGTTAAATTTACATAACGAAGAAGTTGTAAGCTATCTTCTTGATTCTGCAAAATTTTGGATTGACGAATTTGACATTGACGGTCTTAGACTTGACGCTGCTGACTGCATAGACATTGAATTTTTTAAAAAACTGAGAAACATATGCAAATCAAAAAAGCCCGATTTCTGGCTATATGGCGAAATTACTCACGGCGACTATAACCGATGGGCAAACAATGAAACTCTTGACTCAGTTACAAACTATGAATGTTACAAGGGCATATATTCAAGCCATAACGATCACAACTACTTTGAAATTGCCCATTCGCTTAACAGACAATTTGCAAACGGCGGCATATATCAAAACATCTACACCTTTAATTTTGTTGACAACCACGATGTAAACCGCGTAGCAAGTATGCTCAAAGATAAAAATCATCTTTATAATGTATATAGCCTTATGTACACAATGCCCGGCGTTCCTTCAATTTATTACGGAAGCGAATTCGGAATTAAAGGCAAAAGAAGCTGGCACAGCGACTATGAGCTTCGTCCATGCCTTGACCTTAACAATGTTCCCAATGCTGACTACGCTTTGTTTGAACATATTGTAAAGCTCGGAAAAATCCGGCTTGCCCTTGAAGCATTAAAATACGGCAAGTTTGAAAATGTAAATATTATGAATGAGAAACTCGTATATAAAAGATGGACTGACAATCAGACTGTTTTTGTTGCTTTCAATCTAACAAACCACGATGAAAAAATCGGATTTAACACCGAATGTAATGCAAAACTTACCGATGTTATGAATAACAATGAAGTTATTGATGTGAACGGCTATTATGAAATCAGTATGAAGCCCTATTCAACAAGAATTCTTGTTGTCAACGACGGAAGCTTTAAAATTGACTTTTCTGAAACACCACAAAGTATTAAATATGTAAAAGAACCTGAAATTATCATGAATACGACTGGAACACAGAATGTTGTTTCTCCGCTGACCGAAGTACATTTGGGGAAATACCGTCATTTTAAAGGCGGTGAATATGAAGTAACCGGTTTTGCTAAACACAGCGAAACCGGCGAAAAACTTGTTATTTATAAATCATTAAACAATTCTGATGATGTCTGGGCACGTCCTTACGAAATGTTTATTGAAGTTGTTGAGTATAACGAAAAAAAGGTTCTGAGGTTTACTCCAATTGACTAAGGTATATTTTACAGTTTTTAAGAACGTGTTCATTCTGCATTGATTTCTAAAAATAGGTTTTGAACCTTTTCCTTTGCAACCTCTAAGCTTTGCGGTGAAATCTCACCTGCTACCACAAACTCTCGTTCATCTATGTGAACGAGAGTTTTGCATATTTTATCCTTTTCTTCAGGCTTATATGCAATAACTTTTCTGGCACAGTCGCACACAATAGAAAATTCAGCAATCATATTTGAATTAAGTGCTTTAAAATATTTTAACCTGACATTTTCCCACAGATTGTCAGAATCACACTCAAGAATATTTGAAATTATTTTCCACACATTCCACGATATAAAAACATTTGTTTTATCAAAAGCCTGTGATATGTAGTTAAAATACGGATAAACGATCCGAGGATTTTTTTCACTTATTTTTTCAAGAAGATTTTCTGCCCATCTGCTGTTTGTACTGCTTTCAAACATTATATCTATAAGCAAAGGCACAACAAGCACTTCCCGAGAAGCCAAATCCATGTAGTATTGATCGTCTAATCCTTTTGAAAATTCATAATATATTTTTTCAATGCTCATTTTTATCATTCCGTTTCTTTTATTAATTACATAATACTATACACAGGCAAATAATTCAAGCAAATAACAATTTAATGTATAAAATTTATCCCCGAACACATTTTATGTGTTCGGGGATAATAATTAACTATACAATATTTTTATTAAATATTCAGATTTTTATAAATAATATTATTCACTGTATGAATACCAAGAACCACCCGATTTGCTGCCAGCATTTGCACGATAGCAGTTCATACCATCAGTAACAGTTACATTATTAGTCTGATTTCTCCAATCGGATGACCCTGACCCTGCAGTATCTTTAAACAAGAAACAAGTTGAACCCGTTTTAAGCGGCTCATCAAAATCATAGTACCAAATATTCGTACCTGAAATCTGAGTCATCTTTACAGCTGTATTGTTAAGACCACTTTCACCCCAACCGTAAATGTAAACATTTAACCACTTAGCATTCGAGTTGTCGAAGTAAACTCTTGAAAGCTCAAAATCAGGCTGCTGCTCAGCTACATAAGGACCTGCATAAACGGTTGTTTCGTCAGTTGACAAAATAAAGCAATTGTTTGTTGATGAAACAGTTCCTGACCAGCAATTATAAACATTTCCGGTACCTTTATCTTCATCAATTTGCACCGGTGTTTCAGTTACTTTGGTAGTGTTACGATAAACAATGCACGAAGTCAATGTGCCAGGAACCTCTGCTGTATAAACATAGGGCCATGCCGATGTATCCTGCTTAAGCAAATAGCTCTCTCCTGTTTTTGTGTCATACACATAAACACTTACACCGTCAGAAGTCATCCAGCCAAGCTGTGTTTTAAAATAGAAAGTATAGGTTGATGGATTGGGACCGGTTGGCTGTGGATCTGTCGGCTGTGGGTCTGAAATTACTTCATAAGAGAGTGTGAGTGTGCCGTCGCCGTTTTCAACGAGAGTTAATTCACACTGTCCTGCCGGAATCAAAAGTTTGTCTGCATCTACACCAAGATTATCTGTGTTATAAAGTGTAACCTCTGTAACGTCGCCCTGATAGCCGTCTGTCATATACCACTCTTTATTATCGCCTGTCTTTACAGCAACGTAGCTTGTCTGTGTAAAGTTTGTTGTAACCTTGCCATTTACAAATTTGTATTCGCCAAGGTTCTGATAATCTTCTTCACAGCCGTAGTTTGCACCGTTGATGTATCCAAACAGATAATAATCCTTGGTAAGTTCAGGATCTGTCGGCTGTGGGTCTGTTGGCTGCGGTCCTGAAATTACTTCATAAGAAAGTGTGAGTGTGCCGTCGCCGTTTTCAACGAGAGTTAATTCACACTGTCCTGCCGGGATCATAAGTTTGTCGGCATCTTCACCAATTGTTGTGGTGTTATAAAGTGTAACCTCTGTAACTTCACCCTGATAGCCGTCTGTCATAAACCAATCTTTATTATCGCCTGTCTTAACAGCAACGTAGCTTGTCTGTGTGAAGTTTGTTGTAACCTTGCCGTTTACAAATTTGTATTCGCCAAGGTTCTGATAATCTCCTTCACAGCCGTAATCTGCACCGTTGATGTATCCAAACAGATAATAATCCTTGGTAAGTTCAGGATCTGTCGGCTGTGGGTCTGTTGGCTGCGGTCCTGAAATTACTTCATAAGAAAGTGTGAGTGTGCCGTCGCCGTTTTCAACGAGAGTTAATTCACACTGTCCTGCCGGGATCATAAGTTTGTCGGCATCTTCACCAATTGTTGTGGTGTTATAAAGTGTAACCTCTGTAACTTCACCCTGATAGCCGTCTGTCATAAACCAATCTTTATTATCGCCTGTCTTAACAGCAACGTAGCTTGTCTGTGTGAAGTTTGTTGTAACCTTGCCGTTTACAAATTTGTATTCGCCAAGGTTCTGATAATCTCCTTCACAGCCGTAGTCTGCACCGTTGATGTATCCAAACAGATAATAATCCTTGGTAAGTTCAGGATCTGTTGGTTTAGGAGCCATTGTAGTATCCGGCTCTGTTTCTGCTGTTGTTTCGGGCTCTGCTGTTGTTTCAGGCTCTGCTGTTGTTGTCGGGGCAGCGCCTGTAGGAGAAGTTGAAGGTGTCGGAGAATTGTAAACCTGTCCTGTAATTCCGCAATCCGGTAATGAAACAAGATACTTCTGGATTGCAGTAGCGTCCATTACGGTTATTCTGCCGTCCTGATCAACATCTGCAAGAACCTGATTTTCTTCAGAAATGAGTTCGATGTCTACTGCATGTTTCTGAATGAGAGTTGCGTCAAATATGCTTATTCTTTCGTCTCCATCAACATTGCCGTACAGTCTTTCGCCTACAGGACCTGTTGTGGTAGGTACTGGAGTTGTAGGTTTAACAGTTGTTGTCGGCACTGCTGTTGTAGGTTTAACAGTTGTTGTCGGTTCTGCCGCAGTACCCTTTGTAACATTAGTAGCAGGCTGATTGCTGCCTGATGACGGAACAAGAGTTGTATCTACCCAAGATGATGAATTCGGATTTCCTAATAATTTTGAAGATCCGCTTATCTTGAGCTTAACTTTTGATGTTTGACCTGGATACTGACGAGGAGCAGAACTTACGTTACCGCTGTCACTGATAATTACGCATGAATTTGCAGATTTTGCAAGGTTAAACATTGTTTCGTATGGATCTCCAATTGTGTTTCCATCTTCATCTTTGTCAGTACCAAGACAAGTTTTTGAAGGAACCTCATAATACCAATATCCGGTAGCTTCATCATACTGCATTGGCTGACCCGGCCATGAAGCGTTTGCAAAAGTCATGCTAGATGAAGTATCTTCATCATAAATATAAATGTTAAACGGTGACTGCCAGTTACTTCTTGTTGAAGGGTCTATGAAAATATACACACCGGAAGAATCCGACTCGTTCTTAGTATATTTATAAACAGCTGACGTTTCTTTCTTACCGTCGGTTGCAGTAAGTGTAAGATTGATTGTATCGCCGTAGTTATAGTCAGAACCTATGCGGATAGTTGTTGTGCCTGTATAAGTAACAGGAGTAGAATCATCCAGGCAGTACGTACCGGAAGTTGCATTTTCAAGTCCAAGTGTTAATGTTAAGGTTTCACCATTAAAGCTGCCGCTCTCAACAGAGTTGGTATTCCTCGGAGTTGTTGAGCCGTCATAAACAACTGCAACACCTGTTGAACCGATTGAACCTGAAAGAACACCGTTTGATACAGTAAATGTATTGCCTGTAATTGTATCTGTGTAAGTACCGTTTGCAAGACCTGTATCTGAAATACTTACATTCTTAGTAGTTCCTGAGCAGTTTGAAAGAACAATACCGCTTGTTCCTCTTGCAACATATGCAACGCCGTCTGATGAACCAAGTTTTTCAGACTGACCTACAAACAAGTTGTGGAACTTATTAATTTCAGAAACAGCTGTGCTCTTGTATGTGGTATCTGTACCGGCCTCACCCATAAGAGCTGTTCCGGGACGAACAAAATAAAGAGCAGTAGAGTCTTTTCTTGAAGCAACAATTGCCCAAGCTTTAACTATATTTTCATCTGAAACTTTCGATGTATTGCCTGTAGAACCTAAATAAGTATCGTGTGATTCAGCCCACAATACTGCTTTTGAAGCACTTACGCCTGACTTGTATGTAGGACTTGCAGCGCTTGCAGCATTACCGTTTCTTACGTTAGAAAGAACAGAGTCGCCTGTTGTGTTATCGGTAATACTTATGTAGTCTGTATATGAGCTGTACTTTCTGCCTGCACCGCAGGTATTAAGAACTTCGCCGTAAATATAAAGGTTGCCGCCTGTTTTTTGTTTATAATAATTTCCGGCAGAGCTTGTTATATTCGGCCAGTAGTCAGATTTGTATTCGCCGTCGTCAGGAGTCTCAATATGCTTTGCAGCGTCAAAACGGAAACCGTCAACACCGCAGTCAATACAATCCTTAAGAAGTGCGATTACTGCATCCTGAACATTTTTATTTCCTGTGTTCAAATCAGGGCAAGATGATACATGACCCTGAACAACATTTTGAATAGAATTATCGTTTGCACTAATGCTGTTTGAACGGAAATATGTACTCTTGTTGTTGTAGAAATCAGGCTGATATGTCTGTATCAGCGGGCTTAAAGAGTTAGGATTCTGCTCTGTCTCATTGCCCATATGGTTGGAAACAATATCACAGATGATCTTTACTCCGTATTTGTCTGCTTCGGCACAAAGTGATCTAAGGTCTTCTTTAGTGCCGAGCCATGATTTCTCTGCAATCTGCATACTTACAGGCTGATACAGTTTCCACCACTGACCAACAACATCGTTTGAAGAACCGTAGTCCTTCGCCTGCTGAACAGGAGATGTCTGAACAGTTGTGTAACCTGCCGCTGCAATTGCAGGGAGATTTTCCTTGATTGAATTGTAAGACCAGTTAAAAGCATGCAATATAACACCGTCTTTTACTTCACTCTGCAGCGCAGAATCATTTGCTGCCTGAGGTGCGTCGGCAGTTTCTGCTGCATTAGCAGATATTACAAACGCCGTAGATGAGGTGATCATAGTTGCCGCAATAACAAGACTTGCAAGCTTTCTGAAGATTTTCATCAAAAAACATCCTTTCATAAAATTTCATTATCATTATAACAAATATAGCAAAAAAAGTATATATTTTATCTTACAAATTAATAAGTTTTCTTTTGTGCATAATACACATTAATTGTATTTGCTGTAAATAGAGAAATTTTTTAATTAAAATCATTCTAAATTTTTAATATTTTATATATATATTTATCTTATACTTATTTTTTATAATATAACCAATTGACTTTTCACTTATATTAGAATATAATTCTATTGTTATAAACTACTCAATCAATCATAGTTATGTCTTTACAAAGAAGTAAATTTGTAGGGGCGGACTGTGTTCGCCTGCAAATATCAGTTTTATACTTGCAGACTCGGCACAATCCGCCCTGTTTTTAATAAATCAATAAGAACAGGGGTGCATAAATGGAGCAGTTATCTAAAAAGGTCATTGTATCATTAAAGGATATTTTTGTCAGCTTTGACGGAGAAGTAATTCTTAACCACATTAATCTTGACATATGTGAAAAGGAATTTGTAACCATTTTAGGTCCGAGCGGCTGCGGCAAAACCACGACTTTGAGAATAATCGGCGGTTTTGTTGAACCCGACAGCGGCGACGTTATTTTTGACGGGACCCGCATTAACAATACCCCTCCAAACAAAAGAAACGTAAATACCGTTTTTCAGAAATATTCGCTGTTCCCTCATCTTAATGTATTTGACAATGTAGCCTTTGGTCTTAAACTGAAAAAAATACCTAAGGATGAAATAAAAAATAGAGTTTCAAAAATGCTTGCCACCGTTGACCTCAAGGGTTATGAAAAGCGTTCCGTGTCAAAGCTCTCCGGTGGTCAGCAGCAGCGTGTTGCAATTGCAAGAGCACTTGTCTGCGACCCCGATATAATTCTATTGGACGAACCTCTCGGCGCCCTTGATTTAAAGCTCAGAAAGAGTATGCAGATTGAATTAAAGGAAATTCAGCAAAAAACTCAGAAAACTTTCATTTATGTTACACACGACCAGGAGGAAGCTCTTACAATGAGCGACCGCGTTGTAGTTATGAACAACGGAGTAATTGAGCAAATAGGCACTCCAGAAGATATATACAACGAGCCTGTCAACGCATTCGTAGCTGATTTTATCGGCGAGGCAAATATACTCAACGGCACAATGATAGATGACTGCCGTATCAAAGTTTTAGGCAATGAGCTTGAATGTGTTGACAAGGGATTTGGTAAAAATACTCCTGTAGATGTAGTCATTCGTCCTGAAGACATTGAAATAACTTCTCCCGAAAACGGACAGCTCGTCGGTACGGTCGTAAACTCAACCTTTAAGGGAGTTCACTATGAAATGAGCGTTATGTGCGGAAAGTGCGAAATACTCATTCAATCTACGCAGAATGCCGAAATAGGAAGCCTTATAGGCATGCGTGTAATTCCGTTTAATATCCAGATTATGAACAAACTGCTTCCATTTTATGACAATATTATTGAAACCGAAGTATCTTACGGCAACAAGGAGGAAAATTACTTTGAGTTCGTCCTTGAAGATGAAACCGTTAAAGTTAACGGTCATTTCTTTGAAACAGGTACTAAAGTTAAAATAACGCTTCCGCCTGACGCCCTTTCTCTTGCGGGCGATGGGATCGGTGATTTAAAAGATTTATACATAGAGTCTGTTGTTTATAAGGGAGAGCATAACGAAATCATACTTGAGTCGGACGAAAGAAAATGGCTTATGCTGAGCAATACAGATGAGCAGGTTGCAACCTATGTTCCCCTCGCATTTGATTTTTCAAAGGCTTCTTTTGAAGTTATTGAAAATGTTAAGGAGGGTTAATAATGAAATCCCGCAAACCCTCTATTCCCTACATCATATGGATGCTCGTATTTACAATGATACCCATTATAATGATAGGATTTACGGCTTTTACCGACAAACAGGGAAATTTTTCGCTTGAACCGTTTACAAAAGCATTTAATTATTCAGAGGTATTTTTAAAATCGCTTTGGATTGCGCTTTTATCCACGGCTATTTGTCTTGTTCTTGCATATCCGCTTGCTTATCTTATTGCGGGAATGAAACATTCAACGCAAAATACCGTTATAATGCTTTTGATGATTCCGATGTGGATGAACTTTCTTCTGAGAATTTATGCCTGGATAACCCTGCTTCAGGATAACGGACCGATAGATATGGCATTATCTCTGCTGGGTATTCATGCCACATACATAGGCAATACCGGAGCGGTGATCCTCGGTATGGTTTATGAATATCTGCCGTTTATGGTGCTTCCTATTTATACTGTTATGAGCAAAATAGACTCAGGTCTTATTGAGGCGGCACAGGATCTCGGCTCAAACCGCTTCTCGGTATTCAGAAGAGTAATTGCTCCGTTAAGCATTCCGGGGATTATTTCGGGAATTACCATGGTCTTTGTTCCGAGTGCAAGTACATTCCTTGTATCTCAGTATCTCGGAGGGACCGATGACATTATGATTGGCGACGTAATTGACAAAATCTTTTGGACAGACCAGAACACGGGATCGGCAATTTCGCTTATACTTATGATTTTTATTTTTGTATTCCTCATAATTATGAATTTATTCGGTGATGAGGAGGCGATAGCATGAAAAATACAAAACAGAAAAGCGGCATTTTATCTAAAGTATACATAGCAATCATAATGCTGTTTCTCTATGCGCCGATCGCCGTTCTGATTTTTTATTCGTTCAATGTCGGCAAAACTACTGTTTGGAAAGGCTTTTCGCTTAAATGGTACGAACAGCTTTTTAAAGATGATAACATTATGAATGCACTCGGAAATACTCTGATCATCGCCGTACTGGCTTCATTATTTGCAACAATTCTCGGCACAGCCGCCGCCATAGGCATAAGTAACTTCAGGGGCAAAAAACGTCTTATTATTCAGAACGTTTCAAACATACCAATTATCAGTCCCGATATTGTAACAGGCGTTTCGCTTATGCTTTTGTTTACCTTCCTTGGAGTTATGTTCAACTTTGAGATGGGATTTTTCACGGTCCTGCTTTCACACATATGCTTTTGTGTGCCGTTTGTAGTGCTCAGCGTAATGCCGCGTATAACGAGAATGGACCAAAGCATTTACGATGCCGCTCTTGATTTGGGATGTAATCAGTGGCAGGCATTTTACAAGGTGGTTATTCACGAGCTTATGCCCGGAATTTTCTCGGGACTTCTTATGAGCTTTACTTACTCGCTTGACGACTTTATAATCACATATTTTACCCGCGGTGCAAAATTCCAGAATCTGTCCATTGAAATTTATTCAATGACGCACAGAAAAATTTCACCGAAAATCAATGCTCTGTCCGCTCTGCTTTTCCTCGCGGTGCTTGTAATAATGATTATCATTAATCTGCACGACAGACACGAAGAAAAGATCAAAGCACAAAAGACATGATTAATAAATTTATTTTAGGGAGATTGAGAAATGAAAAAAATCATCAGTATTATCCTTGCCGCAACTCTTGCGGCAGCAAGCGTTGCCGGGCTTTCGGGCTGCGGCGGCACCAGCAGCGGTAATGAGGGCGAAGTTAACGTCTACAACTGGGGCGAATACATTGCAAACGGCGAAGACGACCTTATGGACGTTATAGACGAGTTTGAAAATGAAACCAACATCAAAGTTAACTATACCACATATGAAACAAACGAAGAGCTTTATAATATGCTTAAAAACAGCAACGTAAGCTATGATGTTATTATACCGTCAGACTATATGATAAGTAAGCTGATTGAAGAGGATATGCTGCTTGAACTTAATTATGACAACATACCTAATTATAAATATATTATGGACCGTTTCAAAAAACTTGACTGCGATCCAGAAAGTAAATATACGGTTTGCTACAGTTGGGGAGTAACCGCAATGATTTATGACAAAACTAAGGTCAGCAAAAAACCTACGTCTTGGGAAGCATTGTGGGACAAAAATCTGCGCGGTCAGATTTTGATGTTTAACAACAATCGAGACGCTATGGCTATAGCAATGCAGCTTTGCGGAATCAACCCCTCAAACTGTACAAAAGAAGATGTTGACAAAGCGGCTGCAAAGCTCCGCGAGCAAAAGCCGTTGCTTAAAAAATATGTAATGGATCAGGTATTTAACGAAATGGAAAACGGACAGTCGGCTATTGCGCCGTACTACGCAGGCGATATTGTTACAATGATGGACGTAAATGAAAATCTTGATTACGCTATGCCTGTTGACGGAGCAAACCTGTTTTATGACGCAATGTGTATTCCTGCTTGCAGCAAAAACAAGGAAAATGCCGAGAAGTTCATTAACTTTATGCAAAAGCCTGAGATTGCCGCTGAGAATTTTAAATATCTCTGCTATGCAACGCCTAATCAGGAAGCTTATGATAATTATATTGACGACGAATATAAAAACAACGAGCTGATTTTCCCGAGTGATGAATATCTTGACAAATGCTATGTGTTTACAAATGTTTCAGACGAAGTTTATTCTTATATGCAGGAACAGTTTGTAAATATTCAGGCTGATTAAGCTTAAAACAGCTTAATTAACTAAACACTGATAAAAATGCAGCAATCTTTGCTGCATTTTTTTGCCTTACTGCACACCCTGTTCCCGTAAACTTTCTGTTTTTCGAGAACAGGGTGTTTGTCTGTCACAAAATCTGCTCAAAAATCAGCTTCACCATTTAATTAGAAATCTGTTTAAGTAAATTATGTTGATGATTACATAATTTTGGTGTACAATAATTATGATTATAATTTATCAACAGGGTTTTGAAATGTTTAAGTTAAGAAGATTTTTAAAGGATTATAAAAAAGAATGTATCATTGGACCGCTGTGCAAGCTGTTTGAGGCAATTCTCGAGCTTTTAGTACCTCTTGTTATGGCAAACATAATTGATGTGGGCATAAATAATAACGACTATGACTACGTTCTCAAAATGGGCGGAGTAATGATTTTGCTCAGTGTGGTCGGACTTATGAGCGCACTTGTGTGTCAGTACCTTGCTTCTAAAGCCTCTCAGGGTGCAGGTACGAAAATAAGACGCGAGCTTTTTGCTCATATCAACTCTTTGTCCCATGCCGAGCTTGACAAGCTCGGTACTCCGTCGCTTATTACAAGGATTACAAATGATGTAAATCAGGTTCAGCAAAGCATTGCTATGGGAATACGTCTGCTGACCCGTTCTCCGTTTATAGTTGCAGGCGCATTGGTTATGTCTATGACAATCAACCTTGAAATGTCAGTTATTTTCTTTATTGCCGCACTGATCATAGGAATTACTCTTTATATTGTAATGAGCAAAAGCGTTCCGATTTTTTCGGCTATGCAGAAAAAGCTCGATAAAATCGGACTTATATCACGTGAAAATCTCTCGGGAAACCGTGTTATAAGGGCATTTTCAAAGCAGAACAGCGAGAAAAAACGAATTGACAGCGCAACCGAGGAACTGGCAAAAACTTCAATCAGAGTAAGTCGTCTGTCTGCCCTGCTCAGTCCTGTAACCTACACGGTAACAAATCTTGCAATTATTGCAATTGTATGGTTCGGAGCAATTAATGTAAACAATGGAAGCGGTATGTTATCCGGCGACATAATCGCTCTTGTTAACTATATGACACAGATTTTGCTTGCAATGATAGTCGTTGCAAACCTTGTTGTGCTTTTGACAAAGGCAAGCGCAAGTGCGGCAAGAATTAACGAGGTTTTTGAAACAGAACCGAGTGTGGTTGAAAAAACTCATAATAATATAAAAGTTTTTGCGGATAAATCAACTCCAAAAATTGAATTTGACAATGTTACTTTTACCTACGGCGACGGTGATGATGAACTGAGCGACATCAGCTTTAAAATTATGAGAGGTCAGACCGTAGGCATTATCGGCGGTACGGGAAGCGGTAAAAGTACGCTTATAAATCTTATTCCCCGTTTTTATGATGTAAAGTCAGGCTCTGTCAGAGTTGACGGAGTAAATGTAATGGATTATCCGTTTATTCAGCTGCGTTCTCAGATTGGAATTGTACCTCAAAGCTCGGTGCTGTTCAGCGGAACAATAAGAGAAAATATGAAATGGCAGAATAACAACGTAACCGATGATGATATTATAAAGGCACTTGAAATTGCTCAAGCTTATGACTTTGTTTCAAAGCTTCCAAAAGGTCTTGACAGCCGCGTTGAGCAAGGCGGAAAAAACTTCAGCGGAGGTCAAAGGCAAAGACTTTGCATAGCACGCGCAATTACAGGCAATCCAAAAGTGCTTATACTTGACGACAGCTTTTCTGCGCTTGACTTTGCGACAGACGCGGCTTTAAGAAAGGCGTTAAAAGAAAGAACCGCCGATATGACAGTAATAATTGTCACTCAGCGCTGTTCAACCATACGAAACGCAGATTTAATACTTGTGCTTGATGACGGACGTATTGCAGGCAAGGGCACGCACGAAACATTATTTGATGCATGCGAAACTTATCGGGAAATCTGCCTTTCTCAACTTAACGAAACGGAGGCTAAAAAATGAAAAACAAATCTTCCGTTTTAAAAATTCTCAAAAAAATCAGACCTTATTCCGCATATCTGATTATGGCATTGCTGAGTGCAGTTATAAGCGTTTCGCTTACTCTTTATATACCCATACTGGTCGGACAGGCTATTGACAATATTATCGGCAAAGGAAACGTAAACTTTGAAAATATTCTGCAAATTCTTATTTATATTGCAGTCGGAATAATCGGCATTTTGATTTTCCAATGGATAATGAACTATTTTGCAAATGTTATAAGTTATAAGACTGTGCGTGATTTGCGGCGGGAAATATTCAGAAAATTTAACAACGTACCTCTGTCATATATTGACACCCATTCACACGGTGATTTAATCAGCCGAGTAATAAATGATGTTGACGCAGTAGGAGACGGACTTACACAGTTGTTTTTACAGCTTTTTTCAGGAATAGTAACAATTGCGGGAACTCTGATTTTTATGCTTATGATTGATTGGAGAATCGCGATAGCAGTTGTTGTGCTGACTCCGCTTTCGCTTTTCGTAGCGGCATTTATCGGAAAACTGTCGCACAAACGATTCAGTCAACAGCAGATTTTGCAGGGAGAAATTTCCTCTTATGTTGAGGAGCACGTCGGAAATCAGCGCATTGTAAAATCATTCTCATTTGAACAACGAGCCTTTGAAGAATTTGAAAAATACAATACAGAGCTTTATGACGTAGGCTTTAAGGCTCAGTTTGCAGGTGCTCTTGCAAATCCGAGTACACGTTTTGTAAATGCAATGGTATATGCCGCTGTGGGGATCCTCGGCGCACTTATTGCAATTTCGGGAACACTTTCCGTAGGCCAGCTTTCGTGTTTTCTGACATATGCAAACCAATATACAAAACCGTTTAACGAAATAACGGGCGTGCTTACTCAGATTCAGACTGCACTTGCCGCCGCAGGCAGAATTTTTGAGGTGCTTGAATCAAAAGATGAAACCCCTGACCTTGTTCCCTGCAAAAAAATTGGTGACTGCAAAGGTAACGTAAAAATTGAAAATATCAGCTTTTCATACACAAAAGAAAAACCGCTTATAACAAACTTTTCACTCAATGTTAAAAGCGGAAGCCACGTTGCAATTGTAGGTCCTACCGGCTGCGGAAAGACTACCTTTATTAATCTGTTGATGAGATTTTACGAAACCGACAGCGGCACAATTAGCATTGACGGTGTTGATATTAAATCATTATCGCGCGACAATTTAAGAAAACAGTACGGAATGGTTTTGCAGGACAGCTGGCTGTTCTGCGGAACAATAATGGAAAATCTGCGTTACGGAAATGAAAATGCAACAGACGAAGAAGTTATTGCCGCTGCTAAATCTGCATATGCACACGGATTTATCAGACGTATGCCAAAAGGCTATAACACGTTAATCAGCGAAGGCGGAGGAAATCTGAGTCAGGGACAAAAACAGCTTTTGTGTATTGCAAGAGCTATGCTTACCGATCCTGCAATTCTGATACTTGACGAAGCCACGTCTTCAATTGATACGCTGACGGAAATCCGTGTTCAAAAAGCCTTTGCAAAAATGATGAAGGGCAGAACAAGCTTTGTTGTTGCTCACCGACTTTCTACAATTAAGGAAAGCGACGTAATTCTTGTTATGAAAGACGGAAATATTATTGAGCAGGGGAATCACGAAGAACTGCTGGCTAAAAACGGTTTTTACAGCACGCTTTACAACAGTCAGTTTGCAAAAAGCAGTTGATTGTAATACCAACTTTGTTTTAAAAAGCTAATATTTTTTATATACTCTATAAATTAATTTTTATTTTTAAAATCTGACTTGAATCCCGATAATAACCCCCGTTTTTTATACGGGGGTTATTACAACTATAATTAATATTTTCAGATAAAAAATACATTGATGGAAAAAATATTTGATTTTAGCTTTGTGTTATATTCAATCCCATGCAAATCTAAAATTGATTTTACTATTGATAATCCTAAACCATTGCCATCCTGGCGATGGTTTTTGTCTTTTCTGACGTAGGGCTGCCAGATTTGCTTAAGGTCGGATTTTGTTATGCTTTCGCAATTGTTTGATATGGTAAGCACTTTATCATAAACCTCAATTTTAATTTCACTGTTTTTAGCAGAATATTTTACGGCATTATCAATCAAATTTTCAATTGCGCTCTTAATCAGCTCTCTGTCAGCGTTTATCATATTATCGCCCCTATGAGCAACGGTAATATCCTTATTGTCAGGGAGCAAAACATAATTTATACAGATTTCTTCAATCAACTCAAACAAGTCAAAATCAGTACGGTTCAGTTTTATATTACACGAATCCAATTTGCCGAGGTTAAGCATATTATGAACCAACGTATTCACCTCGTTAGTCTGCTCAATAATTTTATCCGCAAAGTAGTATTTCTTTTCATTATTAATGTTTTCCTTAAGACTTTGAGCATAGCCGCCGATTATAAACAGCGGTGTTTTAATATCATGCGCCATTGCATTGGTAATGTCGATTCTTTTCTGTTCGAAAATCAGTTGATTCTTCAGCATTTTACGCATCATCACAAAAATTATCGCTGCGATAACCGAAAAAAATCCTAACAATACCGCAAAGCCTATTAATAAATCGTTTATACAGCTTTCAAGGATATTTACTCGTTTTGCGTATTGCAGTTGTAACGGTATAACATTTGAAGTATATACGCTTATGCTGTCATCAGTCAAATCTCCGTTACTGAATGTGTAATTATTATAGTTCAAGACTTCTCCTGCAAAAAAAACATAGTTGAATAAATCAAGCTGAATTATGTTATTGTTTGACGTCTGATTAATCTGTTCTTTTGTCAGACTGCCAATAATATCGTCATTTATTTTATTTAAAAAGAAATCAGACGGTATAACATTGCGAATCATTTTATTGCAGGAATACAGATTGCTGCTTGAATATAATATTTCATCTATTTCCTGCTTTATCTTTATTTCGGGATAGAGTTCAAAGGTTTCAACAGGCTCGTCTTCAATATACCATGTGTTATCTTCGTCGGTAAGAACAATTTGAAGTTCTTTGGGAATGAAACTAAAGCCTGTGCCTACATAAAACTTCGTACAAATTAGTTCATAATATTTATCATCATTTCGCTTTTTATTTAAGTATTCCGAAATTTTCTGATATTGCTCTTTATCAATCAATTTTTCAAGTACATTCCTGTCTATATAACCATAATCCATATCTGAAGAATCGGGATTGTCTGTGGTGTAACCGAACTTTGTATAAATTTTGCCTGCGGTGTCGACCAATTTTAAATTATAATTTTCATTGTCCGATACATCACGTATGATTATCTGACTGTTATAATCCTTATGTTCACCGTCATTAACCACATTAAGACATCCGGTCATTGCCCTTTTCAGATTTTGAACATCCATACTGGCATCTGAGTTAAAATTTACTTCATAAATGATTTTTGACAAAGTACGAAGTCCGTTTTTCTCTATATTCACTTTTTCGCTGTTCAGTCGGATAATAGCATATGCCGCTGAAGCAACAAGCCAAGCCGACACAGTAATTGCTAAAATTTGTATAAATAATTTTTTGCTTTGTTTTTTAAGTCGTTTATCCATTACTTATCCTCAATTTTATAACCACGCCTTACGGCAGTTTTTATCAGTTTTGAATTATCCTTTAACGCTTTTCTAAGGTTTCTGATATGTGTATCAAGAATACGTTCGTCTGATCCGCTGTTATAACCCCGTATCATATTTAATATTTTTTCACGGCTTATTATTTTGCCTTTGTTTTCAAGCAATATTTTTAATATGGTATATTCGGTTGGAGTGAGATTAATTTCCTCGCCGTCACATATCACTATTCCGTTATTTGGATTCATCGAAAGCGTTTGAACCGATAGAATCGGCGAGCGCACAAGTCCTTTTGAACGCTTAATCAATGCCTTGACCTTTTCATACAACACAGGCAAAGGAAACGGTTTTACCACATAATCATCACATCCGAGTGCATAACCGCTCAAAATGTCCGACTCGTTTGCCCTTGCGGTAATAAAAATTATAGGTACATCACTCTCATGCCGAATTTCCTTGCAAATTTCAAAACCGTCAAGCTCAGGCAGCATAACATCAAGCAAAAGCAAATCATAATTATTTTCATATGACTTTTCCAGTCCGATTTGTCCGTCGGCCGCAATGTCAACCTGAAAAACATTTTTAATTTTATTGGTAAAATATTCATATATCAGTTCCTGAATATTTTCATCGTCCTCAACAAGAAGGATTTTATACATCGCCTCATCACCTAAGTATATTTTATTACATAAATCTTAAGAAAGTCTGAAGATTATACAATTATTTCTTTAAATTATTTTATGATATATATTTGCGTACAAAGCAAACCTTTTTCTTATTTCTCACAAGGTAAATCTTTATGAATGTACTTCTATGATAAAAGCCTGTCGGAAATCCACACCGACAGGCTTAAAATATTTATTCAATTATTCTGTTATTCGGTCATTTCTGCCTTTGCTTTTTCAATTATTTTCTGAGCGATATTGGCAGGTGCGTCCTCATAACGCGCAAACTCAAACTCAAAAGAGCCTCTGCCCTGTGTTATCTGTCTGATAAACGTTGAGAAATCTGACATTTCAGCCATAGGCACTTCTGCTTCTACTACCTGCATACCGTTATCAGCAGGCGACATTCCGAGAACTCTTCCTCTGCGCTTGTTTACCTCGCCCATAACATCGCCCATATTTGAGTCGGGTACATATGCTTTAAGACTTCCGATTGGTTCGAGCAGTGTCGGAGCCGCGTTCGGTATTCCGTTTTTGTACGCAAGACTTGCCGCAGTTTTAAATGACATTTCAGAAGAGTCAACAGGATGATATGAACCGTCGTAAAGAGTCGCCTTAATTCCTACGGTCGGATAACCTGCAAGAACTCCCTTTTTAATGGATTCTCTCAATCCCTTTTCAACCGCCGGGAAGAAGTTTTTGGGAACTGCGCCGCCTACAACGCGCTCTGCAAATTCAAGGCTTTCGGTTTCATACGGTTCAAACTCAATCCATACGTCACCGAACTGACCGTGACCACCCGACTGCTTTTTATATCTGCCCTGAGCAGTAACCTTTTTGCGGATTGTTTCCCTATATGCGATTTTCTGCGGCTGTAAATTAGCGTCAACATTGTATTTTGTTTTAAGCCTTGAAACTACAACATCCAGATGCTGTTCGCCAAGTCCCGAAATCAGCATTTCGTGTGTTTCGTGGTTAGTTTCGAATTTAATTGTGGGGTCTTCGTCAGAAAGCTTTGCAAGAGCCTGTGCAACTTTATCTTCATCACCCTTTTTAGCAGGGTAAATTGCCATCGTATAGGATGATACAGGATAGTCAATTCCGTCAAGCACTACTTTTCTCAGCGGAGAACAAAGAGTATCTCCTGTTTTTGTTGAAACAAGCTTAGGTATTGCACCAATATCGCCTGCGCCGATATAATCGACGTCAGTCTGCTTTTTACCGCACACTGTCATAACCTTAGCAATTCTCTCCTGAGATCCTGTTCTCATATTTATGAGCGGAGTATCGGGGGCAACTTTGCCTGAAATAACCTTAATATACGAAAGTCTGCCTATAAACGGGTCTGCAACAGTCTTAAATACAATTGCAGCTGCCGCTCCGCTTTCGTTTACGGAAACTTCAACAGGTTCGCCGTTAAGATCAACACCGATTTCGTCGCCTTTGTCGCCGGCAGACGGAGCAAGCCAAGTAAGACTGTTCAGAAGCTGGTCAATTGCAAATGTGTTGTGAGCATCTCCGCAGAACACCGGACAGATTGTACCGTCTTTAACGCCCTGACTTACACCAAGAATAATTTCTTCGGGAGTAAACTCCTCACCCATAATAAACTTATCAAGCAATTCTTCGCTTGTTTCTGCAACAGCCTCTCTTATTGCTTCGCGCAAGCCCTCAAGTCTGTCACCCATATCAGGCAAAGCTGTCTGTTTTACAGCGCCGTTCGGACTGTACTCATAAGCCTTATAGTCAAACAGATTAACATAAGTGTTAGCCTGACCGTCTACAATATAAGGAACAACTACAGGACATACGGACGGTCCGAATGTCGATTTTAGGTTTTCAAACACACGGTAAAAACGTGCGTCCTCATCGCAAAGACCGTTTACAAAAAATACTTTTGTAAGTCCTGCCTTGGTAGCTGCCTCAACCGCTTTTTCAGTTCCGACATTTATGCCGTCCTTACCCGAAACCACAATGAGCGCAGTATCTGCGGCACGCATTCCCTCAGCTACGCCTCCTGCAAAATCAAACAAACCGGGTGTGTCGATAAGATTGATTTTTGTATTTTTCCATTCAATCGGTGCAACTGCCGTCATTATTGAAGCCTGTCTTTTGATTTCCTCGCTGTCAAAATCAAGCATTGTATTACCGTCTGCTATCTTGCCAAGCCTGTCACTTACTTTTGCCAGATAGAGAATCGACTCTGCGACAGATGTCTTTCCGCATCCGCTGTGACCTGCCAAGGCGATATTTAAGATTTTTTTTGCATCATACTGTTTCAAAAATCATAACTCCTTTCGTTTTGAAAACTGTATATTCGATTTTGTTTTATCAATTTCAACAATTGTAATGACTAATTCTAAATTATTATATCATATTTGTATAAAATAAACAACAAAATTCAGATAAAATAAAAAAATTCACCCTTTGCCTAATATTGCAAAGAGTGAATTGTGCAAATTGCTTTTTTAATTAATTATTCTTCAAAATACTTATAAAATTCTATATATAATTTTGTGCAATTTTACGATTTATTCAAGAACTGCACCCTGCGCACCCGAAGAAACAAGCTTTGCATAGCGGGAAAGATAACCCGATGTAATTCTCGGATTGCGCGGTGTCCACGCTGCTTTGCGCTTTGCAAGCTCTTCATCGGATACAAGAACATTAATTGTATTGGCAGGAATGTCGATTTCAATTGTATCGCCTTCTTCAATAAGAGCAATAGGGCCGCCTACCGCAGCTTCGGGAGAAACGTGACCTATCGCCGCACCTCTTGTAGCACCTGAGAAACGTCCGTCGGTGATAAGTGCAACGCAATTTCCAAGTCCGCTGCCCATAATTGCAGAAGTTGGATTGAGCATTTCTCTCATTCCCGGGCCGCCCTTAGGTCCTTCATAACGAATTACAACAACGTCGCCTTCGTTGATTTTTCCGTCATAAATTGCATTTAGCGCGTCCTCTTCACAGTCGAACACTCTTGCAAAACCCTTGTGATGCATCATCTCTTCGGCAACTGCGCTTCTCTTTACAACGCATCCGTCAGGCGCAAGATTACCCTTTAATACTGCAATACCGCCTGTTTTGCTGTACGGATTGGTAACAGGTCTGATTATTTCAGTATTTTTAATTTCACAGCCCTCAATATTTTCTCCTACGGTTTTTCCCGTGCAGGTCTTGAGTGATGTATTAATTAAGTTGAGCTTTGTAAGCTCGTGCATAACAGCATAGATTCCGCCTGCTTCGTTAAGCTCCTCAATAAAGTGCTCGCCGGCAGGAGCAAGATGACAAAGATTCGGAGTGTGAGCCGAAATTTCGTTTGCTATATCAAGATGCAGGTCAATTCCACATTCATGAGCAATTGCAGGAAGATGAAGCATTGTGTTCGTTGAGCATCCGAGCGCCATATCTACAGTAAGAGCGTTTTTGAATGCTTCTTCCGTCATAATATCACGGGGACGGATGTTATTATGTACAAGCTCCATAATCTGCATACCTGCATGCTTTGCAAGCTGCAAACGCTGTGAATAAACAGCGGGAATTGTTCCGTTTCCTTTTAAGCCCATACCTATAACCTCTGTAAGGCAGTTCATACTGTTCGCAGTAAACATACCTGAACATGAACCGCAGGTCGGACAGGCGTTGTTTTCATATTCACTGAGCTTTTCATCATCTATCTCACCCACTTTGTAGCGTGAAACAGCCTCAGATACCGTTGAGTAGCTTATTTTTTTGCCGTCAACTCTTCCTGCAAGCATAGGTCCTCCGCTTACAAAAATTGACGGTATATTTAGTCTTGCCGCTGCCATAAGCAAACCGGGAACATTTTTATCACAGTTAGGCACCATAACAAGACCGTCAAAGGCATGAGCCTTAGCCATAGCCTCGGTTGAATCTGCAATAAGCTCGCGGGTTACAAGAGAATATTTCATACCCTCGTGTCCCATTGCAATACCATCGCATACTGCAATTGCAGGAAATACTATCGGCACGCCGCCTGCAAGCGCAACTCCCATTTTTACAGCCTCGACAACCTTGTCAATATTCATATGACCGGGCACTATCTCATTTTGGGAACTTACAATACCTATAATCGGCTTTCCAATTTCTTCATCAGTTAAACCGAGAGCGTGCAAAAGTGTACGCTGAGGAGCAGCATTTATGCCGTCCTTCAAAACACTGCTTTTCATACTCATATTATTATCTTCCTTTCCTGCCGCATAAACGGCAAAATATAATATATATCATTGAAGTTATTTTAACATAATTGCGCTATATTTTCAAGTGCTCTTACTATATCTAAATACTGCAATTAATCTGCGCAAAGGCAAAGGCTATATATGCTGCTCATTTCTGATTAGTTTTTAGTATTAACTGCTTTCTATACGAAATAAAATAAATGCGTCCTAAACAAATTGCATTTTAAGCAGAAAATACAACCATTAAAAAACAGATTTTATTAATAATATGATTGCGTATTATAAGCTTAAACAAAAAAGATTACATTTTTCTTGCTTTAATTACAAAAGCCACAGGAAGCATTTTTGCCTTTCTGCTGAATTCTGTTTCTTCTTCGTTCACCAAATCTTCGTCATTATCTTCTACAAGTTTTTCGATCATAAAGCCATTATCAGCTAAAGCATTTATATAAGTGCTGAGTTTACGATTGGAGAGCATTATTTTCTTATCTCCCATAGTTGCCGAATACCACTTTTCGTCAAAATATGAATTGCTGAATATAAGTTTATTATTTTCAAGCGATACGCACTTATGGATTGGGTGCGACCAATTGAAGATAAATACTCCATCCTTTTTTAAATACGAATAAATCTGTCTGAAGGTCTTATTTAAGTCGGTAGTCCAACCAATGCCATATACTGAATACACTAAATCAAAATAATTTGTTGGTATTCCGCAATCGTCTTCCATAGGAGCACATTTAAGTTCAGCACTTATTCCCTGCAACGCTAAAAAATTCTTTGTGCGTTTAACCTGATTAGGTGATATATCTATCCCCCATAAATCAGTCGCACCTTTATCAAAAACATATTTCAAAGAGCGTCCATTGCCACAACCGATTTCAAGTACTTTTTTGTTCGCTAAATTTCCAAGCAGATTTAGCTTATCTTCAGTTATATACCCACCATAACTAGGCAAAGCCGTTGAACCTAAAAACTCGCTGCCGATTGTATTCCAGAATTCAGTGTTTGTGTTATGAGCTGTATTAACATTCAAATCAATATTTAATGCATGACCTATAACTTTTCCTCCAACAATATTCTTTTTTATCTCTTCTTTTTCTTTCGCAAGCTCCATAATATTTTTCTCCGCATTCTTTTTGTAGTCAGCATCGGTCAGCTTCTCACCGGAGAACAGCTCGTTTAGATTGATTTTTAAAGCATCGCAAAGCAGTTGCATAAGTGACACATCTGGCATACCGTTTCCGCATTCCCATTTACTAACGGTCTTGTCACTGATACCAATAAGCTCGGAAAACTCACGCTGAGTTAAGCCCTGCTGTTTTCTCATTTCAGCAATAAATTTTCCGATTTTAATCTGATCCATAAATAACACCGCCTTCCTTTTTAGGTAATTATACAAAAAATACTTGCAAAAACAAACCCACGAACCGTAGAGTCAGGAATCGGCAATTTATAAAAAGTGCTTAATAGTCAATAAACCAATAACAGTATTTAAAATTTTATATTTTTCCAAATCTCAGATACATCCTCTTTTGCTCCCTCAAATTTGGGCCAAGCATCTAATCCGTCATTTTTCTTCCTTGGTATTATATGAATATGAAAGTGAGGTACAGATTGTCCTGCACTTGCATTATTGGCATTTAGCAAATTTATACCGTCATAATTACAATTCTCAACGCAATGGTTTGAAAGCTTTTTTACTGTAAGCATTAACCGATTAAGGGTATCAAAATCACAATCAAGAATGTTTTTGAAATGCTCTTTAGGCATTGCGACCATATGACCGTCAACATCCCCCGCAATGTCCATAAACACAAGTGTTTTTTCATCTTCATATACTTTCATACATGGCAACTGTCCGGCTGCTATCTTACAAAATATACATTCCATATAAATTCCCTCCAAACTTCAATTTATATTTCCGATGCTTAAATAGGCATAAACTTTTTTATATTATAAGAAATAGCTGTACTATTTTTATTTAACTCCTTCTGCATAACTTCATACACTAAAACAGCTCCGTTTTCAACATTCATTTTTTCGTGTTTTTGCGTTACATAACCTCTCTTTTCATACATCTGACTTGCAGAAAGTGAAGCGTCTAAATAAACAACGTTATATTTTAATGCAATTGAGCTTTCTAAGCTTTGCATAATATAACTTCCATATCCTTGTCTTTGAAACTTAGGGCTAACATATACTCTTGTGATATGATTTTCTTTATAACTTCCTGTTCCGATTAGCCGGTTATTATCAACTAACATACCAACCAAACCATTCTCAATATCCTTTAGTATATTTTCTTTGTTATGCAAATGACAAAAAAACTCTACTACTTCTTGTGGATAATACTTAGGATAAATTGTTTTTATAGTATCTCTTACCAATTTATATATTTCTTCAGCATTTTCTCTTTTTGCTATTATATATTCCATTTCATTGCCTCTCTAAATTTAAAGTTATTTGTCTGGTGTATTATGTTTTTTTGTTTTCACGTCAGTCAACTCAAAGCTCATGTCCAAAAGCATTTTTATTTTGTCATCTGCCGCACTTCCATCCAAGGCAACCGTTATCCAATTGTTTTTGTTCATATGATATGCAGGAAAAAATCCATTCTCAGATCGCAAATTTCCTATTATAATTGGATCACACTTGAGGTTTACAATACTTATAATTCCCTCATCCGTTAATCCTAATTTTGCTTTCGGAATATCCATTATCAAGGCAAACCATTTCTGATTATTGCTGTGCCGAAACACTTCATAATCAGGATACTTAATCCACGGAAAGTCAGGTTCTGCATTATAAAATTCCATAATATAATTTTTTAATTCAGTTCTGTCCATCTCACAACCGCCCTCACCATGTTCTGATTTGTCGTTGCTCTTATATTACTCCCCTTGATTTTAAAAGTCAACGTCCGTAGGAATACTGTGTTATTCCTACGGACGTCTTTAGGTTTTATCTTTTTATTTTACTCTATAAAATTAAATTAATAATAAATTTAATTATCTATGCTCTTCATTGTCGGAAAATATAGCAAGTTCAATTTTTCCTTTAATATCAATGTTTTTTTGCTTCTTCTATCTCTAAATAATACGAATTTATACGAATTTCTGGAGGATTGTTTTTATTTTCGTTTAGCGTCCGACCCTCCACAAAAGCAAAATAGAATCAATCCTGCCGAATTTTGGGCAGTTTTTTTCTGTTAGTTATCTGCTGTTTTATGAACCCAAAAAAGGCATTTCAGAACCGACGCTTAACTATTATCAATCAGACAAACTGGAATTTACCGAAATTTCTCCAACCGCAACAGTCCTTCGGCATCTGGCGCGGTGATTCCGTTTTTATAATCGTACCCCATTTTGCGATAGAATGGCGTAGCTGTGATCGAAGCGGGAATTTCTATCCGCCTTGCCCTTAAAAAGTATTCATCTTCTTCGAGCGTTTGAATAATTCTCTTGCCGATTCCTTGTCCTTGGTATTCAGGCAAGACAAAAATCGTAAACAAACTACTCTCATCGGTTTTCCCCCAAAAAGGACCGATTGCGCCACATCCAACGATTTTTTCATCCTCGCAAAAAACGTAGAAATGCGTCCAGCTCGCTCTCTCCAAAATCGTCTGAGGCTGTAACGCTTTGATTTCGTTTTCGATGAATTCCGATGAATAGTCCTTACTATTCGTAGTTCGAAGTGTTTTCGCAATCAATGCAGAAACTTCCTCTGCGTCCTTTTCTTGTAGCTTTCTTATTTCCATGGTTATTCCTCCGTAAGTCCCGATTTATCGCTCTCCTAATTCTACTACACGCAGTCCCTAAAGTCAACAACGTCACCCGGAAATACAAAGTATTTCCGGGTGACGTCTTTCGGACATTAGCGTTCCCTTTCCACTCTATCGTCTGCGCAGAGAAAAGAAAAAGCCTTGAATCATCAAGGCTTTTCGTATATATATCAGTCCGTCGGTTTCATTGTCTGTAACAATAACACATCGCGAATTGCGGAAGAATCAGTAAGAAGCATAACCATTCTGTCAATACCGAAACCGATGCCTCCTGTCGGCGGCATACCGATTTCAAGAGCATTGAGGAAGTCCTCATCAGTTGTGTTTGCCTCTTCATTACCTGAGCAAGCAATGCCTCCTGAGCCTTGAATCGCTCTCTTTGGTCAATCTCAGCAACGTTATTGTAAAATTCATATACTTCATTTATGTTTTCCATTAGTAATCCTCTAGATATTCATTTTAGTCCGGTTTATTATATCCTCAAAACTTTCATAAACAGGTACACCGCACTTTTTAAGAAGCATTTGCGATTGCTGTCCACCTGAGAATAATATACACTCCACGCCTAAATCACGAGCCGTATCGCAATCGTGTACAGTATCACCAATATACAATGTCTGTTCAGGAGTAAAGTTATGTTCCTGCATATATTTTCTGCCACGCATAGTTTTACTTTCCATTACAATATTTTGTGTCCCAAGAATATTCTCAAAGAAATGCTCTACCGAAAACTTGCGTGCATATTTTATGATTTCCTCTGTTCTGAAAGCTGAAAGCACTACTTGACGGCAGTTTTTGTCGGCAAAGAAACGCAGTAATTCCTCCACACTGTTGTGTAATCCTATTTTATCGGAAAGTTGATTATACAATACGTCCCATTCGTCATCGAGCATTTGCATATCGTGTTTATTGAGGTCAAATATTTTACTGTAAAAATTTACAATAGGAGTGTCTATATTATCTCGATAATACTCTAATGTAATGGTAGGATAACCATATCTTTCCAAGAGGATATTTGTCGCCTCAAATGCAACAGGTGTATCGTTGAGAATTGTTCCGTTCCAATCCCAAAGAATGTTTTTGTATTTCATTTTCCCCTCCTACAGTACAATTTCGGGCAATTCAAGCATTGTATGTATCGTTTCTTTTTGTCCAAAATCCTTAAAATTCTCACTTCTGTTGATTAAAACAGAATACACTCCTGCGTTATTTGCGCAGATAATATCCTTTTCTTCGTCACCTACCATAATAATTTGAGATAAGGGAATATTTATTATTTCAGACAAGAATACTAATCCCCTTGTATTAGGTTTACGAAATCCTACATCATTTGATGTTATAGGAAACTGTATATAATCTTTTATTTTACTTATATCCGCTAAAGCAAATTCATTATCCATTCCATACGCAACATCAGATAATGTTGCGAGAATAATTTCGTTGTCCTTTAACCTTTTTAGAACAGGCGAAACATCCTCATAAACACAAGTTTCATTATTAAAGAACAGATAGAATTCACGCTTAAATTGATTTAGTAATTGCTGCGGTAAATTCAATTTGTTTAACATATTTGAAAATAATTCATTTGAACTTATTTCGCGTTCTCTTGGATGTACTCGTGTGTTATACATAGCTAATACAGATATAGCTGTTTGATAATTCTGATCCGATAATCTGATGTTACAAGCCATAGCCGCTCGCTCTAAGGCAGAGCGGTAAGATTTTGACCAATTTAACGGTTGGTTATATTCAATTAGAGTTTGTCCAATGTCAAAAATTACGGCTTTATACATAATAACAGCTTAACTCCTTTATTAACTATATTTAGTAGTATAATCTTTTTTCAACCTCTTTCAAAAGCAAGGGTTGAATCTGCTGATATGTCCATTTTGTCGGTAGGTCATCAAATAATTCAATCTTTTCAATTTCGCTGTGCAACTCGGTTTCAAAGGCAGTAATATTAGCAAAATATAGTTTGCCGAATGTTTCTTCACCGTTGAAATTATCAGGTGCGGTTACAGAATAAACACAGATTGGCTCAATGGTATAATCTATAGCACCTGTTTCCTCGTACAATTCACGCTTGGCAGTATCTTCAATGTTTTCACCTGCTTCTCTGTGACCGCCCGGGCATTCGTATGTATCACGCTCTTTGTGCTTGCAAAATACCCACTTACCACCAGACTTTGCAACGATAACAGCAAATTTGAGCAGGCTGTCATCAGTCGAATCATAAAACTTAACTACGGTACTCATAATACTACCTCAATATATTTATCCAAAATCTTTTTATCTTTGTTCCGTCAACATCAATTATCTTCTCAAAGACACCGCCATTTGCAAGTATTGTTTTTTCACTGGCCATATTATTAACATGACAAGTAATTAAGAGTTTAGAAATTCCTATTTTTCTTGCGTTTAATATATTTAAGCGAAGCATTTCTTTTGCATATCCTTTTCCTCGTTCAGAAGGACGAACAGTATATCCGCAGTGGCCTCCCCACGTTCCAAGAATTGGATGATTTATATGATGCCTTAAATCAATGATACCTACAATTTTTTTATCAGATTTGCGTACTGCCAGATACGTATGTGAAGGAACTGAAGTTCCAACTTCTTCGCACGTATTTTCACTTTTTCTAAGTCTGCAAACATCAATCCATTTTTCAGCAGACTCACTAATATCAAGAGACATACACCCAGAAAATTTATCTTCATTATCAGCATCATACTCAAATATTTCCTGCCGAAAATTCCATATATCATCGGCATATTCCATATTAGGTTCAATCAATTCAATTATATCCATAGCATTATCTCCCTAAATTCAAATTTATTAGTCGGCTGGTTTTTGCTTTTTTGTTTTCACGTTAGTCAACTCAAAGCTCATATCCAGAAGCATTTTTATTTTGTCATCTGCCGCACTTCCATCCAAGGCAACCGTTATCCAATTGTTTTTGTTCATATGATATGCAGGAAAAAATCCATTCTCAGATCGCAAATTTCCTATTATAATTGGATCACACTTGAGGTTTACAATACTTATAATTCCCTCATCCGTTAATCCTAATTTTGCTTTCGGAATATCCATTATCAAGGCAAACCATTTCTGATTATTGCTGTGCCGAAACACTTCATAATCAGGATACTTAATCCACGGAAAGTCAGGTTCTGCATTATAAAATTCCATAATATAATTTTTTAATTCAGTTCTGTCCATCTCACAACCGCCCTCACCATGTTCTGATTTGTCGTTGCTCTTATATTACTCCCCTTGATTTTAAAAGTCAACGTCCGTAGGAATACTGTGTTATTCCTACGGACGTCTTTAGGTTTTATCTTTTTATTTTACTCTATAAAATTAAATTAATAATAAATTTAATTATCTATGCTCTTCATCGTGGGGACGGAAAAGACATCTCGGTTATTGGGTTACTAAAGTGGTATTCATTGTACTACCCCAAATGATTTGCTGCC